>NZUH01000017.1 GCA_002697255.1 Flavobacteriaceae bacterium | reverse complement strand
TTTAAATTTGCATCCTCAATGGCCTATGGTGTAACTGGTAACACGTCTGGTTTTGGTCCAGAAGAGTCTAGGTTCGAGCCCTAGTAGGCCAACTAAGAGTATTTATATTTCAAATAAATATTTTGTTGTATATTTGCACAACTGATTAATATTTAAAAAATTATGAGGGGACTAAAAGTCCCCTCTTTTTATAGAATATGTTGAAGAAAAAAATATATTTATTATTAGATGAGTGTTTTGATTTGAGAGAGGATCTTTTTTTAATTGATTTTTTAATTTCTGAAAATAATGAAATAATGATTATAATTGACGGAGATAAAGGAGTCAAGGTTGAGGATTGTATGTTTATTAGTAAAACTATTGAAGGATATTTTGACAGAGATGAAATTGATTTTTCACTTCAAGTAACATCATGTGGAGCAACCTCGCCACTTGTTAATGCAAGACAATATTCTAAGCATTGTGGTAGAATTCTTACAGTGAAAACAGATCAAGACAAATATGAGGGAAAATTAATCAAAAATGATAATGAATCTATTGAATTGGTTTGGAGGGAAAGAGAACCTAAGCCAATAGGAAAAGGAAAAATTACAGTTGATAAAACAGTAAAAATTAATTTAAATNNAATAAAAGAAGCAAAAGTTAAAGTAAAATTTTAAAAATATGGATAATCTAACTCTAATCGAATCGTTTTCAGATTTTAAAGATGATAAATTAATTGACAGGGTAACCCTTATGGCCATTCTTGAAGAAGTTTTTAGATCAGCTCTTAGAAGAAAATACGGAGATGATGAAAATTTTGATGTAATTATTAATCCTGACAAAGGTGACCTTGAAATTTGGAGAAACAGAATTGTTGTTAAAGATAATAATGTTGAAGATGAAAATTTAGAAATTGCAATTTCTGAAGCTAGAAAAATTGAACCTGATTTTGAAGTTGGAGAAGATGTTTCCGAAGAAGTTAAACTGGTGGATTTAGGAAGAAGAGCAATTTTAGCATTAAGACAAAATTTAACAGCAAAGCTACATGAACATGATAATACAAATATTTACAAAAAATTTAAAGAACTAGAGGGNGAGATATATTCAGCAGAGGTTCATCATATTAGACACAAGGTAATTATTTTATTGGACGATGAGGGAAATGAAATTGTTATGCCAAAGGATAAACAAATTCCTTCAGATTTTTTTAGAAAAGGAGATAATATTAGGGGTATTATTGAGAGTGTTGAGTTAATCGGAACTAAACCTTCAATTATTTTATCAAGAACTTCTCCTGTTTTTCTTGAAAAATTATTTGAACAAGAAATTCCAGAAGTTTTTGACGGGCTTATTTCTATTAAAAAAGTTGTAAGAATTCCTGGAGAAAAAGCTAAAGTCGCAGTAGATTCATATGATGATAGAATTGATCCCGTAGGGGCTTGTGTTGGAATGAAAGGATCTAGAATTCATGGAATTGTAAGAGAATTAGGTAATGAAAATATAGACGTGATAAATTACACAAATAACCTACAATTATTTATTACAAGATCATTAAATCCAGCAAGAGTAAATTCTATGAAAATAGATGATGAAAATAAAAGGGTTGAAGTTATCCTTAATCCTGAAGAAGTCAGTAAAGCTATTGGTAGAGGAGGTCACAACATAAGATTAGCTGGGCAATTAACAGGTTATGAGATTGATGTATTTAGAGAAGGTGCAGAAGAAGATGTTGAGTTAACAGAGTTTTCTGATGAAATTGATTCGTGGGTAATCGAGGAGCTAGCCAAAGCGGGACTTGATACAGCTAAGAGTGTTTTAGAACAAGAAGCACAAGATTTAATTAAAAGGACTGATCTAGAAGAGGAAACAATTAATGATGTAATAAAAATATTAAAAGAAGAATTTGAGGATTAAAAACTGACAAATATATGGCAGAAACAATTAGATTAAATAAAGTATTAAGAGAATTAAATATTTCTATCGAAAGGGTTGCAGATTTTTTAGATTCAAAGGGTCATAAAATCGAAAGAAGACCTACTACCAAGATTTCTCTAGACCTATATAATTTGTTATGTGATGAATTTCAGATTGATGCTGATAAGAAAATAGCTTCAAAGGAGGCAGTTGAGGCAAAAAACAAGGAAAAGGAAGAACTTCGTGAAAAACTTGAAAAGGAACAAAATTTATTGTCTTCATCCCAATCCGATGTTATAAGAGCTTCTTCCAAGGTTGTGAAATTTAAAAAAATTGGAAAAATTGATTTAGATGAAAATAAAAAACCTCAGCTTAAAAAAGAAAATTTAGATACTACTGAAAAATCGGACACTAAAGAGTCCGAAAATAAATTAATATCAAATGAAACGATAAAGAAAGATAATTATAAAAAGTTATCTGGTTTAAAAGATACTGGTGAAAAAATTAATCTAGATAAATTTAAAAAAGAGGAAACAATTTCTACTNATTTAAAGTCTAAAAAGAAAAGAAAAAGAATTATTTCTAATAAGGGGAATACGGGTCAAAATAATTTTGGTAAGTCAAAGTTTAATCAAAAAGAGAGACCAAAAAAATCTACTAAAGAAGAGCCGAGCGAGGAAGAAGTACAAAGACAGATAAAGGAAACCCTAGAAAAATTACAAGGGAAATCTTCTAAAGGAAAAGCAGCTAAATATAGAAAAGATAAAAGAGATCAGCATAAACAAAAATCTGAAGAAGAGCTAGCATTTCAGGAGCAAGAAAGTAAAGTTTTAAAGGTAACTGAATTTGTTACTGCAAATGAAATAGCAACAATGATGGATGTATCAACAACTGAGATTATTTCTGCATGCATGACATTGGGTATGATGGTTACCTTAAATCAAAGGCTTGACGCTGAAACCCTTTCAATTGTAGCTGAAGAATTTGGGTACAAAGTTGAATTTGTAACNGCAGAGATTGAAGATGATACACCTGTTATTGAAGATTCTCCAGAAGATTTGAAGCATAGGCCTCCAATAGTTACGGTAATGGGTCATGTAGATCATGGGAAAACATCATTATTAGATTACATCAGAAAAGAAAATGTAATTGCTGGGGAATCAGGAGGTATTACTCAACATATCGGTGCATATAGTGTTGAGTTAAATGATGGTCAAAAAATTACTTTTCTTGATACACCTGGTCACGAAGCATTTACCGCGATGAGAGCTAGAGGAGCACAAGTTACTGACTTGGCAATAATTGTAATAGCTGCAGATGATGATATCATGCCTCAGACAAAAGAGGCAATTTCACATGCGCAAGCTGCTTCAGTCCCTATAGTTTTTGCGATTAATAAAATTGATAAACCAAATTCTAATCCTGATAAAATTAAAGAAGGTCTTTCTGGCATGAATTTACTTGTTGAGGATTGGGGTGGAAAAATTCAATCCCACGATATATCAGCATTAAAAGGCGATGGGGTAAATGAACTGTTGGAAAAGGTTTTGCTAGAAGCCGAACTTTTAGAATTAAAAGCTAATCCAAATAAAGATGCCAATGGAGCTATAGTTGAAGCATTTTTAGATAAGGGAAGAGGTTATGTTTCTACAATACTGGTACAATCAGGGACATTAAAAATTGGAGATTTTGTTTTAGCAGGAAAAACAAGCGGAAAGATAAAGGCAATGTATGATGAAAGAGGAAATGAGGTAAAAGAAGCAGGCCCTTCAACTCCGATTTCTATTTTAGGACTTGATGGTGCTCCACAGGCTGGAGATAAATTTACCGTATTTGCTGATGAAAGAGAAGCGAAGCAGATTGCGAACAAGAGAAATCAACTTCAGAGAGAGCAAACTGTTAGAACACAAAAACATATTACACTTGATGAAATAGGGCGAAGAATCGCTCTTGGTGAATTTAAAGAACTTAATATTATTCTTAAGGGTGATGTAGACGGATCTGTTGAGGCATTGACAGACTCTCTTCAAAAACTTTCAACCGAAGAAATCCAGGTGAATATTATTCATAAGGCTGTTGGTGCAATTACAGAAAGTGATGTGTTATTAGCTTCTGCGTCAAANGCTATTGTGGTTGGGTTTAATGTTAGACCTATGGGAAGTGCTAGACAAATTGCCGATAAAGAGCAAATAGATATAAGAACATATTCTATTATTTATGATGCTATTAATGATGTCAAGGATGCGATGGAAGGTATGTTGTCNCCCGATTTTAAAGAGGAAATCACNGGACTTTGTGAAGTCAGAGAAACCTTTAAAATTTCTAAGCTTGGAACAATAGCTGGTTGCATGGTAACAAAAGGAAAAATTATTAGAAATTCTGAAATCAGATTAATTAGAGAAGGAGTAGTAATCTATACCGGATCATTATCATCTTTGAAAAGATTTAAAGATGATGCAAAAGAAGTTTCAAAAGGTTACGATTGTGGATTGCAAATAAAAGATTATAAAGATCTTAAAGTTGGAGATGAAATCGAAGGATTTATTAATGTTGCTATTAAAAAGAAAATTTAATAGATTATTTTGGTCTAAAAATAAATGCTTCTGGAAATTCTTTTCTAATTTTTATTAAAAATCTATCAGCNTCTAACATAGTATTAAAATTTCCAACCCATACTTTATAATTTGGGGTTTCATAAATAAGTTTTGCTGTTGAATCATTAAATAAATTTATGTAAGATTCTAAAACAGCAATTGATTTTTTTTTACTACCACTAAAAATCTGAATACTTAGATTTTTTGAATTTTTGTTAACCTCTTTTTTAAGCTCAATAATTTTTTCAATTTTTTTATCTTTATTAATTATCACATTTCCATTTTGTGCATAGAATGGGGAGAAATTCATCAAAATAATNAACGAATTAATTAATATTAATAACTTAGACATAATTTTTTATTTAGAATGAGTATAAATTAGTATTTTACACTTAATATTAGCAAATTTATGAATAAAAAAAACATTTTAGATGTTATTTTTGTGCTTGATTTTTAACNGGCGATTTNTGAATGGATTCAAAAAGAANTTAGAAGACAATTTTCANTNNTNAAGTCTANCCGACTANCNAANCTAAAANNNAAAATATTTNGTCNACTTTTNCTNGNNCTNTTTTTTACTTCAANNNTANNANNNTTNGCNCAAGATGNNGATCCNGTNNNNGGTAANNCATTGTTTAANACCAANTGTGCNTCNTGTCANAAGTTAGANAGAAAAATGACTGGTCCTGCANTAAGNAATGTTGAAACNAGNNTANTNGANGATGAAGGCNTNGANAGNNANTGGTTNTATGCNTGGATNAGAAACAGNTCNGCNCTNATNAAATCNGGAGATGCTTATGCNAATAAAATTTACGANGAATANAACANGTCNGCNATGACNGCNTATCCNCAGNTGACNGATTCTGATNTNAATAATATNTTAGCCTATACAGCTTTAGAAAAGACTGTTCCAAAACCAGCTGAAGTGGTTGCAGAAATACCTGGTGGTCCTTCAAATAGTACCGGTTTAAGTGATGAAATTATTTTAGGCTTATTTACTGTATTATTTTTACTTCTTCTAATTGGACTAGTTTTTGTTTCTAAAACTTTGAAAAACCTTGCAGAGCTTAAAGGAGTTAAGATTGAAGAAAAGAAAAAAGGTAAATCAATTTGGAAATCATATTTAGAAAATCAATTTTTATTACTTTGTACCGCCATCTTATTTTTGTTATCAAGCGCATATGGTACATACTCGTATTTTATGCAGGTTGGTGTAAATCAAGGTTATATGCCTGTTCAGCCAATTCATTATTCTCATAAAATTCATTCAGGGGATAATAAAATTGATTGTAATTATTGTCATTCATCTGCAAGAGTGAGTAAGCATTCAGGAATACCATCTTTAAATATTTGTATGAATTGCCACAAGAATATTTATGAATATAATGGCGAAACAACCGAAGAATATACAAAAGAGTTTTATGATGGAGAAATAAAAAAACTATACAAAGCTGTTGGATGGGATGATGAAGCTCAAGAATATACGGGGGTAACTTTTCCTGTAAAATGGGTTAGAATTCATAATTTGCCAGACTTTGCGTATTTTAATCATTCACAACACGTTTCGGTTGCTGGAATCGAGTGCCAAACTTGTCACGGTCCTGTTGAGGAAATGGAAATTATGTATCAGCATTCTCCGCTAACAATGGGTTGGTGTATAAATTGTCACAGAGAAACAAATGTAAAGATTAAAGACAATGAATATTATGACAGAATTCACAAGGAATTATCAAAGAAATATGGGGTTGAAGAACTGACAGCTGCTCAGATGGGTGGTTTAGAATGTGGGAAATGTCATTATTAATATAGATTAAATTTAGATATGTCTAATAATAAAAAATACTGGAAAAATTTATCAGAATTAAATTCTGATAACAATGATGTATTTGATAAACTGAAAAATAAAGAGTTTGTTGAAGAGCTTCCGGTAGATGAGTTTTTGTCTGATAAAGATAATCTTGCTGATAGTTCAACATCCAGAAGAGACTTTCTAAAATATATAGGATTTAGTACTGCTGCTGCAACATTAGCTGCATGTGAAGGTCCCGTAGTTAAATCTATTCCGTATGTTGTTCAGCCTAAAGAAATTATTCCAGGTGTAGCTAACTTTTATGCCACAACTATAGGTAACGGATATGACTTCGCTAATATTCTGATAAAAAATAGAGAAGGAAGGCCTATTAAGGTTGAAAAAAATAAATTAGCTCCAGATTCAATGGCTGCTAATGCAAGAGTACATGCATCAATTTTGGATCTCTATGATAATGCAAGACTTGCTCAGCCAAACAAGGATAATATGCCAATTTCATGGTTTGGATTTGAGTATGAAACCAAATCAAAATTGGAAGAAATCTCAAAGTCTTCTAAAGAAATTGTTTTATTAACTCAGACCCTAGCTAGTCCCTCATCATTAAAATTAATAAATGATTTTAAGCTGAAGTATAATAACGTCAGACATGTAGTTTTTGATGCTATTTCTGAATCCAAAGCACTTGACGCTTTTGAATCTAGATACGGAGTTCGAGGTTTGGCAAATTATGACTTTTCAGAATCTGAATTAATTGTTTCTATAGGTGCAGATTTCTTAGGTGATTGGCAGGGTGGAGGTTTTGATTGTTCTTATGCTAAGGGAAGAATTCCTGACAATGGAAAAATGTCTAGACATATTCAGTTTGAGTCCAATATGACACTTTCAGGAGCAAATGCAGATTTAAGAGTCCCTCTCAAAATTGAAGAGCAAAAGCTTATATTATTAGAGTTGCATCAAATGTTTTTAGGTTCTAAAAAACTTAACATTAAGTCAGACTTAAAACTTTCAGATAAACTTTCAGATATAGCTAAGCAAACAATTCAAGAGATTAAATCTGCCAAAGATGGTGCTGTAATTGTCACAGGAATTAAAGATCAGAAGTATCAATCTCTTGTTCTTGAAATTAATGAAAAAATTAACAGTAAATCCTATTTACCTCAACAATCAATATTTAAGAGAAATGGTAAAGACGAAGATGTTATTAATCTAATAAAAAAAATGTCCAGTGGTCAGGTTGGTGCGTTAATTATGTCTGGAGTTAATCCGATGTATACACTTGCGAACTCACAAGAATTCCTTGATGGTTTACAAAAAGTAGATATGTCAATATGCTTTTCAACAAAGAGTGATGAAACTGCTTCAAAAACCAATTATGTTGCTGCATCAAATCATTACTTAGAATCCTGGGGTGATTTCGAGTTGACAAATAAAGATTATTCTTTATCTCAACCTGTTATAAAAACATTATTTGACACCAAACAATTTGAGGAGTTATTGTTAAAATGGACGGATAATAAATCTAGCCTTCACGATTACATAAAAACCAACTGGACAGAAAGTATATTAAATACATCTTCTTGGAAAAAAGCATTACATGACGGAGTTTTTGTAAATAAATCTTCCAAAATTTCTAAAAATAAATTTATTTCAGAAGCATATTCTTTTAATCATTATGATAAGATTTTCAAAATTGAAACTCAAGGTTCAGGCAAATTTGAATTAAATCTTTATCCAAAAACAGGAATGGGTGATGGACAGCATGCAAATAATCCTTGGCTTCAAGAGTTTCCTGATCCATTAACCAGAGCAACCTGGGACAATTATTTAACTATTTCTGAGTATGACGCCAAAGAACTTGGGTTATTATTAGAGCCTAGTACTTTTTTCAATCAGTCAAGGAATGATGCTAACGGAGGACTAAATGGAAAGTATGCTATAATTAGAATAGGAACAAAAACGTTAAAAGCTCCCGTAATTATTCAGCCTGGACAAGCCAGAGGTACTGTTGGTTTAGCATTTGGTTACGGAAGAACTAAAGGAGTTAAAAACGAAATGATGACTGGAGTTAATGCCTATAATCTATATTCAGATTTTAACCCTGTTCAACTTATCGAAATAATACCAACAGAAGAAATTCATGAGTTTGCGTGTATACAGCTTCAAAACACCTTAATGGGTAGAGGAGATATCATTAAAGAAACAAGTTTAGAAGTATTTAACACAGAAAGTGCTGAAATATGGAATAATCAAGTTATGGTTTCATTGAATCATATTGAAACCCCTGTCTCTTCACCAGATGTTGATTTGTGGCAAGAGTTTGACAGGTCAATTGGCCACCATTTTAATCTTTCTATTGATTTAAATGCTTGTACAGGATGTGGTGCATGTGTCATTGCTTGTCATGCCGAAAATAATGTACCGGTTGTAGGGAAGACTGAAATTAGAAAAAGTCGAGATATGCATTGGCTAAGAATTGATAGGTACTATTCTTCTGAGGATTCATTCTATGATGATGATCTAAAGAAAGATAATATAAGTGGGCTAGGTAGCTCTTTATCTTCTTTTGGTGAATTAGAAAATCCGTCAGAAAACCCACAGGTTGCCTTTCAACCCATTATGTGTCAGCATTGCAATCACGCACCGTGTGAAACTGTTTGTCCGGTTGCCGCTACAAGTCACGGTAGACAGGGCCAGAATCATATGGCATATAACAGATGTGTAGGAACAAGATATTGTGCTAATAACTGCCCTTATAAAGTTAGAAGATTTAACTGGTTCTTGTATAACGGAAATGACGAGTTTGATTACCACATGAATAATGACTTAGGTAGAATGGTAATTAATCCTGATGTTACTGTTCGATCCAGAGGAGTTATGGAAAAATGCTCATTTTGTATTCAAAATACTCAAGCAGTTATATTAAAGGCTAAACTCGAAGGAAGGCCTGTAGCAAAAGGAGAGTTTAACGACACCTGTGCTTGCGCTTCAGCTTGTTCAAGTGGAGCAATGAGGTTTGGAGATATAAATGAAGAAGGTAGCGAAATTTCAAGATTGAAAGATAATGAAAGAGCTTATCATTT
Source organism: Flavobacteriaceae bacterium (assembly GCA_002697255.1). GTDB lineage: Bacteria > Bacteroidota > Bacteroidia > Flavobacteriales > Flavobacteriaceae > MED-G13. The sequence continues at coordinate 72,531 of NZUH01000017.1, read as the reverse complement.
GCTAGATGCAGTTGGTACAAAACCAAATGTTGTCTATCAAGTAAAAGTGAGAAATACAAAAAATAAAGTATAGATATTAATTATGGGATCCCATTACGAAGCACCAATTAGAAGACCTTTAGTCGCTGGAGAAAAATCCTACCACGATGTGACGGTTGATATTGCAAAGCCTATCGAAACCCGAGCAAATAAGCAATGGTGGATTGTTTTTTCTATATCCTTGACCATGTTTTTGTGGGGCCTTGGTTGTATTATTTATACTGTTTCAACAGGTATCGGTGTATGGGGATTAAATAAAACTGTAGGATGGGCCTGGGATATTACAAACTTTGTCTGGTGGGTAGGAATTGGTCATGCAGGAACTTTAATTTCTGCCGTTCTGTTACTGTTTAGGCAAAAATGGAGAATGGCGATTAATAGATCTGCTGAGGCAATGACAATCTTTTCGGTTATTCAAGCTGGATTATTTCCCATTATTCATATGGGCAGACCATGGTTAGCATATTGGATGCTGCCTATTCCAAATGGTTTCGGATCACTTTGGGTTAACTTTAACTCACCACTTTTATGGGATGTATTTGCAATATCTACATATTTATCTGTTTCTTTGGTTTTTTGGTGGACTGGGTTACTCCCCGATTTTGCGATGATAAGAGATCGAGCTATAAAACCTTTTCAAAAAAGAATTTATGGTATATTGAGTTTCGGTTGGTCAGGACGTGCTAAAGATTGGCAGAGATTTGAAGAAGTATCATTAGTTCTTGCGGGACTTGCTACACCACTTGTATTATCTGTTCATACTATTGTATCATTCGATTTTGCTACTTCAGTAATTCCTGGGTGGCATACTACAATTTTCCCCCCTTATTTTGTCGCAGGAGCAATNTTTTCAGGTTTTGCAATGGTAAATACTTTATTAATAATAATGAGAAAGGTTTGTGATCTTGAAGAATATATTACACTGCAACACATTGAATTAATGAATATAGTTATAATGATTACAGGGTCAATAGTTGGTGTTGCTTATATAACCGAATTATTTATAGCTTGGTACTCTGGTGTTGAATACGAACAGTATGCCTTTTTAAACAGAGCTACTGGACCTTATGCCTGGGCTTATTGGGCAATGATGAGCTGTAATGTTTTTTCACCTCAGTTTATGTGGTTTAAAAAATTAAGAACAAGTATTATGTTTTCATTCTTTATATCAATTGTTGTTAATATTGGAATGTGGTTTGAAAGATTTGTTATTATTGTAACATCCTTACACAGAGATTATTTACCCTCATCTTGGACTATGTTTTCTCCAACATTTATCGATATAAGTATTTTTATTGGAACAATTGGATTTTTCTTTGTACTATTTTTATTATATGCTAGAACTTTTCCGGTAATTGCTCAGGCAGAAGTAAAAACTATTCTTAAAAGTTCTGGAGAAAAATATAAGAAGTTAAGAGACAGCGGAAAATCATTGGTAGGTACTGGTGCTGACGCTAGGACATCAAAAATTAAAAAAATTAAAAGGTAATATGGGGTCAATAAAAACATTTCATGCTTTATATAATGATGATGACGTATTACTTTCTGCTGTAAAGAAGATAAAGAAAAAACATTATGATATTGAGGAGATTTATACTCCTTTCCCTGTTCACGGATTAGATAAAGTTATGGGACTAGAACCAACCAGAATTGCCATTGCTGCTTTTATCTATGGATGTATTGGTATCGCAGTTGCTACATTGATGATGAATTATATTATGATTGTTGACTGGCCTCAAAATATTGGTGGAAAACCTAGCTTTAGTTATTTAGAAAANATGCCTGCTTTTGTACCAATTATGTTTGAAATGACTGTTTTTCATGCCGCCCATCTTATGGTTATAACATTTTATTTGAGAAGTAGAATGTGGCCTTTAAAAGAAGCTGAAAACCCAGATCCAAGAACTACAGATGATCATTTCTTAATTGAGATAATCACTGATAAACCTGTCGCGGCACTTAAGAAGCTTTTAAAGGATTCCGGAGCTGTGGAGATTAACGAAGTAAAAAGTAAAGATCATTAGGATGAAATTTAATATTAAAATATTATTTCTGATTACCGTTTTAATTCAGTCATGCTGGAGTGATAAAGGAGCTCCTAACTATGAGTATATGCCTAATATGTATAAGTCTTTAAGTTATGAATCATATACTGAGAATAATTTATTTGAAGACAACTTATCAGCTAGAATTCCTGTAGAGGGTACAATTCCAAGAGGTTATTCATTATACGAATATGAAGACACCAATGAAGGATATGAAACGGCAAAAATTGACTTAAATAATCCATACAAATTTAATGAACAGGATATGCTTAAGGCAAAAGAGCTATACACTGTATATTGTGGGGTTTGTCACGGAACTAAGGGTGCTGGTCAGGGAATTTTNGTGAAAAGAGAAAAAATTCTTGGTATACCAAGTTATGCTGATCAGGGTAGAGCGATTACCNCCGGAAGTACTTACCATGTCATATATTATGGTAAAAATACAATGGGGTCTTATGCAAATCAATTGAATGAAAAAGAAAGATGGATGGTAACAAGTTACGTTATGAAATTAAAATCAGATTTAAGTAAATAGAACTAATTATGTATATCTTATCAAACAGATTAAAAGTATTTTCCATATCCCTGATAATTATAGGTTCATTGGGTTGGTTCTATTCTTATTCAACTTCTCATTTGACTCTGGATCAAGTTAAAGAACTTTTAGCTAAAGAAGAATATCATGGTTCTCATTCCGATATAAATCATTTAATAGAGGCTTCAAATGAAAAACATCATAATTCCGATATCTATCATCAGGAAGATTACAATGATCAATCTGATGAGGCACATGGACATGAGGACGAACACGCTGAACATGTATTACATCAAATTCATAATAGGCCATATGCTGCTTTATACGTAGCTGCATTTTTCTTTATGATGATATCCCTTGGAGTTTTAGCTTTTTATGCTATTCAATATGCATCACAAGCAGGATGGTCACCTGTACTCTTTAGAGTCATGGAAGCAATTACATATTATCTTCTTCCTGGGGCTNTAATNGTATTATTAATCGCTTTTATTGGTGATAAACACATTTTTATCTGGATGGATCCAGAAGTTGTTGCTCACGATGAAATTATTCAAGGAAAAGAGGGCTGGCTCAACAAAACTTCGTTTTTGATTAGAGGGTTAATTTATATCGGTGGATGGTCATTATATAGATATTTTTCAAGAAAATTTTCTGTTGCCCAAGATTTAGCAAAAGATAATAAAAACTTTAAAAGAAACTTTAAGATCTCTGCTGGTTTCTTGGTTTTCTTTATGTATACTGAATCCATGATGTCCTGGGATTGGATAATGAGTGTTGATCCACACTGGTTTAGTACATTATTTGGATGGTATGTTTTTGCAAGTATGGCAGTTAGTGGGATTACTGTTATTGCACTTATAACTATTTACTTAAAATCAAAGGGTTTATTAGAATATGTTAATGATAGCCATTTACATGATCTAGCAAAATTTATGTTTGGTTTTAGTGTATTTTGGGCGTATTTATGGTTCTCTCAGTTTATGCTTATTTGGTATGCTAATATTCCTGAGGAAGTAACATATTTTGTTACCAGAATTGAAATGTATCCAATTCCATTTTTTACAATGTTTGCTTTAAACTTTCTTTTTCCTTTTTTAGTTTTAATGAATAGTGATTACAAGAGAGTCCCTATTTTTATTGTAATGGCTGGAATAATAATTTTGATTGGACATTACATGGATGTTTACATGATGATTATGCCNGCAACTGTTNTTGANAGATATGGNTTTGGAATTGCNGAATTTAGTTCCATATTAATATTTTTAGGCTTATTTTTGNTGNTNGTTTTTTANNCNTTATCAAAAGAANAATTGTTAGCAAAANGAAANCCNNTGATTAAGGAAAGNGAAAACTTTCANTANTAAAATTTNNATANGCANANTATGACNACNNTATTTATNNTANTNATNNTAACNTTTATTACNATTGCCATNTGGCAAATGATTAANATTTTTGATTTATCAAGAGCGATTTCAGGCATTAAAATCGACAATTCACAAATTGCTAATGACGATGATAACAAAATACAAGCGAAATTAATGCTTGGCTTTTTAGTCTTTATTTATGCAATTACCATTTTTTCTTTGATTAAATATGGGAAGTTTCCGTTAATTTCTAACGCTGCTTCTGAACACGGAGAACAAATTGACACTCTTATGATTTGGACCATGATTTTAATATTCATTGTTCAAACCATAACCCAATTTCTTTTGTACTACTTTGCTTATAAGTATAAGGGTAAAAAAAATGCTAAGGCCTTATTCTATACTGATAATCATAAGCTTGAGCTGTTGTGGACTATAATACCTGCAGTTGTTTTAACTGGTTTTATTACATACGGTTTATTAACGTGGTCTGATGTAATGAATATGCAAAAAAATAACGATCCGATGGTTGTAGAGTTATATGCTCAACAGTTTAACTGGAAAGCTAGATATGCAGGAGAAGATAATGTTTTGGGTAAGTCAAATGTAAGATTAATTGATATTGATAGGGCTAATATATTGGGAGTTGATGAAAATGACATCTATTCCGCAGATGATGTTATTACCACAGAATTACATCTTCCAGTTGACAGACCTGTTTTATTTGTAATGAGATCACAAGATGTACTTCACTCCGCTTACATGCCACATTTTAGAGCTCAGATGAACTGTGTTCCTGGAATGGTTACAAAATTTACTTTCACTCCAAATGTAACTACCAAGGAAATGAGGGAAAATCCTTCGATGATAGATAAAGTTATTAATATAAATAATATCAGAGAAGATAAGAGTAAAGAATTGGTTACCAAAGGTGAAGAGCCTCTCGATCCTTATGAATTTGATTATTTACTCTTATGTAATAAAATTTGTGGAAAATCACATTATAATATGCAAATGAAAATTATTGTTGAGACTCAAGAGGAGTTTGAAAACTGGTACAATCAGCAAACAGTATTTAAAAATTCATTAATTGCTCAAAATTAAACCAATGGCAGAATATATAAAATTTGACAAAGATCATCATGCTCACCATCATAAAGAAACTTTTATAACCAAATATATTTTTAGTCAGGATCATAAAATGATTGCCAAACAGTATTTATTTACGGGAGTTTTTTTTATGGGTATTATCGGAATTTTAATGTCCATATTAATGAGGATGCAAATAGCTTGGCCTGAGCAGCCAAATATAATTTTTGATTTTTTACTTGGAAAATGGGCTCCAGATGGAGTTATGGATGCTGATATATATCTAGCACTAGTTACAATGCATGGAACAATAATGGTTTTCTTTGTTTTAACTGCTGGATTGAGTGGTACATTCAGTAATCTTTTAATCCCACTTCAACTTGGTGCCAGAGATATGGCATCTGGTTTTTTAAATATGGTAGCATATTGGCTATTTTTTATTTCAACAGTACTTATGGTTATTTCAATTTTTGTTGAAGCTGGACCTGCTGCTGCTGGGTGGACAATATATCCACCACTTAGTGCGCTAGAGATGGCTCAACCAGGATCTGGTTTGGGAATGACTTTGTGGTTAGTTTCTATGGCATTTTTTATTGCGTCTTCATTATTAGGATCACTAAACTATATCGTAACAGTACTTAATTTAAGAACTAAAGGAATGTCTCTTACTAGAATGCCTTTAACCATATGGGCATTTTTTGTTACGGCGATAATTGGAGTAATTTCATTTCCTGTTTTACTTTCAGCAGCTCTTCTTTTAATCATGGATAGAAGTTTTGGAACATCATTCTTTCTTTCAGATATTTTTATTCAAGGTGAAGTTTTACACTATCAAGGAGGTTCCCCTGTATTATTTGAGCATTTATTTTGGTTCCTTGGACATCCTGAAGTTTATATTGTCTTATTACCTGCTTTAGGTATAGCTTCAGAAGTTATATCAACCCATTCTAGGAAACCTATTTTTGGGTATAAAGCAATGATTATATCTATTCTTGCAATTGCTTTTCTTTCTACGATAGTTTGGGGGCATCACATGTTTGTTACAGGTATGAATCCTTTTTTAGGTTCCGTATTTACTTTTACAACTCTTTTAATTGCTATTCCATCTGCGGTTAAAGCATTTAATTATATTACAACATTATGGAAAGGAAATATTCAATTTAATCCTCCAATGCTTTTTGCAATAGGGTTTGTTTCAACATTTATAACTGGAGGACTAACAGGTATAATTTTGGGAGATAGTGCTCTAGACATTAATGTACACGACACCTATTTTGTTGTTGCTCACTTTCATTTAGTTATGGGTATTTCAGCATTATACGGAATGTTAGCAGGTATGTATCATTGGTTCCCTATCATGTTTGGAAAAATGATGAATAAAAACTTAGGTTATTTACATTTTTGGGTAACAGCGATTTCTGCATATGGTGTCTTTTTCCCAATGCATTTTATCGGAATGGCTGGTCTTCCAAGAAGATATTATACAAATTCAAATTTCCCTTTATTTGACGATTTAGCTGATACTAACCAGATTATAACAATGTTTGCTATATTAGGAGCATCTGTTCAGCTTGTATTTTTATATAACTTTATTTACAGCATGTTTTATGGAAAAAAAGCTCCACAAAATCCTTGGAAATCTACTACGTTAGAGTGGACAGCTTCTCAAAAACATATACACGGAAATTGGCAGGGTAATATACCAGAGGTTCATAGATGGCCTTACGACTACAGTAAGCCTGGATATAAAGATGATTTTGTCCCTCAGCATATCCCTCTCAAAAAAGGAGAAGAAGAATATTAATTAATTATAAAGAAAAAGCCTTTCGATATCGAAAGGCTTTTTCTTTATATTTGTTTTATATGAATGAAAATTTAGACCCTTCCTTTGAAAATCTTTCTGAAAAGGAAAGAGAGCTTGAAATTAATTTAAGACCTTCATCTTTTGAAGATTTCCAAGGTCAGGATCATGTTATAGAAAATTTAAAAGTTTTTGTTCAAGCTGCTAACCAGAGAGGCGAAGCTTTAGATCATACATTATTTCACGGACCCCCAGGACTTGGAAAAACTACCCTAGCTAACATCTTAGCTAAAGAACTTGAAGCTGATATTAAAGTTACCTCAGGACCCGTATTAGACAAACCTGCTGATCTTGCGGGATTACTTACAAATTTACAGGACCGTGATGTCTTGTTTATTGATGAAATTCATAGATTAAGCCCCATAGTTGAAGAGTATCTATATTCTGCTATGGAGGATTACAAGATAGATATTATGATTGAATCTGGACCTAATGCCCGGTCTGTTGAATTAAATCTAAATCCATTTACTCTTGTTGGAGCAACAACTAGATCTGGTCTTTTGACAGCTCCAATGAGAGCAAGATTTGGAATAACCAATAGACTAAAATATTATAATACAGAGCTTCTATCTACTATTGTTCAAAGAAGTGCAAAAATTTTAAATGTAGAGATATCCATGGAAGCTGCAATAGAGATAGCTGGGAGAAGCAGAGGTACACCTAGAATTGCAAATTCTCTTCTGAGAAGAGTTAGAGATTTTGCACAAATAAAAGGTAATGGAAACATTGATATTAATATTACAAAATCCAGTTTAAAAGCTTTAAATGTTGACATTAGTGGTCTTGATGAAATGGATAATAAAATATTAACTACTATAATAGATAAATTTGGCGGAGGTCCAGTTGGAATATCAACTTTAGCTACTGCGGTAAGTGAAAACCCAGAAACCATAGAGGAGGTTTATGAACCCTTTCTTATACAACAAGGTTTTATCATGAGAACTCCCAGAGGAAGAGAAGTTACGGAGTTAGCCTATAAACATCTAAATTTAGAAAATAAAACATCCCAAAAAGGACTTTTCTAAATATCTTTTGTTAATTCCTTAATAGATAGAGAAAATTTATAAAAGAAATTAGTATTTTGCCTTAGTATTGTATAAAAATAGTTAGTTATGATAACTCATATTAAAGGTAGATTATTTGAAAAATCCCCAACAAATGTTGTTATAGAAACTAATGGGATCGGTTATTTAGTTAATATCTCACTTACTACTTTTGCACAAATTCCTGATAATGAGTATATTAAGCTATACACACATTTGCAAATTAAAGAAGATTCACATTCATTATTTGGATTTTATACAATTAAGGAAAGAGAGATTTTCAGGCTTTTAATTTCTGTTAGTGGTGTCGGTACTAGCACTGCAAGGACTATGCTATCATCATTAAATCCTCAAGAAATAATCAATGCTATTTCTTCAGATAATGTTTCATTAGTTCAATCTGTAAAAGGTATAGGTAGTAAAACTGCTCAGAGATTAATTATTGAATTAAGAGATAAGGTTTTAAAAATATATGATATTGATGATACAATTGTTAATCCTAACAATACAATAAAAAATGAAGCGTTATCTGCATTAGAGGTTCTTGGAATAAATAAAAAATCTGCAGAAAGATTGGTTGATCAAATAGTAAATGAAAACCAAAATATTTCTGTTGAAGAAATTATTAAAAAGACTTTGAAAAATATTTAATTTATCAAATGCTTGTGAATTTAAACATTAAAAATTCAGTATTAATTTTCTTTGTGTTTTTTTTAAAGATTAACGCACAACAAAATGATATTGAGTTTGGTCAAATAGATATCCCTAATCCTTCAAGTTATATAGAAAATTACCAATATGATTCAGAAAGGGATCTTTATTATTACAGTACGAAGATAGGGGATTATGATATAAATTATCCTGTAATTTTAACTCCTGAGGAATATCAAGAATTAATTTTAAAAGAAGAATTAAAAAACTATTATAAATCTAAAATTGATGCTGCAGAAGGAAAAAAGGATGGATCAGTTGATAATCAAAAAAATTTAATACCAGAAATTTATGTTAATTCTCAACTCTTTGAATCAATTTTCGGAGGAAATACTATACAGGTAATTCCGCAGGGTTCATTAGAGGTAGATTTAGGCGCACTTTACACAAAACGAGATAATCCTTCTTTTTCACCAAGGAATAGGAGTAATTTTACATTTGATTTTGATCAAAGAATTGGCTTAAGTTTAGTGGGAAAAGTAGGAACCAGAGTTCAAGTTAATGCAAATTTTGACACACAATCTTCTTTTGATTTTCAAAATTTATTAAAATTGGAATATGAACCATCTGAAGATGATATAATACAAAAAATTGAAGTTGGGAATGTTAGTATGCCTCTGAATAGTTCGCTAATTTCCGGTGCTCAAAGTCTTTTTGGAATCAAAACTGAATTAAAATTTGGAAAAACAAGGATCAAAGCTATCTTTTCCGAACAAAAATCTGAATCTAGATCAGTTGTTTCTGAGGGTGGAGGTACCGTTCAAGAATTTGAATTCAGAGCTCTTGATTATGATGAAAATAGACACTACTTCCTAAGTCATTTTTTTAGAAATAAGTATGATGAGTCATTATTGAATTTTCCTTATATTAATTCAAATATTCAAATTACAAGGGCTGAAGTTTGGGTAACAAATAGAACTAATAATCTAAATGATGTTAGAAATATTTTAGCATTTCAAGATCTTGGAGAATCAGAAAATATTTCTTCTTTAGTAAATGTTTTTTCGTCACCTAATGCATATCCTGATAATTCAAATAATGCTTTTGACCCAACCTCTATTGGAGATGTAGGATCTCAATTAACAAATTCTGTTAGAGATATAGCTTCTGTTCAGTCAGGTATTTTGGTTTCAAATATAAATGAAGGTATTGACTATGGTAAACTTGAAAATGCTAAAAAATTAAGAGAGAATATCGACTATAAAATAAATCCACAACTAGGATATATTTCTTTAACCCAAAAGTTAGAGAATGACGAAATTCTAGCAGTTGCATTTCAATATACTATTGGAGATCAGGTTTATCAGGTTGGAGAATTTGCAAATGACGGAATACAAGCCACTGAGATACTTTCTAGTGATCAAAATCAATTGATAAATTCTAATAATTTAATTTTAAAACTCCTGAAAAGTTCAGTGGCAAACATTGATCAACCCATGTGGGATTTGATGATGAAAAATATATATAATACAGGTGCATACCAGCTTCAAAGAGAAGATTTTAAACTTAATATCTTTTATAAGGAATCTTCAGAGCTGAACTTTATTAGTCCAGTTGGCGGGACTCCGTTTCCAAATCCAATTTCTGGATCAGTTAATATTCAAGAGCAACCCCTTTTAAGCTTTTTCAATTTTGATAGACTTAATTATAATAATGATCCACAAACAAATGGTGATGGTTTTTTTGATTTTGTTTCTGATATTACTGTTTTTCAAGAGACGGGGAAAATTATTTTTACCAAAGTTGAACCATTTGGGAAATTTATGTTTGAATCTCTAAGATTAAATTTATCGGAAAACTATAATGGTGATGAGAACTTAGAATCAGATTATAATTTAAACCAAAAAAAATATGTTTACCACTCATTATATAACTCAACAAAAACCGCTGCTGAACAAGAGTCAGTAAAAAATAAATTTTTAATTAAGGGTAAATATAAATCATCATCTGGCGGGGGTATTCCAATAGGAGCATTCAATGTTCCAAGAGGCTCGGTTACGGTAACTGCCGGTGGGCGTGTATTAGTTGAAGGCGTTGATTATACAGTAAATTATCAATTAGGAACAGTGCAAATTCTTGATGCTGGACTACAAGCTTCTAATGTTCCAATTAATGTTAGCGTTGAAAATAACGCACTATTTGGACAACAAACCAAAAGATTTTCAGGAATAAATATCGAACATCAATTCAATGAAAATTTTATTATTTCTGGTACTCTTTTAAATCTTAATGAGAGACCTTTAACACAAAAAGCAAATTTTGGAACTGAACCCATTAACAATACAATTATAGGTTTTGACGGCAATTTTTCTAAAGAGATTCCTTTATTAACAAGATTGGTAAATAAATTACCAAATATAGAAACCAATATACCGTCTAACCTATCTTTGAGAGGAGAGTTTGCCTATTTACTTCCTGGTTCTCCAAAAGGTAATAATTTTAACGGCGAAGCAACTTCATATATTGATGATTTTGAAGGGACTCAAAATGTAATTGATTTAATGTCTCCACAATCTTGGTATCTTTCAAGTAGACCAAAAAATCTTGGAAATATTTATTCTGAGGGTGACGAAGATGAAAATGGAGTGCAAAATGGATATGACAGGGCATTATTAAACTGGTATTCTATTGACCCCATATTTTACAGTAGCCAAAGGCCATCAGAAATAACCGATGAAGATTTATCTGATTTGTATTCAAGAAGAATATTTATTGACGAAATTTTTCCTCAAGTGGATCTTGTTCAGGGTCAAACAACAGTTATAAATTCTCTTGATTTGAATTATTATCCTAATATTAGAGGACCTTATAATATGGATCCGTCTGTTAGTGACGGCTTTATTGATAATTCAAATAATTCATGGGCTGGAATAACGAGGCTTATAAACACTACAGATTTTGAGCAGTCTAATGTTGAATACTTAGAGTTCTGGTTAATGGATCCTTTTTTAAATAATGATTCAAATTCTGGGGGAAAACTTACAATTAATTTAGGAAATATTTCTGAAGATGTCATAAAAGACGGCCGTAAACAATATGAAAATGGTTTACCTGAAGACGGAGATATTAGTTTATTACCCTTAACAGCTTGGGGTACCGTAGTTCCTCAAAATCAATCTTTGGTTTATGCTTTTTCCTCTTTGGGACAAGACAGAATAAATCAAGATGTTGGTTTGGATGGTTATAATGATAGCGAGGAAGCTATAAAATTTATTTCTTTCTCTGAACTATCAGACCCTTCAAATGATAATTATAGCTATTTCTTAAATAAGACAGGAAATATTTTTGAAAGATACACGGACTATAATGGTCTTGACGGAAATTCACCAGAAACCATTTCTGATTTGGATAGAGGATCCAACACTTACCCTGATGTTGAAGATATTAATAGAGATAACACTATGAATACTATAGACAGTTATTTTGAATATGAAATAGACATTAATCAAAATTCATTATCAGATCAAAATAATAATTTGATTATTGACAGAAAAGAAAAAAATATTAACCTTCCAAACGGAACTTCAGAATTAGTAAAATGGTATCAGTTTAGAATTCCTATTAATGAGCCTTCTTCATCTGTTGGTGGAATTTCAGATTTTAGATCTATAAGATTTATGAGAATGTATTTAACAGAATTTGATCAAAACACAATTTTTAGATTTGGTAAATTAGAGCTTGTTAGAAGCGACTGGAGAAAATATCAACTAAGCTTAGATGAAGAGATCGATAATAATAATGATTCAACAAATTTTTCTGTAGGGATTATCGGAATTCAAGAGAATGAAGAATCTTATGTTTCACCACCTGGTGTTGAAAGAGAACAGTTTAATAATAATAATACAATTATAAGACAAAATGAGCAGTCTTTAGTTTTAAATGTATGTGAGCTTGAACCCGAAGATTCAAGAGGAGTTTATAAAAATATTAGTGTTGATATGAGGCAGTATAAAAGACTTAGAATGTTTATGCATGCTGAGGAAGGATCCTCACCTGGATTTACTGATGGTGATATTATTGGCTATATTAGACTAGGAAACGATTTATCAGAAAATTATTATCAAATAGAAATTCCGTTACAAGAATCTTCTCAAATGAGCCTAGACCCTCTTTCTGTATGGCCAGTAATAAACGAAATAAACCTCCCGGTAACCGCTTTGGAAACAATAAAAACTTTATCCATACTGAATGGATCACTATCATCAGATGAAGCAATATTTTATGACGTGATAAATGACGATGTTTCAGACGAACCTGTTTCTGAGTTTTCTCCCCTCGATGTTGGTCAACAAAGAATAGCGATTAAAGGAAATCCTAATTTTGGTGATATTAGAACATTAATGATTGGAGTAAAAAATCCTAGTCAAGATAACATGGATGTATGCTCAGAGGTTTGGTTTAATGAGTTACGACTTTCTGATATGGATAATGAAGGAGGATGGGCAGCAACTCTTGCAGTTGATTCTAATATCGCTGATTTTATGAGTGTTTCAGCAACAGCTAGACAAAGCACAACCGGATTTGGAAATATTGAGCAAGGCCCAAGTCAAAGAGAGCAGATTGATAAAAAACAGTATGATTTTATTTCAAATATTAATATTGGTCATCTATTTCCTAAAACATGGGGTTTAAATATTCCTTTTAATTATGGGCAAGGGGAAGAATTTATTACTCCAGAATTTGATCAACAGTATAGAGATATAAATTTAAATTCTAGGATTGATTTGGCAGAGACCCAAGAAGAAAAAGACAAAATATTAAATCAGTCTCAAGATTATACCAAAAGAAAAAGTATAAATTTAATAGGTGTTAATAAACAAAGAACCGATGATGAAAGAACACCTAGGTTTTACGACTTTGAAAATATCACATTTAATTACACCTATAATGAAACAAATCATAGAGATTATGAAATTGAAAAAATGTTGGACCAGAATATAAGAACAGGTGCTAATTATAATTATAATTTTAATCCCCTAAAGTTTGAACCATTTAAAAATAACGATTCAATATTTAATAGTGATTATTTAAAAATCTTAAAAGATTTTAATTTAAACTTATTACCCTCAAATATAAGTATAAATACAGATTATGTCAGACAGTTTAATAAACAAAAATTTAGAGATACAGATTTAACTCAGGATAATATTGGCATACAAGAATTATTTAGAAGAAACTATTCTTTTGATTTTCAATTGGCAATAAACTATCCTATTTCAGAAAATTTAAGTATTAATTATAATACATCTAATAATAATATTGTCAGAAATTACTTTATAGATAACCAAATAAACGGGGTTCAGAATCCTGATTTAGATATATGGGATAGGTTTTTTGACATAGGTGATCCAAATAGACAAGTTCAACAAATAGCTGTAAATTATAACTTACCATTTAATAAAATTCCAACTTTTAATTTTATAAAAGCAACATATTCTTACACAGGTGACTTTCAATGGCAAAAAGGTTCTGACCTGTTTGGAAATCTAACTTTAGATGGCCAAACTTATGATCTAGGTAATTCAATTTCTAACGCTAATACTCATAATATTAATGGTGTATTTGATATGCAAAAATTGTACAGGTATATTGGTATTCCAAATTTTTCAAGAACTAGTGGTGGAAAAAATGATAGAAGGACTGAAGTAAATCGTTCGTCAAAAAAAATTAATCCAATTTTAAAGAATTTTATAAATATTGCTACAATAATTAAAAGAATTCAAGTTAATTATTCTGAAAACAATGGGACATTTTTGCCAGGATTTCTTGAAACCCCAGGTTTTTTAGGTTCATTTAGTCCTTCATTTGGTTATGTGTTTGGCAGTCAAAAAGATATTAGATATTTGGCAGCAAGAAACGGCTGGTTAACAGTTTTCCCTGAATTTAATCAGCAATTTACAAGTACTAATAATACAAATCTTAATTTTTCTGCTAATCTGATTCCTATTAATGACCTGAAAATTGATTTATCTGGAGGTAGAACATATGCAAATAATTTATCTGAAACTTTCAATACTATAGACACAAATAATGATGGTTTTAGCAATATTTATAATCCTTTTATTCAAAATTCAATCGGTAATTTTAACATTTCCACAGTTCTTATTAAAACTGCATTTTCAAAAAGCGATGAATTTAACTCAGAATCTTTTGATAATTTTAAATCAAACAGATTAATTATTGCAAGAAGATTAGCCAATGAAGCAGGAATAAATTTTAGTAACCCAAATAATTTTGAAAACGGAGATGTAAATGGTTACCCTTTAGGTTACGGAAAAACAAGTCAGTCAGTTTTATTACCTTCTTTTTTAGCTGCATATTCTGGAACTGATGCTGATAAAGTTAGTTTAGGTGCTTTTAGGGATATTCCAATTCCAAATTGGACAATTAAATATTCAGGTTTTATGAAAATGAAATGGTTTAGAAAAAATTTTAGAAGATTTTCATTATCTCACGGCTATAATTCAATATATACTATAAATCAATTTAGATCTAATTTAGATTATGTTGAGCCAGACTTTAATCTTGACTATACTCTTCAAAACCCTGATGTTTTTGATCAGTCTGAAAATTATAAGAAGAAGACATTATTTAGTAATATAAATTTAATGGAGCAATTTAGTCCTTTGATAAAAATTGATATTGAAATGAAAAATTCTTTAAAGGTCTTAACTGAAATTAAAAAAGACAGACTATTATCCTTAAGTTTTGATAATAATTTATTGACAGAAATTCAAGGATATGAATATATAATAGGTATAGGCTACAGATTCAAAGATTTACAAATAAGATCTAGACTTGGAGGTTCTTCACAGCTTATTAAAAGTGATTTGAATATGAAAGCTGATTTTTCTATTAGGAATAATAAAACTATTGTTAGATATTTGGATGTTGAAAATAACCAGATTACATCTGGACAAACAATTTTAAATTTTAAATATTCTGCTGATTATGCTTTTAGTCAAAACTTAACAGGAATTTTTTATTTTGACTATGCTTTTTCTGAGTATGCTATTTCAACTGCATTTCCTCAGACAACAATCAGAGCAGGATTTACTATGAGATATAATTTTTGATTATGAATATACCAAGCGAACTAAAATACACAAAAGACCACGAATGGGTTAAAATAGAAGATGAAATAGCAACTATAGGGATTACAGATTTTGCTCAAAAAGAGTTGGGAGATATAGTTTATGTTGAGGTTGAAACGATTGGAGAAAAAATGGATGCTGAAGAAGTTTTTGGTACAGTTGAAGCAGTTAAGACAGTTTCAGATCTATTCCTGCCTCTTTCAGGTGAAATAATTGAATTTAACGATTCTTTAGAGGACTCACCCGAAATTATTAATGAAGAGCCCTATTCAAAAGGGTGGATAATAAAACTTAAAGTTTCAAATATTAAAGATTGTGATGAGTTACTTAGCCCAGATCAGTATTCGGATTTAATAGGTGGATAAAGAAAAAAATAATAGAAATAAAAAATTGTTTTTATTATAAATAATTATTTAACTTTAGAACAATAATTTTTATATGGAAAGTAAAAAAAACCCCAAGGTAGATGTTGGAAGAAATAGTTCAATATTCTTTGCATTAGGCTTAGCATTAATGGTATTTATTTCATACGGTGCAATTAACTATAAGATATATGATAAATCGGCTTTAGGTATAGACAAGCTTAATTTAGATGAGTTGGATGAAGAAGAAGTACCTATAACTGAACAGATAGTTCCACCTCCACCTCCACCTCCACCTCCACCTGCTCCCGAAGTTATTGAAATTGTAGAAGATGAAGTTGAAGTAGAGGAAACCGTAATTGAATCAACTGAAACTGATCAGGAAGAAGAAATTGAAATTGAGGAAATTGAAATTGAAGAGGTTGAAGAAGATATTGAAGTTCCGTTTGCAGTTATCGAAGAGGTCCCTATTTTTCCGGGTTGTGAAAAGGGAAGTAAAGCGAAAAAGAAAAAATGCATGAATGAAAAAATAGCAAAATTTATTCAAAGGAAATTTAATCAGGATTTGGCGGCAGACTTGGGTTTGAGCGGTAGACAAAGAATTAGTGTTATTTTTAAAATAGATAAAAGAGGAAATGTTACTGGAGTAAGAGCAAGAGCTCCTCACCCAAGATTACAAAAGGAAGCTGTGAAAGTAGTAAGCTTACTTCCAAAAATGAAGCCTGGAAAACAACGTGGAAAGGCAGTAACAGTTCAGTATTCTTTACCTATTATTTTTGAAGTCGCAGATTAACATCTTTTAATACATATTAAATATTTTAATCTTAAATATGTATTATATTTGCCCTTTAATTTTATTTTTCTGTGTTTAAAAAAAATACAATTCCTTTTATAAAAGAGTTAATCAAACTGCGTTTAACTTTAAGTGTAGTTTTTTCTTCTTTTATAAGTTATATTTTAGGCTGCAATATTATAAATTATTTTGAATTATCCTTACTATTAATCGGAGGAATTTTAATAGTTAGTTCATCCAATATTTTTAATCAAATCATTGAAAGAGATTTAGATAAATTAATGAAAAGGACCAAAGATCGTCCACTGCCTAAAAATAAAATTAAAATAAATACTGCTTTGTTCTTAGCAATAACCACTGGAGTTTTGGGTATTGTTCTTATGTATCTTATAAACATTCAAGTTGCAATATTAGCAGCCATATCTATATTTCTATATACTGCCGTATATACTCCGATGAAGTTGGTTAGTCCATTGGCTGTTTTTGTTGGAGCTATACCCGGTGCGTTTCCTTTTATGATAGGATGGGTAGCCGCAACAAATCAAATTGGGATCGAGGCAATTACTTTATTTTTAATGCAGTTTTTTTGGCAATTCCCTCATTTTTGGTCTATCGGTTGGTCACAAAGTGATGATTATAAAAAGGCTGGATTTAAAATGCTTCCCACTGGAAAAAAAGACAAGTCTACTTCTGCTCAAATTTTATTTTATTCAATATGGGCAGTTATTATTTCAATAGTTCCTTTTTTTGGAATTACAGGAAATTTAAGATTAAGTTTATTTGGTTTGATTTTTGTAATAATCTTGGGCTTTTTTCTTGTATACAAGTCTTACCTCCTTTTTATAGATGGCAGGAATGAAAATGCAAAAAGATTAATGCTTACTAGTATTGTTTATTTGACATTTGTCCAATTAACATTTTTATTAGATAAAGTTATACAGATATGAGTTCACAATTAAATAATAAAAATAAAGCATTAAAAATGATGCTTTGGTTTGGAATAGGGTCATTATTTATGACTTTTGCAGGATTAACCAGCGCTTTTATTGTAAGTAAAAACAGAGAAGATTGGATTTTGAATTTTGAACTACCTGATGCATTTTATTATAGTTTGATAATAATAATTTTAAGTAGTATTAGTTTAATTATTGCCAGACGTTTTTTAATAATTGATAAAATAAAAAACGTTTCAATTCTATTATTTATAACAATTTTCTTAGGAATAATTTTTATTCTCTTGCAATTTTTAGGATTCAATCAAATTATTGATAAAGGGTACCATTTTACTGGGCCTACAAGTAGTATAAATAGCTCTTTTATTTTCTTGATCGCTTTTGTCCATGCTTTGCATGTAACAGTCGCATTAATTGCACTAATCGTAGTGTTAGTAAAAAATTTAAAAGGATTGTATAACAGTGAAGATTTAATAGGCTTTGAGCTAGCCTCCATATTTTGGCATTTTGTAGATATTTTATGGATTTACTTGTTCATATTTTTGGTTTTCTTCGGTTAAAATAATTATTTTTGTATTTCTTTAAATTAAACTATGGGAACTACTGCTAGCACTACTTCAAATGAGAAAATTTGGAATGGAGGAAACAAGCCGTTAAATGCATCATACGGAAAGATGATGATGTGGTTTTTTATTGTTTCTGATGCCCTTACTTTTTCTGGATTTATTGTTTCATATGGATTTGCTAGATTCAAGTTTGCAGATTCATGGCCAATTGCTGATGAGGTTTTTACTCACGTACCTTTTATTCATGGCCAGGAGCTGCCGATGATTTATGTAGCCTTTATGACATTCGTTCTAATTATGTCATCTGTAACAATGGTTATGGCCGTAGACGCTGGGCATAAAATGGAAAAATCAAAAGTCACATTTTACATGTTTCTTACAATTATTGGAGGAATTATTTTTGTAGGGTCTCAGGCCTGGGAATGGGCAACATTCATTAAGGGAGATTACGGAGCTGTTAAAACAAAGGGCGGAAATATCTTACAATTCTTGGATGCTGAAACATCCAAAAGAGTTTCTGTTGAAGATTTTGCATTTGAATTTTCAAGTGTCAGAAACCAGCATCATAGTTACAATGGAATTTGGTATGATAACGAAGGTTCTTTACCAACTTACAATATTGATGAGGTGATTGCTGGTTTTGAAGCAAATCCAAATATATTGGTGAGAAAACAAATTCTAGACGAGAATGGTCATAAAACTATTTTATCTAGAGAAGAATCATTAAATGTATTAAAAGAAACGGGCGTTTCTATAGTTAATGGAGCAAATCTTTATGAAAATGAGTATGGAGTTCCGCTTTTTGCAAATTTCTTTTTCTTTATTACAGGTTTTCACGGATTTCATGTTTTTTCAGGAATAGTATTAAACATAATAATTTTCTTTAATGTGATTATTGGAACTTATGAAAAAAGAAAAAGTTATGAAATGGTTGAAAAAGTTGGATTATATTGGCATTTTGTTGATTTGGTATGGGTTTTTGTTTTTACATTTTTCTATTTAGTATAATATTATGGCTGGACACGCACACAAGTTAGAAATATTCAGAGGTTTAATTAAATTTAAATCGAATACACAAAAAATTATCGGAGTTCTTATCTTACTTTCGATAGTAACATTAGTAGAAGTTGTATTGGGAATTTATAAGCCAGAAGTTTTGAATCAGTCTTTTGCTAATCTTAAATTACTTAATTGGGTTTTTATAATTCTTACTATAGTCAAGGCTTATTATATTACCTGGGATTTTATGCACATGCGAGATGAGACTTCAATATTAAGAAGAATAGTAGTATGGACTGCTGTTTTCCTTATTTTATATCTTTCTTTTATTTTTATTCAAGAAGCTGGATATATTTTTGATGAATTCGATGATCCTTCAAATTATATCAAAACAGATTTTTAAATTGTGATTGATAAATTTTACAGAAAATGGTTTATCCTGGCAATTCTATTTTTTTTACCAGTTGTTTTTTTATTGTTTCTTTATCCATCAACTCACAACTATAATACCCTGGACATAATCGGTGAAGATATTAATGAAATTGATTCATTAATATTTATTAATCAAAACTCATCAATTCTTAAGGATAATATTACAGTATTATCCTTTCTTGGTAACAATCCTATGAAAAATATAACTAGTGCTTTGAATTTAAAAGAACTAGTTTATGATAAATTTAAGGGCTTTAAAAAGTTTCAAATTATTTCTATTGGAGGAAAGGATTCAAAATTTGAGTTAGCAAAAGTTAGAAAAGAGTTGTTAAAATCTGATGAATTAAAATATTGGCATTTTGCATATGCAGATACAGAGTATATTAATAAAATTTTTAACTCCTTAAGATCTAATCATGATTTGGATAGTTTAAATTACACTGATCAAGTCTTTATTGTAGATAAGTTATTAAATCAAAGGGGTAGAATTGATGATAGAGATGATGATCAAAAAGAAAAAGGCGTAAAGTTATTTGGACTATACTCATACAACTCAATATTAGTTTCTGAAATCAAAGGAAAAATGAATGATGATATCAGAATTTTATTTACCGAGTACAGACAAAAAAGAAAAGGAAATTTTAATTCCAACATAAGAAGAATTAGTAATTTGGAAGGAAATGATGAATAGCAAAAAAAATATTATAATTATTATACTGATATTAGCCTTTGGTTTAGTTTTTGTTCCAAGAATAATTGATCGAGTTAAAAATGATGATGTATCCAGAAGTGAAAGTAGGAGTCTAAAATTTGACAATTTTGAAAAAAATATTGAACCTGTTCCTTATTTATTGGTAAATAAGGAAAGAAAAAAAGTTCCAGATTTTAAATTTATAAATCAAAATGAAGAACTGGTGTCGAATAAAGATTATCTCGGCAAAGTATACATTGTTGAGTTTTTTTTTACAACCTGCACAACTATCTGTCCAATTATGAATACTAATCTTGTACATATTCAAAACAGTTTTACAGCTTTTCCTGACTTTGGAATTGCATCTTTTTCGATTAATCCAGAATATGACACATCTGAAGTTTTACGATTATATGCTCAAGATAATGGCATTACAAATTCCAACTGGAACCTTATGACTGGTGAAAGAAATGAAATATACAAACTTGCAAATGATGGTTTTAATCTTTATACTGCAGCAAGTTCTGATTTTGTTGATGGTTTTGAACATTCAGGTTATTTTGCTATAATAGACAAAGAGGGATACATTAGATCCAGAGTTGACCAATTTGGTAATCCAAAAATATATTATAAAGGGTCTGTTGATTTTAATGAAAAATTAGACAATAATGGTGAAGCGGAAGAAATAACATTGTTAAAAGAAGACCTGTTAAAATTATTAAATGAATAAAATGAATTCAGCTAATATAAAATTGTATAATAGGCTTACTGTAATAATTTCAGTCTTCGTTCCTATAGTAGTAGCACTTTTACTTTTTTTAAAGTGGGATGCTGATATGTTGATATTTGATTTAAGATCACCAAATTTTGAACCCATTATTTTGATGGATAATTTACCAGTAGCAAAACCTCTTAAATTTTTACCTCCAATTTATGCCACCATCAATGGAATTACAGCAGTTATTTTAGTTATGGCTGTTTATTTTATTAAGCAAGGAAAAAGAATTATTCATGAAAATTTAATTAAGGTTTGCATTGGTCTTTCTCTTTGTTTCCTGGTTATGTACATAGCTTATCATATTACAAGTGACCCAACAAAATTTGAAGGTGAGGGTATGGTAAAGTATATATATTATTTTATTTTAATTTCTCATATATTATTGTCAATCACAGTTATCCCTTTTGTTTTAGTTACATACTCAAGAGCTGTTACTAATGATTTTGAAAGACATAAAAAAATTGCTAAAATAACTTTTCCAATCTGGTTATATGTAGCTGTCACTGGAGTTATTGTTTATTTAATGATATCTCCTTATTATATTTAGATATGAAAAACAATAAATTTATTACTCTTTTTTTTATTTTATTTTCTTACTTCGGCTATTCTCAGTGTGCAATGTGTAGGGCTGTTTTAGAAAGCAGTGAAAACGATAGTATGGCAGAAGGTATTAATAACGGAATTATGTATCTTGCCTTTTTGCCTTATTTAGTTGTATTTTTTATGATTTTTTTTGTTTACAAAAAATTTAAAAAATAGTTATCTAATCCTTTTAACAACTAATTAACAGATTTTAAAAGCTTTTTTATGAACTTTAAATATTAAATAAATTGATTAAATGTTAAAAATAAATAATCTTCATAAGTCCTATAAAATGGGGGAATCAAGTCTTCATGTTCTAAAGGGAATTGATCTTCATGTGGACAAAGGTGAAATGGTAGCGATCATGGGATCTTCAGGGTCAGGTAAATCAACCCTTCTTAACATTATTGGTATTTTAGACGAGTTAGATTCTGGGGAGTATATTTTAGATGGAATAGAAATTAAGGATTTGAATGAAAAAAAAGCTGCGCAATACAGAAATAAATTTTTAGGTTTCGTATTCCAATCATTTAATTTGATAAATTTTAAAAATGCATTAGAAAATGTAGCTCTTCCATTATATTATCAAGGCCTAAAAAGAAGAGAAAGACAAGAAAAAGCAATGTTTCATTTAGATAAAGTTGGTCTAAAAGACTGGTCATTACATCTACCTAATGAATTATCAGGTGGGCAAAAACAAAGAGTAGCCATTGCAAGAGCATTAGCTTCTGAGCCAAAATTATTACTTGCAGATGAGCCAACAGGTGCATTAGATTCAGCCACATCTCATGAAATTATGCAATTTCTTCAGCAATTAAATAATGAGGGAAAAACTATTTTAATTGTTACACACGAGGAAGATATTTCTTTGATGTGTAAAAGAATAGTTAGATTGAAAGACGGTGTTATTATGGAAGATAAAAAAATTAAACAAAACATATTATTATAATGATTGATCTTGGCTTATTTAGAGAAATATTTCAGAGTTTAAATAAAAATAAACTTAGAACTCTTTTGTCAGGATTTACCGTTGCATTTGCTATAATGTTATTTACAATTTTATTTGGAATAGCTAACGGTTTTCAAAATACTTTTAATAACGAATTTGCTGGAGATGCAAATAATTCTATATTTATTAATTCCGGTCGTACATCCAAAGCTGTTGAAGGCTATCAGACTGGTAGAAAAATTCAATTTGATAATAAATTATATAATACATTAAAAGAAGAATTTAACGATGATATTGAATTTATTACAGGCCGAGTTTATAAAAATGTGACTGCTAGTTTTGGTACAGAAAAAAGTAATTATTCCGTTAGAGCTGTAAACCCCGATCATCAATTTATAGAGAAATCAGAAATGTTTAGTGGTAGGTTTATAAATCCTCTTGATTTACAAAATAATACCAAAAATATCGTAATTGGTAATCTGGTTGTAGAGGATTTATTTGGAGATATTGATCCAATTGGTAAGTATTTAGATTTAAATAAAATAAAATTTAAAATAGTTGGAGTTTTTGTTGAAAGAACAGAAGGATCAGACAGTAATGAGGCAAGAATAATATATATGCCAATTTCCACAGCTCAAAAGATATATGGTAATAATGATTTCATAGATCAAATAAACTTAACATATAACCCCGCATTATCTGAGAATGAGGCAATTGCTTTTGGAAATAAGATAGTTGATAAAATAAAAGATATTTTCTTCGTTTCAAAAAACGATCAATCAGCTGTTAGAGCTAGAAATAGAGCTAGAGAGAATCAAGAAATAAACCAATTTAATGGAGTTTTGGCAATACTAGTTTTAATTATTGGTATGGGTACTTTAGTAGCAGGGATAGTAGGGATAAGTAATATTATGATTTTCATTGTAAAGGAAAGAACAAAAGAAATTGGGATTAGAAAAGCCCTTGGTGCACCACCAAACTCGATTATTTTAATTATAATTTTAGAATCTGTTTTTATTACCGCTATTGCCGGATATATTGGATTACTTATAGGAGGGGCAGTATTAAATAGTTTTAATTTAGAGGAATATTGGATAACAGACCCTGGTGTAAGTAAGTCCCTGGTTGTAGCAGCAACAATTACATTGGTTATAGCCGGAACCCTTGCAGGTTATATTCCTGCAAAAAGAGCAGCAAGTATTAAACCCATTGTAGCATTAAGAGACGAATAACATGTTTAAATTTTTAATTGATAAAGATACTTGGCAAGAATTGAGGGAAAGCTTAACAAAAAATAAGCTAAGAACTGTTATCACAATGATTGGTGTATGGTGGGGTATTTTATTATTAATAGGTCTTTTAGGTTCAGCAAAAGGAATTGAAAACAAGTTTAGTGTTCAGTTTGGAGATTATGCAACTAATAGTGTTTTCATATGGGGGCAATCAACTAGTAAGGCCTTTAAAGGATATCAAGAAGGCCGTAGACCAAGACTTAAATTTTCACATTTAGAAAAAATTAAAAATCAAGTTAATGGTGTTAAGTTTCTTTTACCTAGAAATGCTCGTGATGTTCAGGTTGTAAGAGGAGTTCAGTATGATAATTTTGGTCTTTCAGGAGATTTTCCTTTGTTAGATCAAATTCAAAAAAAGAATTTAATAAGCGGTAGGTTTATTAATCAATTAGATGTTGATGGTAATAAAAAAGTAGCTGTAATTTCAGATGATGTCTATAAACAACTCTTTGATATAGATGAAAAAGCAATTGGAGAGTTTATTAAAATTAATGAAATTAGCTATAAAGTCATAGGTGTTTTTAAGCAAGGTGACTTTGATTTTGGTGGAGAGCTACATATACCTTTTACAACTTTTCAAAATGTTTATAATCAAGGTGATAATATCGGATGGATTACTGTTACCGGAGAAGACGGATATGATATTAGACAAATAGAGAATGATGTAAAGTTGGTATTAAAGAATTTAAATTATGTTCACCCTGATGATAATCGTGCTTTTGGAAGTTTTAATCTTGGTGAATTATTTGAAAGATTCGAAGGTTTTTTAATGGGCATGCAATTTTTAACCTGGTTTGTGGGTATCGCTACTTTAATTGCTGGGGTGTTTGCAATAGGAAACATATTATTAATAACTGTTAAAGAGAGAACTAAGGAAATAGGAATCAGAAGGGCTATAGGAGCAACTCCTTTTGAAATAAAAAGACAAATAGTATTAGAATCAATTTTTCTGACTATAATCGCTGGAATTTTTGGAATTATAAGTGGAGGCTGGATATTGATAGCTATGGATACTGCGTTTGGTAGTGGTCCCGATTCAGTTTTAATAAATGCATCGGTTCCTATAGCTGTTGTATTTATTTCAGTAATAATATTAGTTGTCTTTGGGACTTTAATTGGGTTAATCCCTGCAAATAGAGCAACAAGCATTAAACCAATTGATGCTTTAAGAGAAGAATAAATAAATTAAATATTAGATAAATGAGAAAACAAATTAAGTATATAGTTTTAATTCTAGTAATAGGATCATTACTATACGTTTTAAATTATTTTAAAAACGCAAATTCAGCTTCGATAATCGATTATAAAACAGAGCAGCCTTTTTATACTTCGATAGAAAAAGAGGTTGTAGCTACAGGAAAATTAAATCCTGAAGATGAAATTCAACTTAAGCCTCAGGTTAGTGGAATTATTGATAAAATTTTTGTCGAGGAAGGAGATATTGTTGTCAAAGGAGACTTAATAGCAAATATTAGAGTAGTTCCCAATGAACAATCATTATTAAACGCTAAAAGCAGAATTAATTCAGCTAAATTAGTATATAATAATTCTAAAACTATTCATAATAGAAATATAAAACTTTTTAAAAAAGGAGTTATTTCTAAACAAGATTTTGAAAACAGTAAGTTATCAATGGATCAGGCAAATGAATCTTTAAAACAAGCTGAAAATGATTTTAAAATTATTAAAAGAGGTACTTTGACAGGAGGAAGAGGTGCTAATACTAATGTTTTAGCACAGATTTCTGGAACAATATTAGAAATTCCTGTAAGAGAAGGAGATCAGGTAATTGAAAGTAATAATTTTAATGCCGGATTAACTATAGCTACTGTAGCTGATATGACCAAAATGATTTTTGAAGGTCAGGTTGATGAAACTGAGGTTTCTAAGCTTTCAGAAGGATCTGAAATTAAAGTAATTTTAGGAGCACTTGAAAAAGATGAGTTTGAGGCAAAGTTAACTTTTGTTGCCCCCAAAGGTATTGAATTAGGAGGTGCAGTTCAGTTTAAAATTAAAGCCGATGTAAATATTCCTGAAAGTGTTAACGTAAGAGCCGGATATAGTGCAAATGCCATCATGTCAATTGGTCAAAAGGAAAATATTTTATGCATAAATGAGTCATTACTTCAATTTAACAGAATTACTGATAAACCCTTTGTAGAGATTTTAAATGATGATGGTTCATTTTTCACAAAAGAAGTTGAAGTTGGAATTTCTGATGGAATTAATGTTGAAATATTAAAAGGAGTTAGTGAGGGTGATAAAATAAAAGTTTGGAATTCTATTGAAGATGAAGATCAAGATGAAGTTAGAGATCGTCAAGATGAGAATTCTAGAGAATTAGAAGATTAAATTATATTTAATAATTATGAAGAAAATTAAAATATTTACAATTGCTTTTTTGATGATAAATTATTCATTTGGTCAAAATAATATTTGGTCACTAGAAGAATGTGTGAAATATGCTGTAGAAAATAATATTACAATTTTACAAGCAAAAAACAGCTTATTATCATCAGAACAAGATATTATTAGCGCCAAGGGCAATTTTTTACCTGCTGTTAATTCTAATATTAGTGGTAGTGGTAGTTTTGGAAATATTGAATTATATGCTGGTGAGTTTGTTGACAGAGAATTTTATTCAACTTCACTAGGAATCGGTTTTTCTCAAAACGTATTTAATGGATTTAGAAACATTAATTTATTAAATCAAAGTAAAATTAATTTTGAAAGAAATCAGCTTGAACTTAAAAGATTAAAAGATGATATATCTTTAAATGTAGCCAATGCTTATTTAAATGTATTATTTAACAAAGAAAATTTAGAATTGGCTAAATCTCAAGTAGATTTTTCTTTATTTCAAATGAAGCAAGTGAGCGAATTAGTTGAAGCAGGTACCGAACCATTATCTACTCTTATTGAATCAAAAGCGACATACAGCAGAGATATTCAAAATTTAACTTTAGCAGAAAATAATCATGATTTATCCTTGTTAAATCTAGCTCAATTATTACAATTGAAATCTGATAATTTTGATATTCAGGTTATTAAAATAGATACACCCTCAGCTAATTTATTATACAATGATATTAATACTATACTAGATTATGCATTAACAAATAGAAATGAAATTAAAGTTGCAGAAAGAGATGTAGAATTAGCCAAATTAGGAACTAAAATTTCTAAAAGTGCATATTTACCAAATATATCCATGGGATATGGCTTCAATGCTTCAGCAAATTTTTCTAATCTATCTCAGGACGATAATTTTATTAATCAGATAAATGATAATAAAGGGCACTCGCTTAATATGAATATTTCAATACCTATATTTAACAGAAATCAGACTAGGACCCAGGTTGAAAAGTCTAGGATTCAAGAAAAAACAACAAATCTAATATTAGATCAGGTTAAATTAAATCTTGAATCAACAATCCAAAGGGCATTCACTGATGCAAGAGCAGCATTAAGAACATATGAAGCATCTCTTTTATCTTTAGAATCTCAGGAGTTAGCTTTTGAAAATGCAAATGAAAGATTTAGTTTAGGTGCATTAAATACTTTTGATTTAGAACAGGCTAGAATTAGATTACTAAATGCTAAATCTTCACTGATTAACGCTAAATACGATTTTATTTTTAAGACCAAGGTTTTAGATTACTATTTGGATAAATAATAAAGGTTGTGCCTATTATATTAAACATTGAAACATCAAGTACTAATTGTTCGGTTTCCGTTTCAGAAGAAGGAAGGCTAATTGATTTTGTAGAACAAAATTTTGAACAATATTCACATTCAAAATCTTTACATGTTTTCATTGATAAATTATTCAAAAAGATAGAAATTTCATTAGGCGATTTAACCGCTGTTTCTATTTCTGAAGGCCCGGGGTCTTACACAGGATTAAGAATAGGTGTTTCTGCTGCAAAGGGGATTTGTTTTGCTTTAGATATTCCTTTAATAGCAATAGATACTATGTATATCTTAGCAAGAAAAATCGAATGCTCAAAGGGGTATATTGTTTCAGCAATGGATGCCAGAAGAGATGAAATTTATTACTCAATCTTTGAGTATAATAACAATAAGCTTCCTAAAAGAATTGTAGAAACAGATTCTTTGATTTTAAATTCTAATTCATTTCATCAATTTTTGAAATCTTCAACTGTAAATTTTATTGGAAATTCTAATGAAAAAATAATGAATTTTATCGATCATAAAAATGCAATATTTTCAGAATTTTCTCTTCCGTCAGCAAAGGAGATGGGGATACTTTCGCATTTAAAATTTATAAAAAAAGATTTTGTAGATATTTCAGAATTTCAACCAAAATATTTAAAAGAATTTGGTGGAAAAAAAATTAAAAGTTAATCATACTAATTGATTCATCTAAGTTTTCTGTAGGCATTTTACACGCTTTGTTTACACATACATAGATAAGTGTTTTACCGTTTATAAATCGGTTTTGTAATAAAGGAAGATCATTACTGGTAGAGGATCCAATAACCAATTTATTGGGAAGATATTTTTTGTTAAGTTCTTTTGCTTTTTCAATTGCATTTTTCCCTACTATTGCTACTTCATAAAACTTTGATTTTAAATTATAAATTAAATCAAACCAATTTGAATAACCACTAGGATATACATCAAATTCACTGGCAACACTCAATGCCATTTTCTTTGATAAATCATAGTACTCTTCTTTATCAAAATAATGATATAATTTAAAAAGATTTTTTGCCATTATTGAATTACTAGAAGGGATAACATTATCTCTAAATTCAATTGTTCTGGTAATTAACTCTTCGTCTTTTTTTGACGTGAAATAAAATAAAGCTGATTCATCATTTGAGAAATTTTTAATTACATATTCAGAAAGCTTCAAAGCTCTTTCAATCCATTTCTGATTTAATGTAATTTCGTATAAATCAAGGCTAGCTTGAATAATTGTTGCATAATCTTCTAGGTACCCGTTAACTTTACTTTTACCATTAACATAATTATGAAATAATCCCCCATCATTTTTGGTTAAACTATTATAGACAAACTCAGCTGATTCAATTGCTTCGTTTAAAAATATTTTATCATTAAAAGCCTTATAAGCATCAACATACCCTGAAATCATTAATCCATTCCAGGATGTTACAATTTTATAGTCTAAACTTGGTTTCTTTTTATTTTTTTTTGCCTCTTTAAGTATAGACACCCAATTTGATAATTTATCATTAAAAACTTCTTCTGTTAAATTATGCTCAGAAATAAACTCAGTGTCAGAAATATTATTAATTAAAACATATTTATCTTCTTCTTTCCAGTACCCATAATCGTTAACATTGTAATATTTTGAAAAAAGATCAAAATCCTCGCTTATTAAATTTTTTAATTCTGAATAACTCCATGAATAGTACGCCCCTTCCACATAATTATTTTCATCAATTTTACTATCTGCATCTAATGAAGAATAAAATCCACCTGATATATCTTTCATTTCTGTGTTAATGTATTCATGAATTTTATAAACTACTTTTTTAAAGTGCTTTTTATTAGAAATTTTAAAACCTTTTGAATAAAGACTCATTAACTGACCATTATCATAAAGCATTTTTTCGAAATGAGGTATGTGCCACTTTTCATCAGTTGAATATCTTGAAAATCCACCATCAATATGATCAAAAATTCCACCATATGCCATTTTATCTAGTGATTCTAAAATAATATTTTTTGCTTTTTGATTGTTTTCTTGAATGCTATATCTTAGAAGAAAATCTAGATTGTTAGGCATCATAAATTTAGGAGCACCCTTGAACCCACCAAACTTCAAGTCAATACTGTCAATTAATTTTTCTGAATATTTTAATAGGTCAATGGACTCAAAATCATCAATTACGGGATCAACTATATTTAACGAATTTATACCTTCCTGTACTTTGTCAGCATATGAAATAAATTTTTCAGGCTCTTTTTCATATATCACAGAGATTTGATTTAATGCCGATAGCCATTGTTCTTTTGAAAAATAAGTTCCTCCCCAAATTGGCCTTCCATCTGGTAGAGCAATTACATTTAGCGGCCAGCCTCCACTTCCAGTCATAAGCTGAATTGCATTCATATAGACTTGATCAATATCAGGTCTCTCTTCACGATCAACTTTTAATGAAATGAATTTTTCATTCATCAATTTTGCAACTGTACTATCTTGAAAGCTTTCCCTTTCCATTACATGACACCAATGACAAGAGGCATATCCAATACTGATGATTACCAATTTATTTTGCTTTTCAGCAATGTTTAAATATTTCTTGTCCCAAGGATTCCAATTAACAGGATTTTTTGCATGTTGTAACAGGTATGGGCTAGATTCATTTATTAAATTATTTTCTTTATTCATTAAGATTTCTGAATTACATGAAATTAAAATAAAAAATAAGATTAATATGCCTATGAAATTATTTCTCATTACTCAAAAATACAAAATAGATTACTTTCTATCCGTTTATGGCCTCAACGGTTTCTACTTGACCTTGGAGCATTTCCTTTAACATATTTTCAATTCCGTTTTTTAGTGTTATTGTAGATGATGGACAACCACTACATGCTCCTTGTAAAATCACTTTCACTAACTTTTTTTCAGAATCATAGGAGTCAAATAAAATATTACCCCCATCAGACGAAACGGCAGGTTTAATGTATTCATCTAAAATAGAAATTATTTTTTCAGATGTATTGTCTAATTTAATATCTGCTTTTTCTTTTTTAACTAAAGTCTCAGATATTTTATTATTCTCTAAGTAATTTTTTATGAAAATTCTTAATTCGTGAACAATTTCATCCCATTTTTTAATTTCATATTTAGTAATTGAAACAAAGTTTTTGCTTAGAAAAATATTTTTTACATAAGAAAACTCAAACAATTTTTTTGCAAACTCCATATTTTGAGCTTCATCAATATTATTAAATTCTAAGTTATTTTCAACAATTAATTTGTTTGATACAAACTTTAAAACTGCTGGGTTTGGTGTACTTTCCGTGTATATAGAAATTGGATTGTTTTTTTTCTCTTTTATTTTTGAAATAACTTCTTGACCACTGTTTAAATAGTTTTCAATTAAATTTTTGACTTCGTCTTCTACTTGATCCCAATCAATGATATTAAATCTTTCAATAGATATAAATGAAGGAGTTATATATACTTTTTTTACAAATGGCAGATAAAAAAGTTCCTGGCCTAATTTTGAATTTTTAGCATCATCAATATTATTGTATTCATAGCTCACATGATTTGTTATAAAATTATTTATTTCAAATTTGTTAATGAACTTATTTTGGGTCTTTTCTATAGTAACTTTATACTTCATAGTTTATTTTTACAATTACAAAAATAATAATTATCAATCTTTACAGAAACTATTAATAAGATATGTCTATTAAAATTTATATATTTGATCGTTTTATATTCTAATATGTTTTATTAATATTTAAAATTGGTTAGTTAAATGAAAAAAAAGCACTTTATCATATTTGTATTATTATCGCTTTTTTTAAAGTCTAATACATATTCTCAGGAAGGACTTCCTATATATTCGGATTATTTAACAGATAACTTTTACTTATTATTTCCCTCAATGGCGGGTGTTTCTAACTGTACTAAAGTTAGATTCACTAGTAGAAAGCAGTGGATGGATCAAGATGAATCACCAAATTTACAAACCGTAAGTATAAATGGTCGAATAGGAGACACAAAATCTGCATTAGGTGCCATTGCGTTTAAAGACCAAAATGGATACCATTCTCAGTCAGGTGCATATTTTACCTATGCACATCATATTATGTTTTCTAGAAGTGAACTAGATTTAGATATGCTTTCTTTTGGTTTAAGTGCAGGTCTAATTCAGTACAAACTAGACGAGTCTTCATTTTTATCTGGAGGTTTTGACCCTCTAATTTCAGGTGTTGAACAAAGTGCTACAGATTTTAATATTGATTTTGGATTTTCATATCAATATCTTGATTTTTATGCACATGCTTCAGTTAAGAATCTTTTAAATAATGATGGTATTAATTTTAATGAACAAGGACTTAGTTATAACAATTTAAGAACTTATTTGTTTTCTACAGGTTATTTATTTTCTGATAACTCAAATAATTGGAATTTTGAACCATCGTTAATGTTTGCTCATAAAGATGGAACTAAAGAGACTTTTGCTGACATCAATTTTAAAGTATACAGAGAAACTGATTTTGGTAGATTATGGGCCGGATTTTCATACAGGAATAGTTTTGATGGTGCAGAGTATTTAAATAACCAAAATCAGATTAAGAAACAAAAATTAAAGTATATTACACCTCTGGTAGGTTTAGAATTAAATGGCTTTATTTTTGCATATACTTATTCTTATCAATCAAATTCTATAATTTTTGATAACGGTGGCTATCACCAACTTACTCTTGGGTTCAATTTTGGTTGTCGTAAACAAAAATATGATTGTAACTGCCCTTGGATAAAGTAATTTAAAAATCAAGATATTCGATTAAATATCTTTTTTTTAAAAACTCTTTATTTAATGTTTTTCCATTGTAAAAAACTTTTATTATTCCATTATAATTTGAGTCACTGGCTATTTTATATTTTGAAATAGTTTTTTTTACGTGTGTAATAATAGGGGTGATCGTGTCAATTAATTTGATATTTTCAGGAATAATTTTTTTAATCTGATTAATTAGAAAATTATAGTGAGTACACCCTAAAACTAGACAGTCAATATTATTTTTTAACATCTTGGACAAATATTTTTTTAGATAACCTTCAACACTTTTATTATTTATTAAGCCTTTCTCTATTTTTTCTACCAACATATATCCAACTTGTTCATGAATTTTAATATTTGTAATATTATTATTTTTACTGGTATTAAAAAAAAGTTTACTTCCAAGTGTCTTTTCAGTAGCTAAAACACCTATGTTATTTGTTTTAGTATAATTTATTGCAGGTTTTATACCAGGTTCAACACCAATAATAGGAATATCAATATTATTTCTTAATATGCTTATCGAATTAGTTGTAGAAGTATTACAAGCTACAATTATCATTTTACAATTTAATTCAACTAACTTATGGCAGTTTTTCAAACTTAAATTAATTATTTCTTGTACTGATTTATTACCATATGGACAGTTTAAATTATCAGATAAATAAACAAAATTCTCTTTTGTTAATTCATTTGTTAATTCATTTAAAATTGAAATTCCTCCAATACCAGAATCAAAAATACCAATTGGTTTATCCATATTTTTAAACAAAAAAAGCTGTCACTAAGACAGCTTTTTAAAATTAAATATTATTTGAATTAGAATCCTAATTTTTTCTTAACATCTTGCATTAAATCTTTTCCGTTAGCAACAATAACACCTTGACCCTGAGTAGAGTCTAAAACAAAGTCAAAATCTAGTTCATTAGCTACTTCGTTAATTGCATTTTGTGCAGCTTCTGTAATTGGCTTTAGAAGTTCAAATTCTAATTTTTGTAATTCTTGCTGAGCTTGAGCTTGGTATTGCCTTATACTTTGTTCATCTCCTTGAATTTCTAATGCTCTCTTTTGATTTTCTTCAGGAGTCTTTTCAGGAGCTTCTGATTCATATTTTTTCCTTTTTTCTTCCCATCCTTTTACAAGATCTTGAATACTTGTTTCATATTCCTTTACTTTTTTTTCTATTTCAGTTTGCATCTTAGCATAATCTGGCATAGATTGAACTAATTCAGTTGTGTTTATGTGAGCAATTTTCGATTGTGAGTACGACGAAAAGCTAACTGAAATTAGTAATATTAGTATGGATATTTTAATCTTTTTCATAATCAATTTTTAAAATTTTTATAAATGTACTAATCTTTTGGTTTTCTTTAATTATAAATTTTATTTTTTAATAAAAATTTAAATGATAAACTACATTACTTTCTATCTCTTTCCTTATTTTTTCTTGTAATAATTCTTAAAATTTGGTCGCTAATGTCATGTCTTTTATTACTGTAAAGCATTACTATATCAGCTGATTTATCAAAAATAAAATCATAATCTTTACTTTCAGCTATTTCTTTAATAGCGTTAAATATTTGATCTTGAATTGGCTGGACTAGTTGCATCTTTTGAAGGTATAAATCTCCCTTTGGCCCAAACCTTTTCTGTTGATATTCTCTTATTTCTTTTTCTTCAAATTCAATCTCACTTTCTATTTCTTCAATTAATTCAGGGGTTAATAAAATTCTCTCAGATTTTAATGCTTCTTTCTTTTGACTTATGATCCTTAATTTTCCTTCAACCTCTTTTTTCCAAGAAAGTGCTTTTTCATCAAGTCTTTTAGAAACCTCATTGTATTCAGATAAATTTTGCAGTATATATTCTGTATCTATGTATCCAATTCTCATACTTCTCTGTGAAAATGTAATATTGACAGACAAAAAAAGTAATATAAAAAAAATTTTTCTCATAAAATATAAACGATTAAATCGTTAAATTATTTTGTTAAAAGTTTTGACCAAAAATAAAATGTGTTTCCCATCCGTGTTTTGTTGACTGACCTGGGATAGGATCAAACCCATGTCCAAAGTCAATACCGAGTAAACCAAACTGAGGCATAAATAGTCTAACTCCAATTCCTGCTGATCTTTTTAACAAAAAAGGATCAAAATCTCTAAAATTATTGTAAGATGATCCCCCTTCTAGAAAAGTTAATGCATAAATCTTGGCTTGTTCACCTAAACTTATTGGATATCTTAGCTCTAAAGAGTACTTATTATAAATCGAACCACCATCTTGAGCAGATAAAGATTGATTTGGATACCCTCTTAAGGGTATATTTTCTCTTCCATCTAAATTATACATACCCATGCCATCACCTCCAAGAAAGAATCTTTCAAATGGAATTACTCCCCTGTCATTATTGTATGCACCTAAAAAACCAAATTCAAAGGAAGGTCTTAAAACAAGTTTTTTTGTTAAAGCTGTAAACCATTCGCCTTTAAATTTTATTTTATAAAATTCTAGCCACTTATACCTTTCTTGGTCAATTTCTGCAATTCTTTCACCTGCACTAGTATTTGACGGATCATTTGCAAGTTGATCTACTAGATCTTGCCTTTCATTTTTTAGCGATTGATAATCTACTTTATTAAAGGCTGAATAAGGAAATGTTAGCTTAGCAGAGATGGTGAAGTTTGAACCTCCCGTAGGGTAAATTGGATCTGTAAATGTATTATTCCTACTCAATGCGACAGTGTATGAAAGATTATTTGATGATCCATTTCCAAATGTAAAAAGCCCTGTGTTGTAATCATTAAGATCATAAAATTGATATCCTATAAATTGGGATAAAGTAAAATAATCATCAGGAACGGTTAATCTCTTCGCTAATCCTACAGAAAGACCAGAGATATTAAAATATCTAGATTTATCTGCTGTATAATTATATGGATTAAACATAAATTGTTTAGTTTGGGATAACTGTACTGAAAATTGTACTGGCTTTTTACCTCCAAGCCAAGGCTCAGTAAAATTAAAACTATTTACAGTGTAAAATCTACTGGCCTGTAATCTAAGTGCTAATCTTTGACCATCACCCATTGGAATAGGGGTATATGCTTCTTTTTTAAATATATCTTTAATAGAAAAATTATTAAAAGATAAACCAATTGTTCCGATAAATCCACCGCCTCCATATCCACCCTGGAGTTCAATTTGACTAGACCCGGTTTCAACTAGGGTATATTCTAAATCTACTGTTCCGTCATTAGGATTTATATTTTTAAAATCAGGTGAAATTAATTGAGGATCAAAAAATCCTAATTGGCCTA
The DNA here is from genome assembly GCA_002697255.1 of Flavobacteriaceae bacterium. GTDB lineage: Bacteria > Bacteroidota > Bacteroidia > Flavobacteriales > Flavobacteriaceae > MED-G13. Next base: position 36,514 of record NZUH01000017.1, on the reverse strand, counting down.
ATTCACGAAGAGATCTAAAAACATTAGCTTTACTATATAGCTGGCCAGGTCTGGTTCTAATTTCCCTGTAGATAACATGATCATTAGTCTTGTTGTTTCCAATTACTGATATTTTATTAAAATAAGCAGGTTTACCTTCATTAATTCTAATTTCTAAATCAATAATATTTCCATCAGCGTTAACTTCTACCGGAGTTATTGAAGAAAATAAGTAACCATTATTTTGATAAAGATTGCTAAGGTCGTTAGCATCTGGATTAGATCTGTCAGCAATTCTTTTTTCAAGTTCTATACCGTTATAGGTATCCCCTTTTTTAATTTTTAATATTTGATTTAATTGCTGATCAGTATATACACTATTTCCTAAATAGTTAATATCACCAAAAGTATATTTAGAACCTTCAATTAGTGATATTTCTACATCAATTTTTTTATCTAATTCACTGTATATGGTATCAGAAATTATTCTTGCATCTCTAAATCCATTTTCTTTATATTTATCAACAATACTAACTAAATCTTCTTTGAAATCTTGAGGCACATATTTAGATCTTTTAAAAATTCTGTAGAATTTTTTTCTTTTGGTATTTTTCATTGCTTTTTCTAAAGACTTAACTTTAAGTTGATTAGCTCCATTAAATTTTATAGTATTAATTTTAATTTTATTCCCTTTAACAATATCTATTGACATTTTAACCTTAGATTTATTTGTAGAATCTTCGACTACTTGTGTCTTTATTAATACCTTAGCATTCAAAAAACCTTTATTTTTAAACTTATTCTCTAAATAGTTTTTTGTAGTTGTTATAAGATTTTCGGTAACTTTAACTCCGGTTTGAAGTTTATTTTCTTTGATAATTTCATCAATTTTTCTTTTTTTAACTCCATCAATTTTTAACTCTGCAAGTTCAGGAAGGTCATAAAGTTCAATTTCTAAATTAATGATTTCATCTTCAATTTGATTTTTGTATATATTAACTGAGCTAAAAAGGTTAGAGCCCCATAATTTTTTTATTGCATTACTGATTCTTTCACCAGGAATACTAATTGCATCTCCTTCTCTTAATCCTGAAAAGGTTATAATTGTAAGTGGACTAAATGAAGTATTACCAGAAACTTTTATTTCACCAATTGTATACCTTTCAACTTTATTTTGAGAATTAATAAACAAAGTAAAAAGTAGTAAAAACAAAAAGAAAATACATTTTTTACGCTTCATCAATCTAAATTTATTTATTTAATTTGTTCACTAGTTTTCCCAAATCTTCTTTCTCTATTTTGATAACTAATTATTGCTTTGAATAAGTCTTTTTTATTAAAATCAGGCCATAATTTTGCAGTAAAATACAGCTCAGCATAAGCTATCTGCCATAATAAAAAATTACTAATTCTTTTTTCGCCACTAGTCCTTATCAGTAAATCAACATCTGGATAATGACGGGTGTAAAGATGGTCATTTATTACGGATTCATCAATTTTTTTCAAAGAAATTATATTATTTTTAACTTTCATTGAAATATTTCGAACGGCATCTATTATTTCATTTCTGCCTCCATAGCTTAAAGCTAGCGTCAAAGTAAGTTTAGTGTTGTTTTTGGTCTCCTTCTTAACTTTAATTAAATAATCAAATATTTTTTTTGGCATTTTTCCAATATCACCAATCGTATTAAACTTGATATTATTTTTGTTTAAATTATTGAGCTCATCTTTAAGGGAAAGCAGTAGTAATTGCATTAATAAATCAATTTCTATTTTTGGTCTATTCCAATTTTCTACTGAAAAAGCGTATAATGTAAGGTGTTTTATATTTAATTCAACACATGATTCAATAATTTTTTTAACGGCTTTTCTTCCAGCTTTATGACCAAATTCTCTTCTTAGTCCTTTTTTCTTTGCCCATCTTCCGTTACCATCCATGATAACAGCCACGTGTTTAGGTAGATTGTCTTTATCTATTTTTTTTTGACTCATTAATCTATATTACAATAACATGGTTTTTTACCAAACGTATATGTCAAATTTAAATTTAGGAACATATACCAGTCATTATTATTTATATTACCAAAATTATATATTATTCCGTTTGAATTATAGCTATTACCATCAATTTTGTCAGTGAATGTGTATCTCGCTCCAGCTTCAAAACTTAAAATAAAATTATAAAGTATTCTTTGTTTCAAACCAATCACTATTGGAATTCCTAATGTCGATATTTTTTTCGAAGAATCAGAAATAATATTGTTTATTAATAATTGTTCATTGAAATTAGAATAAATAATTCCAGTATATAAATAAGGGGTGAAAAGAATATCATAATCATGAAGGTCGTAATCAAAAAAATTAAATTCCATTCCAAATGATAATTCACTCAGGGGGGTTTTAAATTTATAGCCTCTTTCAATTCTTCTAGGGTCACTTGAATCTAAATCATTAGCTTCAAGTTTAGTTTTTAGAAAAGAGAACCTAAATGCATGTCTTGGGCTGCGATTCCATTTTATGACTCCGCCATAGGCATTGTATTCAGGGTTAATAAAAGTTGTATTTCCAACATCTCCAATAAAATTAGATTTTCCAATTGTAAATCCAACTTCATATATCTGAGAATATGAAAAATTAAATATCAAAACAGAAAGTATTATTATATTATTTCTCAAATTTCAAAAAAGATTTTTGTTTTTATTTTAAAACTAAAAACATCATTAATTATTGCTCAGTTCTTTTGTCTTTACCCCACATTAATTTTTCCCGTAGAGTATTAAGGTAATTATCATCTTTAAATTCCACCATATTTAAGTAGTGAGAAGCTTTTGAAATAATAACCGAGGAGTCTATGGAAATCGAATAAATTTTCGAATCAACTGATATAAAACACTCGTTTTCTCTTCCGTTAATTGAAATCTCAATTTTTTTCCTGTCAGAAATTACTAATGGCCGAGCATTAAGATTATGCGGAGCAATCGGTGTAAGAACAAAATTCTTTGCATCAGGCATTATTATTGGACCACCACAACTTAAAGAATAACCAGTTGATCCCGTTGGAGTTGAAACAATTAATCCGTCAGCCCAATATGTATTAAGATATTGATGATCAATTTTTGTTTCAATTGTAATTAAAGATGTGGTATTTTTTCTAGAAACAGAAATTTCATTTAATGCAAATTTATTTAAACCTTCGAATTCAGCTTTAATTATTGATCTTTCAGAAATATTAAATTCTTTTTTTTTCAACTTATTTAGAATATCATCTATGATTTCTACCTTGGAATTTGCAAGAAAACCTAGCCTTCCTTTATTTAACCCAACTATAGGAATTAATAATTCACCAATTTCTTTTGCTGATTTTAAAATAGTCCCATCTCCACCAACAGAAATAACATAATCAAAATTAGAATTTAATTTCTTAAAGTTTTTAACAGTATTGTCACTGATAAATTTGTTATTTAAATTTGAAATTGCATCATAGGAATCAACATCAATCTCAAATTCAATTTTATTTTTTATAAATGATTCGATTATCGAAAATATATGATTATTATTTTCATTTAAATCTATTTTAGTAAAAAGGGCAATTTTCAAAATTATTTCTGATGATTAGTAATTATTATTTTATTCAAAATTAAGTAAAAATAAATTAGATTTGTGAAACCAAATTAGTTAAAATTACACATGACAAATCTTAGCGTTAATATTAATAAAATTGCTACTTTAAGAAATGCTAGAGGAGGAAATTATCCTGATTTATTAAAATTTGCAAAAAAAATTCAGCAATATGGGGCAGATGGAATTACAATTCATCCAAGGCCAGACGAGAGACACATAAAATATGCAGATGCGATTGCATTGAAAGACGTGGTTTACAGAGAGTTTAATATTGAGGGCAATCCAACAGAAAAATTTATAAAACTCGTTAATAATATAAAACCTACACAGGTTACTTTAGTTCCGGATGCAATTGATGCAATAACTTCTAATTCAGGATGGGATACAATTATAAACAAAAATATGTTAAAAGAGATTGTAAGAGAATTTAAGTCTAATAATATTAGAACTTCAATTTTTTTAGACCCTGAGATAAAATATATAGATTCAGTTTGTGAAATTGGTCCTGATAGAATCGAATTTTTTACCGAGCATTTCGCTAAAGAATATGCAAAAAATAATTTGGAGGTAATTAAATCCTATTCTGATTGTGCATCTGAGATTTCAAAGTCTGGAATTGGCATTAACGCAGGCCATGACCTATCGCTCAAAAATATTAAGTTTTTTAAGGAAAACATTAATGATCTTGCTGAGGTTTCAATCGGGCATTCACTGATTGTTGAGAGCCTATTCTTGGGATTAGAAAATACAATAAATAAATACATTAGATTTCTTTCCTAATTTATGATCCTTAGTTCAAAAATATTAGGTTCATCCGGTAAAGAGGTTCTAATTCTACACGGATTTCTTGGATCTGGAGATAATTGGATTTCAATAGCAAGAAAGATTGTTGAATGTGGATTTAAAGTACATTTAATTGATCAAAGGAACCACGGAAGAAGTTTTCATGCTGATCTATTTAATTATGATGTTATGAGTGATGATCTTGTTGACTATCTCAAATTTCATAATATTGATCAACCCATAATCTTAGGTCATTCTATGGGAGGTAAGACAGCAATGAATTTTGCATTAAACCACCCAAAGCTTCTATCTAAATTATTTATTATTGATATTTCTACTCGATTTTATCCCAGTCACCATGATTATATTATGGAAGCTCTTTTGAAATTAGATCTTAAAAAAATGAATAAAAGAGTTGATGTTGAAAATGAACTTTCTGAATCAATTAAAGATGTGTCATTCCGTAATTTTTTATTAAAAAATTTATTCTGGAGTGCACCTCAGAAATTAAATTTTAGATTTAATTTAAAATCTCTTTACGCTAATATCGACAAAATTGGAAGTGAAATAATTTCAAACAATCAGTTCACCAATCCTTCATTTTTTTTCAGGGGTGAAAACTCAGATTATATTAATGATTCAGACATCAAATCAATTCCACATTTTTTCCCAAATTCAAAACTTATAACAATTTCCAATTCGGGTCATTGGCTACACGCTGATAATAGTGAAGAGTTTTTAGATAATCTTATAAAATACCTCTAGTCAATAAGCCAGTTTTATCTTTGAGTACTGTAAAAAAAACAGTACTTTCGCAAACCAATTTTGTCTAAAAATGAAAATATCCATATCAAAAAAAAATAAGCAAACCGGTGTAATAAATGTTGAAGTAGAAAAAAACGATTATGAAACTAAGGTCAATGATATATTAAAAAGATACACAAAAACTGCTAAAATACCAGGTTTTAGAAAGGGACATATTCCAATGGGTCTTGTGAGAAAACAATATGGTAGTGCAGTGAAAGTGGACGAGATAAATAAGTTATTAGACTCTGAACTTAAGAAATATATACAAGAAGAAAAATTAGATATTCTTGGTGGGCCAATTCCCTCTTATGAAGCTATTGATTGGGACTTGGATACAATTAATTTTGATTTTGAGATAGGTTATACTCCTGAAATTAAGTTAAATTTTAAACCAAAAAAGCCTATAATTAGATATGAAGTTAAAGCTGATAAAAAGTCAGTTGAGAATCAAATAAAAAACATTCAGGACCAGTACGGAAAGTTGATTTCAAAATCAAAAATTGAAAAAGATTTTGAAATCACCGCTAATTTCAACTCTGAATCAGATGAAATAAATAATTCTAGTATGTTTAAAACTGATTCTTTGAAACCAACTTTTTTAAAAAAAATAATTGGTTTAAAGGTTGGTGATTCTATTTCTGAAAAAACTTCAAAAATTTTTAAAGAAGATTATGAGCTTTCCAGGAATTTAAAAATAGATCTAAATAAGGCTAAAGAGATTAATTTAGCAGTTGAGTTAAAAATTCAAGAAATCAATAAAAGAGAACCCGCTGATTTGGATCAAGAACTTTTTGATAAAGTTTATGGTAAAAATTCGATTAAATCGGTAACTGAATTAAAAGATAAACTTTCTGATGATTTTGTAAAACAATTTCAAAATCAAACAGATCAAAAGTTGATGAATGATTCGATTGAGTATCTAATCGATTCAACTAAAATTAAATTACCTTCTGAGTTTTTGGTTAAATGGATGCAGTTGAGTTCTGAAAAAAAGATTTCTCAAAATGAAGCTCAAACAGAATATGAAAAATCAGAAAAGGGAATGAAGTATCAACTAATAGAAAGTAAAATAATAATTGACAATAAATTACAGGTCAATTTTGAAGATTTAAAAAGTTTTACTTCGGAACTAATTAAAAACCAGATGTTGCAATATGGACAGCCTATTCCAGAAGAAAAGGAGCTTGATGGTATTGTTGCCAGAGTTATGAGCAATAAAGATGAAATCAAAAGATTAACTGAACAATTAACAAGTAACAGAATTCTTGAGTTTTTTAAAGAAAACTTCAATTATAAGTTAAAAAAAGTTTCTTATGATGAGTACGTTAAAGAAGTATATCCGTCATAATTTATTCTTATATTTATAATCAATAATAATAATTTTAAAAATGGATTTCGGAAAAGAGTTTAAAAAATTTGCTATTAAAGACCAAGGTTTAAGCAGTACTTACTTTAACGATATTGTAAGCAGTATGTATCCCTCAGGATTTACTCCATATATTACCGAGGAAAGACAATTGAATGTAACACAACTGGATGTTTTTTCTAGACTGATGATGGACAGAATAATTTTCTTGGGCAGAGCCGTTAATGATCAGGTAGCTAATATAATACAAGCTCAATTATTATTTCTTGAAAGTGCTGATTCAACAAAAGATATTCAGATATATATAAATTCACCAGGTGGAAGTGTTTACGCTGGGTTAGGAATTTATGATACAATGCAACTTATAAAACCAGATGTTGCAACTATATGCACTGGGATGGCAGCTTCTATGGGTGCTGTATTATTATGTGCAGGAGAAAAAGGTAAAAGAAGTGGTCTTACTCATTCTAGAGTCATGATTCATCAACCATTAGGTGGCGCTCAAGGTCAGGCCAGCGATATTGAGATTACTACTCGAGAAATTCTAACCTTAAAAGAGGAGCTCTACAAGATAATAAGTAAGCACACAGGTCAAGATTATGATAAGGTATATGAAGACAGTGACAGAGATTATTGGATGAAAGCTGATAAAGCTTTAAAGTACGGAATGATTGATGAAATTCTTACCAAAAATTAATTTTACTATATGTCTAAGTCAGATTTAAATTGTTCTTTTTGTGGCAAGAAAAAAGACCAAACTAGTTTACTTATCGCTGGTATAGATGCTCATATATGTGATTTATGTATCGAACAGGCTAACGGAATAATAATTCAAGAAAATAATTCCCTGGATAAAACTGAAGATAAAACTGACCTTCAGATACTTAAACCACAACAAATTAAACTTTTTTTAGATGACTATATAATTGGACAAGATTATACTAAAAAAGTTATTTCTGTTTCTGTTTATAATCATTACAAGAGAATTAATCAACAGATATCTAATGATGTTGAAATTGAAAAAAGCAATATTATTATGGTTGGTAAAACTGGAACTGGAAAAACATTAATTGCCAAAACCATTGCTAAAATGTTAGATGTCCCTTTAGCAATAGTAGACGCAACTGTTCTTACCGAGGCTGGATATGTTGGAGAGGATGTTGAGGGTATACTTACAAAATTATTACAATCAGCTAATTATGATATTGATAAAGCTGAAAGAGGTATAGTTTTTATTGATGAAATAGATAAAATTGCTAGAAAAAGTGATAATCCGTCAATTACTAGAGATGTTTCTGGAGAAGGTGTGCAACAGGCTTTGCTTAAATTACTAGAGGGAACAATTGTAAATGTGCCTCCAAAGGGTGGTAGAAAACATCCTGATCAAAATTTTATAGAAATTAACACTGAAAAAATATTATTTATAGCCGGAGGTGCGTTTGACGGAATTGAAAGGTATATTTCAAAGAGGTTGAATTTTAATGTGATTGGATATAAGAGTATTGGAAAAGAACAAATTTCGAAAGACAATATTTTGAAATATATTAACCCAAAAGACCTTAAAGAATTTGGATTAATTCCTGAGATTATCGGAAGACTTCCGGTTGTAACCTATATGAACCCATTAAATAAAAATGCTCTTTTAAGTATTTTAACCGAACCCAAAAATGCTTTAATAAAACAATATATCAAGTTATTTGAAATGGATAATATTGTTTTAGAAATTAATAAAAGTGCTTTAAATTATATTGTTGATAAAGCAATTGATTATAACTTGGGAGCTAGAGGTTTAAGGTCTTTGTGTGAAGAAATTTTAAACGACGCAATGTTTAGTTTACCTGGGAGTGAAATCAAAAAACTGGTTGTTACCAAAAAATATGCTCAGGACCAGCTTTCTAGAATAAGCTTAGAAAAATTAAAAGCTGCATCTTAATTATTTAATTCAATAAGCTGATTTATAAATTTTCTATCGTTAGACAGTCTTGGAATTTTATTCTGCCCTCCAACTTTATTATTTTTTTCTAACCACTTTAAAAACACGCCATTAGAACCAATTACAACTTTAGGTTTTTTTAAAGTGAAGTTATTGTATCTTTTGGCTTCATAATCAGAATTTTCCTTTTTTAATTCTTCATCAATAGTTTTTGCTAAGTCGATAGCATCGCCAGGATTACTCTGAAATTCAATAAACCATTCATGCGTCCCTTTTTTATTATTTCCCATAAAAATGGGAGCTACTGTATAATCAACTATCTTTAAATCATACTTTGATGATATCTTTTTTATTACATTATCAGTATTTTCTATAATTACCTCTTCTCCAAAAACATTTATAAAATGCTTAGTTCTACCTGTTATAATAATTTTATATGGTGAAATTGAAGTAAACTTTACAGTGTCTCCTATTTTGTATCTCCATAACCCAGCATTTGTAGAAATTAAAATTGCATAATTAGTATTTATTTTGACCTCAGCCAAAGGAATAATTTTTTCGTTTTTTGTACCATAATATTTCATGTCAATAAATTCATAAAAAATTCCATAATCAAGCATTAATAATAATTCGTTAGAATTGTTTTCATATTGTATTGCAAAAAAACCTTCTGAAGCATTGTAAATTTCGTAGTATCTCATTGAATCTTTATTCAATATATTTTTATATTGATTTAAGTAAGGTTTAAAACTCACACCTCCGTGAAAATAAACTTCTAAATTAGGCCATATTTCTGAAATATATTTTTCATTCCTATTCTCAAGAATTTTATTTAGTAATACTAGCATCCATGAAGGAACTCCAGCTAGGCTTGTAACATTTTCATTAATAGTTTCCTTAATTATAGCTTCAATTTTATAATTCCAGTTTTCCATAAGAGAAATTTTATTACTAGGTGTACTACTGAATTCAGCCCAAAAAGGCATATTATCAATCAAAATTGCTGAAAGATCGCCATAAAATGTCCCGTTCTTTTCATAAGGAGTTTTACTACCGCCCAGACGTAAGCTTTTACCTGTAAAAAGTTGTGAATTAGGATTGTTATTTAAATACATACATAGTAAATCTTTTCCTGCTGCATAATGACAATCTTGCAATGACTCATTACTTACAGGAATAAATTTACTTTTTGAATTTGTTGTTCCACTTGATTTAGCAAACCATTTAATTTTACTCGGCCAAAATATATTACTTTTCCCTTTCCTTGCTTTTTCTATTTGATTTGAAAAATTTTCATAACTGAATACAGGTGTTTGATTTGAAAAATTTTCATAATTATTAACAGATGAAAATCCGTAATTTTTTCCGAATGTAGTATTCTTTGCTGTATTTACTAATTTTAGTAACACATCATTTTGAACTTCAGATGGGTATTTTTTAAATAATTCAATTTGATGCATTCTCTTTTTTAAAAACCAAGAAGCAATTGAGTTAATAATGGGTGTTGGCACGTTTTTTTTTGTATTTTAATACCCGTTAAATTAATAAAATTTTATGCATTTTCAAGGAGTTGTAAAAAAAATGACTACTGAGTATAGTTCTACGATAAATTATTTTATTGAATTTAAAAATAATTTCATCCATCTAAATCAATTCTTAAATCATAAAATTTCAATTAATTGTTATGGTTACTGTTGTTTGTCATGTTTGTCTTCCGAGCCTATTTTTAGACAAGGTTTTTGTAAAAATTGTTTTTTTGAAAGTCCTTTAGCTGGAGGCTGGATTATAAAACCAGAGCTTAGTAAAGCTCATTTAAATATTGAGGACAGAGATCTCAAATATGAAAAAAAAGTTCAGTTACAACCACACATTGTTTATCTTTCTAATACTGGGTCTATTAAGGTTGGCGTCACAAGAAAATCTCAAATTCCCTTTAGATGGATAGATCAGGGTGCACATGAAGCAATTGAAATTATAGAAACTCCAAATAGATTTTTAGCAGGAACTGCAGAAATTGCTTTAAAAAAATACATGAGTGATAAAACTAATTGGAGAAAAATGCTTAAGAACGAAATTGATAATGTAAGTCTTCTAAATTTTAAAGAACATGCAAAAAACTATATTCCAAGTAATATTTTACATTACTTTAACAATGACAGTAAAATTGTAAAAATCAATTTTCCAGTTAATGAATATCCTCTTAAACCAAAATCAATTAAATTAAATAGAGATGATAAATTTTCAGGAAATCTAATGGGTATTAAAGGTCAGTATTTAATATTTGAAAATAATAATGTTTTAAATTATAGAGCTCACGAGGGTCATTTATTTAAAATTTCTATAACTGTTTAGTCAATATTTAGTTCTTCGTTAATTCCAAGATTAAATTTTCTTCTGAAAAAATAGACGCCTAAATATAAAAATGGGGTGTCAATTAGCGCTACTAATACCTTAAATAGAAAACCAGAAATTAATAATCCAGCAAACTGATCCCAATTTAATATATTGTTAAGACATAAGAGAAAAATTATTGTAAAAGTATCGACAAATTGTGAAAAGAAAGTTGAAAAGTTATTTCTCAACCATAACATTTTTCCCTTGGTTAAATTTTTCCAAAAATGATAAATATGTATATCAATATATTGAGCAAATAAGTAGCTAAGCATGCTTGAAAGTACTGCAATAATTGTACTGCCAAAAACCTTTTTAAACAACAAATCATTTACAGGAGAATTATCTATTGCTGGCACTGAATCTGCAACATATATAATTAAGGTTGAAAAAATAGCTGCGAATATACCAACCGTGACAACTTGATTTGCTTTCCTTTTCCCGTAAATCTCACTAATTATATCGGTAATTAAAAAGGTTATCGGGTAAGGAAGAATTCCAACTGACAGGTAGAAAAGCTTTTCTCCAAATATTTCTAAATCTACTGGGTGCCAGTAAAAAAATTTCTGAAAAATTAAATTAGATACTACTAAAGATGTAATAAAAAGTGAAGTAAGTACTAAATAAAGTTTCTGAGCTAATATTTTTTTTTCTTTATTCACGAATTTGTCTTTATCCAAATATAGTAAATCAATTTCTTTTAACTAATTTGTTATTTCTTATGAATTTATATAAAAAATATCATATTTCGATTGGATCTAATATTGGTGATAGGCTAATTAATATTCAATCTTCAATAGATTTAATTCATTCCAAAATTGCATGTTTTACCGCTATTTCGTCTATTTATAACTCTGAGTCCATTGGATTTGAGGGGGATGATTTTTATAACATATGCGCCTCTTTTACTACCATTATGGACCCACATGATGTAATGCAGCAATTATTGGAAATTGAAAAAATATTGGGTAGAAATAGAATTAATGAAGGGAAATATATTTCAAGAAAAATTGATATTGATATTTTATTGATTGAGGATTTAATAATTAATTCTGAAGAACTAAAGGTTCCTCACGTAGAAATGTGTAATCGAAAATTTGTTTTAGACCCTTTGATTGAAATTGATCCAAATTTAATTCATCCTTTAAAGAAGATGTCACTAAAAGAAATTTATAATTCTTTTGAGCAAAATCAAAAGATTAAAAAGACTACTTTATCATTGAATAATCCTTCTAATATATTATCTATTGGTCAGTATAATTATATTGCCATTGAAGGTAATATTGGATCAGGAAAAACAAGTTTATCGAAGCAGATTTCAGCAGATTTTAATACAAAATTGATGCTTGAACGATATATTGATAATCCTTTTTTAGCTAAATTTTATAATAATCCAAGAGAGTTTGCATTCAAACTAGAAATGTCATTTTTAGCAGATAGATATCAACAAACAAATGAAGATTTGTCCCAACTTAATTTTTTTAATAAGAATATAATTAGTGATTATGATATTCACAAGTCATTAATTTTTTCTAAAATAAATTTGAATTCTGATGAGTTCAATTTATATCGAAAATTATTTTATTCTTTATATAAGAGTATAGTAAAGCCAGATTTAATTATTTTTTTAAATCAGACAATCGAAAATTTAAAAAGTAACATAAAAAAAAGAGGTAGAGATTATGAAGAATCAATTTCCGAGAAATATTTAAAAAATATAAATCAGAGTTATTCAGATTTTTTTAAATCTAGACCAGACTTAAATATAAAATTTATAGATGTTTCAGAAATTGATTTTGTCAAAAACAGATTAGATTATTTATCAATTATAAATCAGATTGATTAAAGGTAATTTTTGAAAAAATATCCCAAATAATAATACCCGCAGATACAGAAACATTTAATGAATGCTTGGTTCCAAATTGAGGAATTTCAATTACATTATTACATATATCCATAACATTTTGATCTATTCCATTAACCTCATTTCCAAAAATGACAGCGTATTTCTTGTTATTATCAGTTTTAAAATTTTCAAGTTTTATTGATTCATTTGCTTGCTCAATGGCAATAATATGATATCCTTCTTTTTTTAAATTTTTGACTACTTCAACTATGTTTTCAAAATATTTCCAGTCAACTGATTCCGTACTTCCTAATGCTGTTTTTCTGATTTCTTTGTTGGGAGGTATTGCTGTTATACCGCAAAGAAATATTTGATTAATTAAAAAAGCATCACATGTTCTGAAAATACTCCCCACATTATGTGCGCTTCTTATATTATCAAGAATAACAATTAACGGAGTTTTTGATGAATTTTTAAACTCGTTAACAGAAATTCTATTTAGCTCGCTGTTTTTTAATTTTTTCATATAATCAACTTAAACATTTGTTTTCAAACAACTAAATAATAATTACTTTAGTAAAGATGTAGTAAAAATAACATTTAACTTATCGTTTTGAAAAAAGACATAAAAAAAATCACTCCACTTATGAAGCAGTACAATGCTATTAAGGCAAAATACCCAGATGCTTTATTATTATTTAGAGTTGGAGATTTTTTTGAAACTTTTGGAAAAGATGCAATAAAAATGTCAAAAATACTGGATATTATTTTGACAAAAAGAGGGGCTGGTAGTCAAAGTGAAACTGAACTTGCCGGTTTTCCTCATCATTCGCTTAATTTATACTTGCCAAAATTAGTTAAGGCTGGGCTTAGAGTAGCCATCTGTGATCAGTTAGAAGATCCAAAAAAAACAAAAAAAATTGTTAAACGTGGAGTAACGGAGCTAATAACTCCAGGACTAGCATCTGTTGACGGGGTATTAAACCCAAAATCAAATAATTTTTTGGCTTCAATTTTTATGAATAATAATATTGGTATTTCTTTTCTTGATATTTCAACTGGAGAATTTTTGATCTCTCAGGGAGATACTGAATACATAGCAAAATTATTAACTAATTTTAATCCAAGTGAGATTTTAATAACTAAACAGCATAAGAAAAAATTTAAAGAAGCTTTTGGTGACTTATATAATCTATTCTTTTTAGAACAGTGGATATATAATTCTGATTTTGCAAATGAGTTACTTATTAAACAATTTGAAACAAAATCTCTAAAAGGATTTGGGATTGATGATTTAACTAGTGGTATTATTTCCTCCGCAGGTATTTTACATTATTTAAGCGAGACCCAGCATCACAAATTAAATCATATAACAACAATTAAGAGAATTCCTAAAGAAGGTCACGTTTGGCTTGATAGATTTACAGTCAGAAACTTAGAAATTTTTTATCCTAGTTCTGTTGAGGGAAAATCATTAATTGATGTTATCGACAAAACGATTTCTCCAATGGGAGGAAGGCTATTGAAAAGATGGTTAGCTCTACCTTCAACTGATAAAGAATTAATTTTAAAAAGATACAATATTGTTCAATATTTTATAGTAAATGAGGATCACAGAAATCTATTAATCGAGTCCTTAAATTCATTAAGTGATCTCGAGAGACTTGTTTCAAAAATTTCAACAAAAAAAATTAACCCAAGAGAGTTATTTAATCTCAATGAGTCTTTAAAGATTATTTTACCTATAAGTAAAGAATTAAAAAAAACCAATTGTATTGAACTTAACGAAATTATAGGATCAATTCAAAATTGTGATAAATTAATCAATATTATAAGCGAAACACTTTCTGAATTACCACCAGTTAGTATTAATAAGGGTAATTCGATTTCCTCAGAATTTTCATTAGAGTTGAAAGAATTGAGAAATTTATCTAAGAACAATAAAGATTATTTAGATCAAATGCTCCAAGAACAATCTGAATTAACAAATATTCCATCTTTGAAGATATCCTCTAATAATGTCTTTGGTTACTATATAGAGGTTAGAAATACTCATCGTGATAAGGTTCCTGAAGATTGGATTAGAAAGCAAACTTTGGTCAATGCTGAACGATATATTACAGAGGAACTAAAAGAGTATGAGTCTAAAATATTAGGTGCAGAACAAAAAATCATGGAATTAGAATTGAAACTCTATGATGAATTACTTAATTACTGCCAATCATTTATAAGACCCATACAAAACAATTCATTATTAATAGCAAAACTTGATTGTCTAGTTTCTTTTTCTAATCTTGCTATTACAAAAAATTATATTAAACCGATTATTGATGATTCCTTAGATATTGAAATAACAAACGGAAAACATCCTGTAATAGAATCTCAATTAGCAATTGACAAACCTTTTATACCAAATAGTATTCTTCTCAATTCAAAAAGTCAACAAATTATTATGATCACTGGTCCTAATATGTCGGGTAAATCAGCAATTTTAAGGCAAACAGCAATAATTTGTTTACTTGCACAAATAGGTTGTTTTGTACCGGCTGATAAATTGAGAATGGGAATTATTGATAAAATATTTACACGTGTGGGCGCCTCCGATAATATAAGTGTTGGAGAATCAACATTTATGGTTGAAATGAATGAAACAGCTCTAATTTTAAATAATATCTCTGATCGAAGTTTAATTTTACTTGATGAAATTGGAAGAGGTACTAGTACTTATGATGGGATATCTATAGCGTGGGCTATAACGGAATATTTACATGATCATAAATCAAAACCAAAAACTTTATTTGCTACACACTATCATGAATTAAATCAAATGGAAGAATCATTTGACAGAATCAAAAATTATAATGTTTCTATTAAAGAAGAAAAAAATCAGATATTATTTTTGAGAAAACTAGTGGCTGGAAGCAGTGAGCATAGTTTTGGGATTCATGTTGCAAAAATGGCTGGTATTCCTAAAAATGTATTAGATAAAGCCAATGATATGTTAAAGCAATTAGAATTGTCTAGGTCTTCAAAGGAGTTAGTGATAAATAAAATTTCACCACAGTTAGACTTTTTTAACATCAGTGACCCGAAATTTGATGAATTAAAAAAAGATTTAGATGAAATAAATTTGGATGAACTTACTCCAATTGAAGCTCTTTTGAAATTAAATGAACTAAAAAGAAAAATTAATAAATAACAATTTTTTATTTTTACCAGAATATCCAAATAAACTAAAACTATTAAGTAATGAAAAAATTCTTTCCCTTATACTACTTTTTATTTTTTACATTTTTTATAAATGCTCAAAATTTAAAATCACCAGATAATAATTTAGATTTAAATTTTAGTGTTGACGAAAATGGAAGAGCTACTTACTCGTTAAACTTTTATGATAAACCAGTAATATTAAAAAGTGGATTAGGGTTTATATTGAAGGATAATGTTGAATGGATGAAAATTGACACATTAGATATGATCAATAATTTTAAAGTTATAAATGTATCATTTGACACTATTGATAAAATATGGAATCCTGTTTGGGGAGAAGAAAGTGAAATTAGAAATAATTATAATGAAATGTTTATTGAGCTTGAACAAAAAGAATCTCAAAGAAAAATAAATATTAGATTTAGATTATTTGATAATTCTTTAGGCTTTAGATATGAATTCCCATTACAGGAAAATCTTGGATCATTTATTGTTATTGATGAAAAAACTGAGTTTGCAATGGCGGATGATCATACAGCTATGTGGATTCCAGGTGACTATGATACTCAAGAGTATAATTATACAACTTCAAAGCTTTCAGAAATAAAGCAAAAATCGATTGAGTTTAAGGAGGAGAATGTTTCAATGTATAGGTTTTCAGATTGGGGTGTACAAACATCTTTAATGATGAAATCAGACAATGGTCTTTATATAAATATTCATGAGGCTGCATTGATTGAATATTCTGCAATGCACTTAGAGTTTAACTCTTCAAATATGACTTTTGAAAGTCATCTAACGCCTGATTCATACGGAAATATGGCATACATGAATGCACCTCATAATACTCCATGGAGAACTGTGATAGTAAGCGATGATGCAAGAGATATTTTAGCAAGTAGAATTACATATAATTTAAATGAGCCTTCTAAGATTGAAGACACTTCATGGATAAAACCTACTAAATATATGGGCGTTTGGTGGGAGATGATTACAGGCCAAAGTACATGGTGGTATACAAATGATCTTTCTTCTGTTAGAATTAATGAAACAAATTATGATGAATTAGAGCCAAATGATTCACATGCAGCAAACAATAAAAAAGTAATGAGATATATAGATTTTGCTTCTAAGCATGGTTTTGATGCATTACTTGTTGAGGGATGGAATATCGGATGGGAAGATTGGTTTGATAAGAAAAAGGATTATGTTTTTGATTTTCTTACCCCATATCCTGATTTTGATATTGAAAAATTAAATAATTATGCAAAAGAAAAAGGAATAAGCTTAATGATGCATCATGAAACCTCTGGAGCTATCAGAAATTACGAAAGACACATGGATGAAGCTTATTCTTTAATGAATAAATATGGCTATAAATCTGTAAAAAGTGGTTACGTGGGTAGAATAATTCCTGCTGGTGAAAGACATTACGGGCAATACATGGTAGGCCATTATATTTATGCTATTGACAAGGCAGCAGACTATAAAATAATGGTCAATGCACATGAAGCTGTTAGACCCACAGGTGTATCAAGAACATATCCAAATCACATTGGAAATGAATCTGCAAGAGGCGCAGAGTTTCGTGGATCTAAACTAAATCATACAACTATTTTACCTTTTACAAGATTAATTGGCGGCCCAATGGACTATACACCCGGAATTTTTGAAATGGATCCACGTAAAAATACAGCTGATTTTTCTCCAAACTTAAACGAAACATTAGCTCCTGGTGCGGTAACTACAACTCTAGCTAATCAGCTAGGTTTATATGTAATTATGTATAGCCCACTACAAATGGCTGCTGATCTACCAAAGAATTATATGCGTTTTCCCGATGCATTTCAATTTATAAAAGATGTTGCATTGGATTGGGATAAATCTGTTTATTTAGAAGCAGAACCTGGAGAATATGTAACCATAGCTAGAAAGGAAAAGGGGACTGACAACTGGTTTGTTGGAAATTCAAATGGTTATAACAGAAGGAATGCTGAAGTTAATTTTAGCTTTCTTGATAAGAATAAAAAATATACTGCTACTATATACAAGGATACCAAGAAAACCAACTATGCAACTAATCCCCAGTCTTATAAGATTGAAAAGATTAAAGTAACATCAAAAAGTAAAATAAAAATACCTACGGCTGAGGCTGGAGGTTTTGCTATTTCAATTTTTGCAAATTAGTTTCATATTACAAAAATTATATTAAATTTGCATCCGCGCTTTAGACGTTAAGTTCTTTAAAATAATGCGAAAGTAGCTCAGGGGTAGAGCATCACCTTGCCAAGGTGAGGGTCGCGGGTTCAAATCCCGTCTTTCGCTCCACAATATTAGTTTTATGCTGAAGTGGTGGAATTGGTAGACACGTTGGACTTAAAATCCAATGGATAGTAATATCCGTGCGGGTTCAAGTCCCGCCTTCAGTACGATAAGAATCCGTAATTACTTTATTTATAGAGTGTTACGGATTTTTTAGTTATATATTTGTACGAATTTTGTACGAATAACACTATTTATGATAGTTTACATCAGCTTTATTCTCTACTTATTTCAATCTATTTCGATTAGTATCCTCTAACGAAGATATTGTTTTAGATATGAAGGACTTTGGGAAGCACTACTCTAAACTAATAAGTAAACGGTCATCCTTTCCAAAGCGCTAAATATGTGCGATTTAAGGGCTTTAAGTCTAATTGTAATTTTATATATTTGTTCTATTAACTAACACTAAGAACAATGAAAAAACTTTTGTTTCTATTTTTATTTCCAATGTCTATTTTATCACAAGAAATAATTTACTCTGTTTACTCTGGACCCAATATTAGTGACGTTCCATTAGCTAGTAATCATAACAATATCATCAAGATATATGGATGGTTTGATGCTTTAGGTAAAAACACTCTTATTTTTACAGCTCGTGACGGTTGGGGAGAATTTGGTGAACAAAATAAAGATTTAAGAGCCTATCACTATACTGGGGGTGGTAAGCTTTTGTGGGATATAAAAGACTTTGCAGATCCTAAAGATGAGTATGGTATACAGTTAGATGAAGTGAAATTGACTGATGTTGACAATAACAGTGTCGCAGAAGTATCAATTTTATATAGGCTAGGAGGTGGTAATGAAGTAACAGCTAAGCTTATTATGCACGAAGAAGGGAAAAAATACGCCATCAGAGGTAAGACAGGCAGTAATGACAAAGGTAAATGCATCTATGATTATGATGCTTATGGAAGAAATTCTTTTAAGTATGCGAAACCCAGCTTAAAACAAAGAGCGTTATCATTCTTTAATAATCAGTATAATTGTTTCAGAGATTAAAAGAAGAAGATATTACTTATCCTTTTTTTAAAACAAACCAAAAAAATGCAACTGCGATGATGATGTAGAATTAAAAGACAGAGTTTATATGATTAGATAAATTACTATTCTGTAAAGTATTCACAGGCTGGGTTTATGTTAACGACTAATAAGTAGTGGTTATGTAGAATATTGATTTTATTTCGGTTGATTTTTAAGAAGTTTTTACAAAGCTATTTAAAAGCTCGAGTGTTTGTTTCGAAAACAGCTCAATTGGGTGTACAAAAGGGGTTAGTCTTAAAGATTAATCCCTTTTTTTATTTAAAACGTGGTTTTTTCTTTTTTTTCTTTTTTGAAGAATTTCTTGAACTTGATCTTTTACTAGTATTTCTATCTCTCCTATCTCTCCTATCTCTTCTGTTTCCTCTGCTACTTTTTGAAGGTTTTTGTTCAAAATCATACGGCTCACCCAGGATTAAATCATTACCCTTAAAATCAATTTTTTTAATATTTTTTACAAAATCATCTTTATAATCTTGATCAATCTCAAAAAATGTTTGATACCTACTTAATTCAATTTTACCGATCTCAATACTGTTAGATTTTAATGCTCTATTTACAATTGAGATAATATCTAATGGAGTTGCCCTGTGTTTTCTTCCAATATTAATAGAAAATCCTGTTAATGATTTTCCATTCCTGTCACCTCTTTTAGAGTTTCTTTTATCTTTTGATCTTTTGGAAGTAAGTTTATTTGATTCTTTATAATATTTCAAAAATCTATTAAATTCAGCAGATACAAATCTTTTTATTAATTCTTCTCTACTTAGCCACTCAAGTTTTTTGTAGATATTATCTAGAAATGGTTTGATTTGCTCTTCATCAACATCAACATTCTCAATTTTATCTATAAGTTTATATAACTGATTTGAGCATATTTCACTCCCAGTTGGGACCTCTTTTGGAATGAATTTTATAGCTCCTTTTTTTTCAATTGATTTAATTTTTCTTTTTTCTGTGTTGCTAGAGATAGCTATTGAAATTCCACTTTTTCCAGCTCTAGCTGTTCGACCACTTCTATGAATATAAACTTCAGGGTCATCAGGTAACGAATAATTTATTACATGAGTAATATCGTCTACATCTAAACCTCTAGCTGCAACGTCTGTAGCGATTAAAATCTGCAAAGATTTACTCCTGAATCTTTGCATTACTTCATCTCTTTGATTTTGAGAAAGGTCTCCATGAATCGCATCAGCATTATAACCTTCAGCCATGAATTTATTAGCAATATCTTTTGTGTGTCTTTTGGTCCTGCAAAAAACAATTCCGTAAATATTTGGATTAACATCAGCAATTCTTTTTAACGCTTCATATTTATTCCTAGAACTTACATCGTAAATATGATGTT
Organism: Flavobacteriaceae bacterium; assembly: GCA_002697255.1. Lineage (GTDB taxonomy): Bacteria > Bacteroidota > Bacteroidia > Flavobacteriales > Flavobacteriaceae > MED-G13. The sequence continues at coordinate 15,864 of NZUH01000017.1, read as the reverse complement.
CAATATTTTTTGCACTAGAATTTACCTTAGAAACAGTGATTTCCTTAGCATTTTTCATATATTTTTTTGAAATGCTTTTAACCTCTTTTGAAATTGTTGCTGAAAACAACATTGTTTGTCTATCTAATGAGGTTTTATCCAGAATAAAATCCAAATCGTCCTTGAATCCCATACTTAGCATTTCATCAGCTTCATCAAGAATAACTTTATTAACTTTTTCCAGTTTTAAATTTTTTCTTTTTAATAAATCTTTGGTTCTTCCTGGTGTTCCAACTACAATCTGAACTCCTTTTTTTAAAGATTTAATTTGTGTTTCAATATTAGTTCCTCCGTAAACAGATAAAAGCTTTATGCCTTTAACATATTTTGAATAGGATTCTAAATCCTTACAAATCTGAACACATAATTCACGAGTTGGACATAGTATAATTACCTGAACATTTTGATTTTTTAAATCCACTTGTTGAATTGCAGGTAAACCAAAAGCTGCTGTTTTACCTGTACCAGTTTGAGCTAGTGATATTAAATCTTTATTTTCAGTGAGTAAAAAAGGGATTGATTCTTCCTGAACTTCTGTTGGTTTTTTAAAACCCAGTTCTTCGATTGCCTTGCACAGATCTTTATTTACACCTAATTTTTTAAACTTTGTCATTCGATTAATTAATCGTGCAAATGTCGACTATTTAATTGGGTATTCAATCAAAAAAAATAAATTAAAAAATTATTTATAAATGTCTTTATAATAAATAAATAGATGATTATATTTGTACTAATGAAAAAATTATTTGTAAATAACTGGTGGTGGTCACATGATATTAACGTTTCATGATGTAGCCTCTATATAACAATATTTTAAAAGCTTATCATGACGATAAGCTTTTTTTTTTCATTTAAATTAGTTTAGTTAGTTTGTTATATTAAAGAGAGGGAGTACTCCCTCTCTTTTTTTATTTCTTAATTATTTTTTCAATCTGAAAATTATTTATTTTAATAAAGTAAATTCCTTTAGTTAATTGACTTAAATCAATTTTATTTCCGATAAAATTTTTATTTTCTTTAATAATTTTGCCTTTTACATCATAAATCTTATAATGTATTGCCGTATCAGCTTCGATGTTTATAAAATCAATAATCGGATTAGGATAATATTTAATATCAATTGGTATTTCATTTTTAGTTGATAAAGCGGCATCAACAATTTTATAAAGCCCACCATTTATAGATGCTATATATAGTTCACCGTATATATCTTGACCAAATGTAACCCAACTCCCTGTAATATTAGCAAAAGTTAAATTCATCTCAAATTCTTGCGCATCATTATATGATAACATTCCGATTTCTCCACTGCAGTAATCTGCAAAAAAATAAGCACCAGAAATTCCAATAATATTTTCACCTCTGTAAACATATCCGCCTGTAATTGAACATTTAAATTCACCGCTGTTATAATGAGAATATGTGCCTACAGGAAAAGTTAATCCCGTTGAGGGACAACCTGATGTATTATAAGGCTCATTTCCTTCATAGCATCTCCAACCATAATTTATATTAGACGGATTATCGATTACTAAATTTATTTCTTCAAATTCATTTTGTCCTACATCAGCAATCCATAAATTACCATTCTCGCTGTCAAATGAAAATTTCCAAGGATTTCTTAAACCTGTAGACCATATTTCACTACCAAAAGGATTATCATCGGGAATCGAATATACTCCACTGTTTACATTTATTCTTAGCATTTTTCCCAAAAGAGAATTTGTGTTTTGAGAGTAGTTTTGAGGGTCACCTCCGCTACCTCCATCACCCATACCGATATACAAATTACCGTCAGGTCCAAAATTTATACAACCTCCGTTGTGATTTGCATAGGGTTGATTAATCGTTAGCAATATAGTTTCGTTTGTATTAGCAATATTCTCGTTTGAACTAACCGAAAATTTTGAAATAGTTGTATTACCACTATTATTTGTATAATTGACAAAAAAGTACGGGTTTTCGGGGTAATTTGGGTGAAAAGCTAAGCCTAATAGCCCACGTTCATTGCCACTTATAGAAACTCTATCTTCTATATCTAAAAAAGGTGTTGAATTAACAGAACCATCAGAGTTTAATATTTTAATCTTACCTGATTTCTCAACTATAAAAAGTCTTTCATCGCCTGCATTTTTTATTTCTACTGGGCTATTAAAAGTTGGTCCAAAAGATTCTAAAATCACACTTTGAGAAAAGCTGATATTAAATGAAGTCAGTAATAATATTATATATGTAAATTTATTCATTGGTTATATGTTTTAATATTTTGTTAGTTGCGCCTTTATTTTCAATATAATATTTAAGATTGATTTTTGACATATTTATTTGAATTTCCCTATTATTATTTATGAAATTAATTGTTTTTTTAAAATCATTATAATTTTTCACACTGATTGCTCCTCCATTTTTAATCATCCCCCTTGCTTCATTAAACTTTTTATAATTTTTCCCGATGATAACGGGTTTTGAAAAATAAGCCGGTTCCAGTGTATTATGAAGGCCTTTTGTCCCCATTCCACCACCAACATAAGAGATATCACTATACTTATATAATGATGACAGCATTCCAATATTGTTAATGATTAGACATTTAAAATCACTTAGGTTAGATATCGAACTGATTTCTGAATACAAGACTGACTTTTTACTTAATAGTTTTTTTAACTCTAGGTGGTTTTCATCTATTTCATGAGGTGCAATAATATATTTTAAATCCTTTTCAGTTTCGTTTATGTATTTTATGATTAACTTTTCGTCTTCTTTCCATGTACTACCAAAAACAATACATTTTTTATTATTTATAAATCTAGAAATAATTTTATTTTGCTTAACATTTAAATCAGGAATAGTACGATCATATCTTAAATCACCACAAACAATTACATTTTTATTACCTATTTTTTCAATTATTTTTTTTGAATTTTCGTTTGAAACAAAAATTGCATCTATTTTTCTGATTGCATTATTTAAGCCAATTAATTTTTTAAAGAAACTATGCTCAAAATTACCACCTACAGAATAGACCTTAGACCCTTTCATTTTGGCATATTTGATATAATTAGGCCATATTTCATTTTTTATAAATAATGTAATTTTTGGAGATATTAAACCGTAAAATTGTTTTAGGTTTTTTTTTGTTTCTAGAGGTAAATATATTACACAATCAAATAAATTTTTATTAACATTATCATAACCAGAAGGTGAAATAAATGATAGCAAGAATTTGTGATCATTATATATTTTTTCAAGATTATTTTTTAAAGGTTCAATCATTAAATATTCTCCATATGAAGAACAATGAATATGAATAATTTTATCATTGATGTCAAATATTGAATTAAGTTTGTAAAATGCTTTTCTTCTTCCCTTGACACCTTTTTTTATCTTATCCGAAAAAGGAGATGTTAGAATTAAAATAAATTGTAATATTTCAATTAATTTATGGTAGATATCAACATATTTTTTACAAAAGTAACCAAAAATAAATCATTATATTAGATAGATACTTTACATTAATATTATGAAAAATTTATTACTTCCATTTTTTTTATTTTTATTTTTTTATACCCAATCACAGGATTATTATATCCATGCAGGATTACTTTTTGATTCTAAAAAGGGAAAAATGTATGAAAATATGACAATTATTATTTTTGATGATAAAATTAAAAAAATTAAAAAAGGCTTTATTAACCCCGATAATTCAAATGATAAAATTATCGACCTAAAGAATTCAACTGTATTGCCTGGATTTATAGATTTACACGTACATATAGAAAGTGAATACAACCCTGAAAAATATCTTAATCAGTTTACAGCTGAGGAGTCTGATATTGCATTTGGATCTTTAAAATTTGCAAAGCGTACACTAATGGCCGGATTCACAACGGTTAGAGATTTGGGTGGTACAGGAGTAAATATTTCACTTAGAGACGCCATTAATAGAGGTGAGGTTATTGGTCCAAGAATATATACTGCTGGAAAAGGAATTGGAACAACTGGAGGTCATGCAGATCCAACTAATGGGTGGAAAAAATCTTTAAGGGGTGATCCAGGTCCGTTAGATGGTGTAATTAATGGAGTTGATGATGCGCGCAAGGCTGTAAGACAAAGATATAAAGATGGTGCTGATGTCATAAAAATTACGGCTACAGGAGGAGTTATGAGTATTGCAAAAAATGGCCAAAATCCACAATTTACTTTAGAAGAAATTCAAGCAATATGTGAAACAGCCAATGATTATGGAATGATAGTAGCTGCTCATGCCCATGGGGATGAAGGAATTCAGAGAGCTATTAAAGCGGGTGTCCTAACAATTGAACATGCTACTCTAATGAGTAATAAATCAATGCAGCTAATGAAGGAATATGGAACATATTATGTACCAACCATAACAGCAGGTAAAGAGGTTGCAAATAAAGCAAAAATCCCAGGCTATTATGATGAATTAGTTGTCCCCAAAGCATTAGCAATTGGTCCTCAAATTCAAAAAACTTTTACTTTGGCATATCGTGAAGGAGTTAGTATTGCTTTTGGATCTGATGCAGGTGTATTTCCTCATGGAAATAATGCAAAGGAATTTATATATATGTATGAGGCTGGGATGACCATAATAGAATGTTTGCAATCAGCAACTTTAGTTAACGCAAAAATTTTAGGCGTAGAAAACAAACTTGGACAAATTTCTGAGGGTTATATAGCAGATATTATAGCTACACCTAAAAATCCATTAAAAGATATTTATACGCTTGAAAATATAACTTTTGTTATGAAAGAAGGAGTTATATACAAAGATTAGTTTTTTTTATTAAAACTAGAGAATAAAATTAAAATCATTCCAATTGTAACTGATAGGTCAGCAATATTAAATATTCCTGTTTTAAAAATACTACCTAAATTAATATATAAAAAATCTGTCACAGATCCGTATAAAATTCTATCAAAAATATTTCCAATTCCACCACCAATAATTAATGAAAATCCTATAATTGAAGTTTGATCTAATGTTTTTTCAATATATGTATATATTGTTATTGATATTAAAACTATAATTGGAAGAATTATTAGAATTAGTAATCTAGGTAATTCAGAAAGCTCGCTTCCCATTCCTAAAAAAGCACCAGTATTTTCAACTTTTATTAATGTAAAAAAATCACCTATTAAACTTGTTTCAGTATAACTTTCAATATTTGATCTAACCCAAATTTTGGATATTTGATCTAATATTATACTGATTGTTATTAATACAGTAATTAAAATAATTTTTTGTTTTCTATTCACGACGTTACAAATTTAACGAACTACAATTAATATCTCGTTTAATTTTTCTTACTAATCCTTGTAAAACCTTACCAGGGCCAACTTCTATAAATTCATTTGCCCCATCAGTAATCATATTATTCACAGACTGAGTCCATCTCACAGGACTTGTTAGTTGTGAAATTAAATTATTTTTTATTTCAGTTTCGGACAAAAATGCTAATCCATTTACATTTTGGTAAATTGGACAAATTGGTGTCGAAAAAACAGTTTGATGTATTGCATTTTCCAATTCTTGTTTTGCTTGATCCATTAACGGGGAATGGAAAGCACCTCCAACAGGTAAAACCAGTGCTCGCCTCGCTCCAGCATCTTTTAATTTTTCACATGCAAATTCTATAGATTTTATTTCACCGGAAATAACCAGTTGGCCTGGACAATTATAATTAGCAGCAACTACAATCCCATTAATTTCTTTACATATTTTTTCAACTAAATTATCTTCAAGGCCCAACACTGCAGCCATTGTACCTGGCTTATTCTCACAAGCTTTTTGCATTGCATTAGCTCTAATTGAAACCAATTTTAACCCATCTTCAAAAGAAATAGTTTTATTTACAACAAGAGCTGAAAATTCTCCCAGTGAATGTCCTGCAACCATCTCAGGTAAAATATTATCTCGTTTACTAATCGCAAGTATAACTGAATGGAGGAATATTGCAGGTTGGGTTACTGAAGTTTGCCTAAGGTCTTCAGCGGATCCATTAAACATTACATCACTTATTTTGAAACCTAAAATTTCATTGGCATTATTAAAAAGTTCATATGCAGTTTTTGAGTTTTCAAATAAATCTTTACCCATTCCTGAAAATTGAGTTCCTTGACCCGGAAAAATATATGCTTTCATTATTTAATTTTTAAATATGTTTTATAGGTAAATGAAAATTTATGATGATGATCTTTTTCATGTTTCTCTTCTCCGATTAGCCTCCATTCATCCTCGTTGATTTTTGGGAAAAAAGTATCGGCTTCAAATTCATAATGTACTCTAGTTAGTTCAATTTTATCACAATACCTCATTGCTAGATTATAAATTTGTCCACCTCCAATTACAAAGGGATTATTATCGTCGTTAGTCGCTTTTAAGGCATCTTTAAAATTACTCACAATGATAACTTTATCAGGAAAATAGTTGTTCGGTTTTGTTGAAATAACAATATGTTTTCTGTTGGGTAATAATCCAGGAAACGAATCAAATGTTTTCCTGCCCATTATAATACAATGGCCTATGGTTAGCTGCTTAAATCTTTTAAGGTCAGCAGGCAAACTCCAAATTAGGTCATTGTCTTTTCCAATGGCATCATTTTCAGCAGCAGCAACAATAATAGTTATAGTTTTTTTCATCATAAGATTGATTAAACCGCAACCTTTCCTTTAATGTGAGGATGAGGATCATAATTTTCAAGAATAAAGTCTTCAAATTTAAAATCAAAAATATTTTTTACTTCTTTTTTGATTTTAATTATTGGCAACTTTCGAGGTTCTCTACTTAGTTGTAATTTCATCTGTTCAAAATGATTTGTGTAAATGTGGGCATCTCCAAAAGTATGTATAAAATCACCTGCCCTTAGATTGCACACCTGAGCTATCATAAGAGTTAAGAGTGAGTATGATGCGATATTAAACGGAACTCCTAAAAAAATATCTGCACTTCTTTGGTACAATTGACAAGAAAGTTTTCCATTAATTACATGAAACTGAAAAAAAGCATGACAAGGCGGTAAAGCCGCTTTACCGTTGGCAACATTGATTTCAAAAGATTTAGAAGTATCGGGCAAAACTGATGGATTCCAAGCTGATATGAGGTGTCTTCTGCTACTAGGATTATTTTTTAAATCATTAATTAAGTTTGATATTTGATCGATTCCATCATTATTCCAATTTCTCCATTGAAAACCATAAACTGGCCCAAGATCTCCATTTAAGTCTGCCCAAGCATTCCAAATATTAACTCCGTTGTCCTTTAGGTATTTGATGTTAGTATCACCTTTTAAAAACCATAGTAGTTCATAAATTATGGATTTTAAATGTAATTTTTTTGTTGTCACCATTGGAAAACCCTCAGATAGATTGAACCTCATTTGATATCCGAATACACTTTTTGTACCAGTTCCAGTTCTATCCTCTTTTAGCTCTCCTTTTTCAAGAACATGTTTAACCAAGTCTAAATATTGTCTCATAAAAATTAGTTAGTAAAAATAATTAATAGTGATAACCTTAGTGATATAGAAAAGTAAAAGTTATTAACTTTTTAGCCAATGATCATTCCTGCGATTGTAGCTGACAGAAGAGATGCTAGCGTACCACCAATCAATGCTTTAAAGCCAAATTTTGAAAGATTTTTTCTTTGCTTTGGTTCAAGAGCACCTATTCCTCCAATTTGAATTCCTATTGATGCAAAATTTGCAAAACCACACAACATGTAGGTAGCAATAATAATCGATTTTTGATAATTTAAATGAATTATATTAGTAGCATCTTTCAGATCAGACAGTTGAATATAACCTATAAATTCGCTTGCGGCTAGTTTTATGCCTAATAGTTGTCCCATTAATGTCACATCGTCTTTAGCAACTCCAATTAGCCACATTACAGGCGCAAAAATATATCCTAAAATAAGTTCTAATGATAATTCTGAGTATACTGTTTTATCACTAATCAATTCGTTTAAATTTGTTAAGTCACCAAATCCACTTAATAAGTGATTAATTAAAGCAATAAAAGCAATAAAAACTAATAGCATTGCAGCTATATTAGCAGCTAATTTTAATCCTTCAGAAGTTCCTATTGAAATCGCATCTAAAAAATTTGAACCTATTTTATTTTTAGAAACCTCAACATTTGAATTAATTTTTTTTGTTTCTGGATATAGTATTTTAGAAATTACAATAGCACCTGGTGCAGCCATTACAGATGCTGTTAGAAGATGTTTAGCATAATACACTTTTAATTCAGGGTCTTCACCACCAAGAAACCCAATATATGCTGCAAGAACTCCGCCTGCAACAGTTGCCATTCCTCCAATCATAACAAGTAGAATTTCTGATTTTGACATTTTTTCTAGATATGCCTTTATCATTAAAGGAGATTCAGTTTGACCAAGGAATATATTTCCCGCTACACTAAGACTTTCAGGTCCAGAAACCCCAAGAAGTTTTGATAATAATAAAGCCATTACCTTAACAATTTTTTGAATTATTCCTAAGTAGAATAAAATTGAAGTAAGAGCTGCAAAGAAAATCACAGTTGGAAGAATTGAAAAAATAAATACATTTCCAAAATTTTCAGCACTAACTAAATCGCCGAATAAGAATTTTGTTCCTTCCATTGTAAAATCTAGTATTTTAACAAAAACTTTTCCAGCACTCTCAAAAATCATTTTCACCCAAGATATTTTTAAAACTCCAATGGCTAGAATTAGCTGAAGAATTAGCCCTGTTACAGCTGTTTTCCAATTTATTGCTTTTTTATTATTTGAGAGTAAGTATGTCGTGAATATGAGAAAAGTTATTCCTAAAAGACCTCTCAAAAATCCCTCAGTAGTAAACCCATTACTAGGAATTATATTTTGTTCTTGTGCAAAGACAATATTATTACCTAATGCAAATAGGAATAAAGAAAAAACTGTTTTTTTATTATCTGTTAGAAATTTCATCTCTAATTTTTGCTGCTGATTCATAATTTTCATTTTGAACAGCAATTTTTAATAATTCTTCCAATTCAATTGTTGTTTTATCATGAAGATCAGAGTTGGTGATATTTTTTTTCTCATCTGAAAATAATTCACTAAGTATTGATTTTTCATCAATATGTTTTTCAATTTGTATCACAACTCCAGCTTTTTCAAGAATTTTTTCATAGGTATATATGGGAGCTTCAAATCTGATTGCCAATGCAATTGCATCACTAGATCTTGAATCAATCAACTCTTCAACTCCGTCTCTTTCACATACAACACTAGAATAAAAAACCCCGTCAACTAATTTATGAATTATAACTTTTTTTATATTAATTTCAAATCTCTGACAAAAGTTTTTAAATAAATCATGAGTTAAAGGTCTAGGGGGTTTAATTTCTTTCTCAATCGCAATAGCTATTGATTGGGCCTCATTGGTTCCTATCACAATTGGCAATTTTCTCTCACCCTCGATTTCACTCAAAATTAATGCATATGCGCCATTTTCAGTTTGACTGTATGAAATTCCATTTATTAATAATTCAACAAGGTTCATAATGTAAATCTAATCTTAAGTTTTTAGTTATAAAAAAAATTTAGGTCTAATTATTTGATGATTTAAAATTTTTAAGTTCTTCAATTAATTTAGGAACAACTTCAAAAGCATCACCTACTATACCGTAATCAGCAGCCTTGAAAAAAGGAGCTTCTGGATCAGTATTAATAACAACTTTTATTTTTGATGAATTTACTCCAGCTAGATGTTGAATCGCTCCGGAAATACCAATTGCAATATAAAGATTTGAAGAAACAGGTTTTCCAGTTTGACCAACATGTTCGCTATGCGGTCTCCATCCTAAATCTGAAACAGGTTTAGAACATGCAGTTGCAGCCCCTAAAATATCAGCAAGATCTTCAACCATATGCCAGTTTTCTGGTCCTTTTAAGCCTCTACCACCTGAAACAACAATGTCAGCGTCAGCAATAGTAACTTTAGTTGTCATTTTTTCAATAGAAGTAACCTTATTTAGTGCAGATTTAATATTGAATTTTATATCCTTTACTTCTGATTTGGTTGAATTTTCTTTTATTCCAAATGAATTTTTAGATAGTCCTAAAATTGAATTTTCTGATAAAATATTGACTTTTTCATATGCTTTATTTGTGAATGTATTTCTGGTTACAGAAAACCCATTTGAGAAAGATGGTTTTGAAATAACATTCGTAATATAACCTGCTTTTAATTTGATGGCTAAAATACCACCTATATATTTTGAGTTTGAGCTTGAGCTCAAAATTAAAATTTTTGAATTTTCATTTTCAAAGGCATCACTTATACAGTTTGAGTATATAGTTGCATCAAAATCTTTTAATTCTTCATTTGAAGAGTTTATAATCTTGTTTACTCCGAAATTTGATAGCTCACTTGGATTTGATGCGTTAAAGCAAATTGCGGTAACTGACATATTTTTTTCAGAAGCTAAATCATATGCATAAGATGCTAATTCATAACAATCTTTTTTAAATTCTCCGTTATATGTTTCTGCAAATATTAGTATCGCCATTTATATTGCTTTAGCTTCATTATGTAATAAATCTACAAGTTTTTCAATTTCATCAGATGAAATTAATGTGACCTTTCCTTTGGGCTCAGGTTTTTCGAAATTATATGTCTCTAGAGTATTTGAATATTCTGTTGGTTCTAAAACTAAAAGCTCTTTTTTCCTAGCCATCATTATACCTCTCATATTGGGTATTCTTAGATCATTTTCTTCAACTAAACCTTTTTGACCTCCTATAATTAATGGTAGTCCAGTAGATATATTTTCTTTTCCTCCATCAATTTCTCTAGATGCATTAACTACACCATCTTTTAGTTCAATATTGATACATTTATCTATAAAGTTTATGTTTGTAAGAGCTGAAATCATCCCAGGAACCATTCCCCCATTATAATCAATTGATTCTCTACCTGCTATAATTAAATCATAGTTATTTTCATTTATGTAGTCTGCTATTGACTTAGCAACCACAGAACTATCTTTAGGTTCTAAATTTATTCTAATTGCCTTATCAGCTCCAATGGCAAGTGTTTTCCTAAGAGTCGTCTCAGTGTCTTGTAAACCAACATTTATAACATCAACAGATGCTCCGTTTTTTTCCTTAAACCAAATAGCTCTTGTTAATCCAAATTCATCATTAGGATTAATAATAAACTGTATTCCATTTTTGTCAAATTCTGAATTGTTATTTGTAAAATTAATTTTTGATGTAGTGTCAGGGACATGACTTATACAAACAAGTATTTTCATAATAAAAATTTAATTTATGATCAATTTCAAAGTTAGTAATTTGATAAATAAAAAACTTTATAAAGCAAATATTTTTAAGTTATTAATGATTAATTTTAACTGCTTTATTATTTTTGTGAAAAATTTAATCTATGAGGACTATACAATTTAGAGAGGCTATCTGTGAAGCCATGAGTGAAGAGATGAGAAATGACGAAAGTATATTCTTAATGGGTGAGGAAGTGGCTGAGTATAATGGTGCATATAAAGCCTCAAAGGGAATGCTAGATGAATTTGGTTCTAAAAGAGTAATTGATACTCCAATTTCTGAGTTAGGTTTTGCTGGTATTGCTATAGGTTCTACGATGACAGGTAATAGACCAATTGTTGAATATATGACTTTTAATTTTTCACTTGTTGGAATAGATCAAATTATTAATAATGCTGCAAAAATTAGACAAATGTCTGGTGGACAATTTAATTGCCCAATTGTTTTTAGAGGCCCTACTGCTTCAGCAGGTCAGTTAGCTGCCACACATTCTCAAGCATTTGAAAATTGGTTTGCAAATACTCCAGGATTAAAAGTTATAGTTCCTTCAAATCCTTATGATGCAAAAGGATTGCTAAAATCTGCAATCAGAGATGACGACCCTGTTATATTCATGGAAAGTGAACAGATGTACGGAGATAAGGGTGAAGTTCCTGATGGTGAATATACTATCCCTATTGGTGTAGCTGAAATCAAGAGAGAAGGCTCTGATGTTACAATTGTTTCATTTGGAAAAATTATAAAGGAAGCGTACAAAGCCGCAGATGAGTTAAAAAAAGAAAATATCTCTTGTGAAATCATTGATTTGAGAACCGTAAGACCAATGGATCATGAAGCTATATTTAATTCTGTAAAAAAAACCAATAGATTAGTAATTCTAGAAGAAGCATGGCCTTTTGGAAATGTTTCTACTGAAATTACATATCAGGTTCAATCTCAACTATTTGATTATTTGGACGCTCCAATTGAAAAAATTAATACTGCAGACACTCCTGCTCCATATTCTCCGGTTCTTCTAAAAGAATGGCTTCCAAACAGTATAGACGTAATTAATGCTGTAAAGAAGGTTCTTTACAAATAATCAAAGAGTTTTTCGTAATTGACTCTATTTCACTATTTTTGCCACCTAAATTAAAAAATTAACTATGGATTCAATGATTATTTACATGCCGATAATAGCAGCTTTGATTGGTTTAGGATACATGCTTATAAAAAAGTCATGGGTTATGAGACAGGACGCTGGAGATGGGAAAATGAAAGAAATTTCAGATCATATATACGAAGGAGCTTTAGCTTTTTTGAATGCTGAGTATAGACTTTTAACCGTTTTTGTAATTATAGTAAGTTTAGCATTAGCAGGGATATCATTCATAGTTCCAACTACACATATCTTAATTGTGGTTGCTTTTATTTTTGGAGCAATCTTTTCTGCTTGGGCAGGAAATATGGGAATGAAAATAGCTACGAAAACTAATGTTAGAACAACCCAAGCTGCAATAACAAGTTTACCAAATGCTCTCAAAATATCATTTGGTGGAGGTACAGTTATGGGCCTTGGAGTTGCAGGACTTGCAGTTTTAGGTCTTACAACTTTTTTCATTATTTTCTTTAATTATTTCATGAATGGAGTTTGGACATCTACTGATGATATGACTATTGTTTTAGAAACATTAGCTGGATTTTCATTAGGAGCTGAGTCAATTGCTTTATTCGCAAGAGTTGGTGGAGGAATTTATACTAAGGCTGCGGATGTTGGTGCTGACTTGGTTGGTAAGGTTGAAGCTGGGATTCCAGAAGATGATCCAAGAAACCCTGCAACAATTGCTGATAATGTTGGAGATAATGTTGGAGATGTAGCTGGAATGGGTGCTGATTTATTTGGTTCTTATGTAGCTACTGTTTTGGCTGCAATGGTTTTAGGAAACTATGTTATAAAAGATATGGGCGGTGCAATTACAGATAATTTTGGAGGAATTGGGCCTATATTATTACCTATGGCAATCGCTGGTGCAGGAATTATTATTTCAGCAATTGGAACCATGTTAGTAAAAATTAATTCTAATGATGCAAAAGAGGATCAGGTAATGGGTGCATTAAATAAAGGTAATTGGGTTTCAATTGCCTTGGTTGCAATTTCATGTTATTTACTTGTAGATTATATGTTACCAGAAACTATGCAGATGGAATTTTTTGGGGAAGGTAAACAAGATATTTCATCAATGAGAGTATTTTATGCAACTTTGGTAGGATTATTTGTTGGAGGTGTCATATCATCAATCACCGAATATTATACAGGGTTAGGTAAAAAACCTATTTTAGAAATTGTTCAAAAATCTAGTACTGGTGCTGGAACCAATATCATTGCTGGCTTAGCAACTGGTATGATTTCTACCTTCTCATCAGTTTTACTTTTTGCCGCTGCAATATGGGGCTCTTATGCTCTTGCTGGTTTTTACGGAGTAGCTTTATCTGCATCTGCAATGATGGCAACAACTGCAATGCAATTGGCAATTGATGCATTTGGACCAATATCTGATAACGCTGGTGGTATTGCTGAAATGAGTGAGCAAGATCCTATTGTCAGAGAAAGAACAGATATTTTAGATTCAGTTGGTAATACTACAGCTGCTACCGGAAAAGGTTTTGCAATTGCTTCAGCAGCATTAACATCATTAGCACTTTTTGCAGCATATGTAACATTCACTGGAATTGATGGAATTAATATATTTAAAGCTCCCGTTTTAGCAATGCTATTTGTGGGAGGTATGGTTCCTGTTGTTTTTTCAGCACTTGCTATGAATGCTGTTGGTAAAGCTGCTATGGAAATGGTTTATGAAGTGAGAAGACAATTCAAGGAAATTACTGGGATAATGGAAGGAACTGGAAAACCAGAATATGATAAATGTGTTGCTATTTCAACACAGGCCTCTCTAAAGGAGATGATGTTACCAGGCTTATTAACTATTGGGTTCCCGATATTAATTACAGTTCTACCAATGACTTTAGGCATGAGTAAACAATTGATCGCAGAAATGCTTGGTGGTTATATGGCAGGTGTAACAGTAAGTGGTGTTTTATGGGCAATTTTCCAAAACAACGCTGGTGGTGCTTGGGATAATGCAAAAAAATCATTCGAGGCAGGAGTTGAAATTAATGGAGAAATGACTTATAAAGGTTCTGAGGCACATAAAGCTGCTGTCACTGGTGATACAGTCGGTGATCCTTTCAAAGATACTTCTGGCCCATCAATGAATATTTTGATTAAGCTTACCTGTTTGATTGGACTGGTAATTGCTCCAATATTAGGTGATCATGGTACTCACGAAAATCATGAAACATCTAGAAACTATATATATGATGCAACCTATTTGGATACTTTTGAAATGGGTAACGATGATAAAGTATTGATTGTACAATCAATGGTTAGAGATTTAATAGCTAAAGATTATATCAAAGTTTCTGAATATTTATCTGAGAATGTTATTTTTAACCTCTCTGATGGTTCATCAATCGACGGAAAAGAAGCAGCTCTTAAACATATTTCTGACACTTATTCAGCAGTTGATATTGAAGACTATAAAGTTGCTGTTAATCTTGCAGTTACAGGAGATAATGGTGATGAATGGGTACTTTTATGGGATAACGGAAAAGTTGTTTCTGATGACGGAAACGTCACTAGTTTAAGTTGGATGGAGTCGTTTAGATTTGACGGGGATAAGATTTCATTTATCAATCAATATTCTAAATCAAGAAATTAAAAATAAAAACAGGCCTTAATTAAGGCCTGTTTTTATTTTATTTTTTTATCAATTTGTAAAATTATTTTTTTCAGGTCTTCTTTATTTTCTACAAAATCTAAATTATCAATATCAATAATCAGAAGTTCACCTTTTTTATAGTTATGAATCCATGCTTCATATCTTTCATTTAATCTACTTAAATAATCAATACTAATAGAATTTTCATATTCTCTGCCTCTTTTGTGTATTTGAGATACAAGATTGGGGATCGAGCTTCTAAGATATATTAACAAATCAGGTGCAGAAACATTTTCTTCCATTAAATCAAATAGTGATTTGTAATTTTCAAAATCTCTATTTGTCATCAAGCCCATTGCGTGGAGGTTAGGAGCAAAAATATTTGCATCTTCATATATTGTTCTATCTTGAACAACATTTTTATTTTTTTTATGAATTTCTTTTACTTGTCTAAATCTACTATTTAAAAAATAAATTTGAAGATTAAAACTCCATCTTTCCATCTGATTATAAAAATCGTCTAGATAAGGGTTCTTAACAACATCTTCAAGTTCCCTGTTAAATTTATAATGCTTGGCTAGGTACTTAGTCAATGTTGTTTTACCTGCGCCAATATTCCCTGCTATAGCTATGTGCATGTTAATTTGTTAAAATTAAATATTTATTTAAAAAATCCTCATCATAAATATACAAGGTTTCATTGATTACGAAAAAATCTTTTATAAATAATTT
>NZUH01000016.1 GCA_002697255.1 Flavobacteriaceae bacterium | reverse complement strand
ACAACAAACTTAGATATGCTCCTTATGCTAAAAAGTTTTCTCTGATGAAAAAAATAATAAAATACTTTGGCTAGGATATAAGCCTAAAAGTAAATTTATTACCTGTATTTTTTTGCGACAAACATGAGATAGATTTTTTATCGAGCTGTAATATCCTTGGATATCCTCCCGTCACCTGACCATCTTTCATAAGAATAATTAAATCTCCTGCCGGAGTAAGCTGAATAATTCCAGGTATTGTCGGCGAAGTAATGATCGAATTGGAATTTGAATTTAGCTTTTCCTTTAGGAAATATCCCATTCTATTATTACTTGAAACTGAAAAATATTTATCAAATAAAAGACTTTTGTCATTACTAGTTAAAAGCTCAAATTCTGGTCCTTTATAAACATATAAAGTCTCATCAAAAATATTTGAATCAAGCTTTTCATGACTTAAGTTATTCGAAGGATTTTGTGAAAATTTGAAAACATCTTTTTTTCTTACTATGAAGTCTTCTGAAATGCACCTATACATACTACTGCTACCCATGACAGACTTGCAATCAATACCTCCTTTAACAGCTAAATATATGCGATTTCCTTTTATGGCTCTTCCAAAAGACAATACATCTCCCTTATTAACCTCAATCAATAAATCATTGGATACCCCCTTATCATTCAATAGAACCTCAAATAAAGCTCCTGACAATGAAATTTTAGCTTCTTTTTTGAATAAAAATTTACCACCCATCATACAGATTTCAAATAATGGCTCGTTAATTGAATTCGATAGTAAAAGGTTTGCATTTTTTGCTGAAACTATATCCATACATCCTGATTGAGGAACCCCATAATTTGAATAACCAAATCTACCGATATCTTGAATAGTTATGTAATACCCTGGATCTAGTATCTCAATCATTATAAAATCTTTTGTTTGGGGTATATATTCCTTTTTTTGATAAAACTTCTATTTTTTTAAATTCTGATTCAGATATTGGTAAAAACTTTACATAATCCCCAACAGGAACAATAACCGGAGATTCCTTTTTTCCAATATCAAAAAAATTTAAAGGTGAATTTCCAATAACATACCATCCACCAGGAGAATTGGAAGGATAAACACCTGTGTGTGAACCTCCAATAGCAACTGACCCTTTCAAAATATTTCTTGAAGGTTTATCTTTTCTCTGAATAAATAATTTTTTATCTAAACCTCCCAAATACATGAATCCAGGAATAAAACCATACATGTGTAAATAATAAGTCTTGTTTGAATGTAATGAAACTATTTCATTCTTGCTTATAGAAATTTTTTCCGAATATTCATCAAGATCAATCGCATAAGAATCATCATAACAAACAGGAATTTCCCATACATGTTTTTTAACGGAAATCGAATCGGTTAAATCCGAATAATGTTTGGATAATATTTTACAAAAATGCTCATAATTTATCTCACGAAATTTGTAAACAATCAAAATAGAGCAGTAACCTACCCTAAATTCTTCTATGTATAAATTATCCTTAATTAAATTAATAAATTGATTTATATTTTCTGAAATTTCTATAGAAATAATCTGTGGCCAATTAACAATCAAAGAATTTGACCCCATCCTTGAAAATTGAATTTTATAACTTNCCATCGAAGTGTTTTTTTAGTTGCTTNAGATTTTCTNAAATTTTTGAACTATCNCCATGNANACAAAATGTATCAACTTNAAGTNTTAACTTNTTGTNATTAATACTTAAAATATAACCTGATTTANTAAAATTTTTGATTCTNTTAATCATCTCATTAGACGAACCTATCATTGCTTTGGAATTAGATCTTTTNACCAATGAATAATCATCATTGTAATTTCTGTCCAAAAAGGCCTCATTTTTAATCAATATNTTATTCTCTTGNGCTAGTTTAGAAATCAATGTCCCAGACGGAACATAAAGAGGNGTNTTTTNAAAATTTTTATTAACCAACTCAATTATAAACATACCAAGATCGTAATTATTTGCACTATAATTATACAATGCTCCATGAGTTTTTATATGATCAAGNTCCAATTGTTTTTTGTTTAAAATATTCGATANAGATTCAATCTGATTAANAATTGTTTTTTTTAAATCAGAATTTGAAATAGAAATNATTCTACGTCCAAACCCCTTCTTATCNGGATATGAGGGNTGAGCACCAATTTTAACNTTGTGTTTTANAGCAATTTCAACANTTGAATTCATAGAATCTAGATCACCNGTATGTCCACCACAAGCAATACTGCAAGANNTTAGCATCGGCATTATTTCATTCTCAACCCCAGTTCCTTCCCCTAAATCTGCGTTTATATTTACAATCATATNAAGAAAATACTTTAAGAATACTTNTAAAACAAAGTAAAAGACAAAAAACAANAACTAAAAAACTNATAATATTTTGAAATAAATTATTCGTCTTTGAAACAAGNAACTTATTATTAGCNAAGACAAAAAGAAAAATAACAACAAGTGGTAATAAAATTCCATTTGTAATTTGAGCAAACTTTATAATCTCAATTGAATTTATTTGAAAAAAAGAAGAAAATAATCCGATTAATAAAACTAGCAAGGCTGTCAATTTAAACAATAGTGATTTTCTATTTAGACCTAAGTCTAGACATCCATTCACAACATAGGCTGCAGCCAAGGGTGCAGTTATTGAACTTGTTAAACCAGCAGAAAACAATCCGATGGCTAGGACAAATTTTGAGAATGATCCATAAAGAGGCTCAAGATTATTTGCAAGATCAATGGCACTCGTAATATTAGATTTATCTAAGCCTGCAGCTGTTAACAAAATACATAAAGATATTATTCCTCCAATTAAAATTGAAAATACTGTATCAAAACTAGCGTCTTTTAAATCATTTTTTGAATCCCATTTTTCATTAACTAGAGCTGCATGTAGAAATATATTATAAGGAACTACTGTTGTACCAATCAAACCTGCAATGATTAGGAGACTTCCATCAGGAATTTTAAAAAAATTAGAGGGTGATATTAATTCAACTAAATCTACTCCAACTAAAAAAACGGTGAATATGAATGAAATACTCATTACAAGCACAAGGGAGATTAAAATTCTTTCTAAGAATTTGTTATTTCCAAAAAAGATTATCAAAAAAGCAATTAAGCCGGTTAAAACCACATAACCGTTAAGACCAAATACATCTAACTTATCATCAAAAATAAGCTCTAAGCCCAAAACGCTTCCGCTTATATTTCCAGCTTCGTAAGCAGCATTCCCTACAAATATTGCAGAGATTAAAAGAAAGATTGATAAAAATTTTAGATACTTATTACGAAATTGATTTATCAATAATTTTGAAAGTGGTTTAGCAGATACAATTGAAATTCTAACAACGGTTGACTGAATAACGAGAGTTATCAAAATTGAAATAATCAATGCCCAAACTAAACTATAGCCAAATTGAGCACCAGCAATTGAACACATTGTGATTGTTCCTGGACCGATAAAAGCAGCAGCTACCACAGAACCTGGTCCTAAACTTGATAATTTTTTTTTAATTTTTTTTACAATATTCAATATTTAATAATTTTTGGGTGTTTTCTAGAACAGAAAACCTATTATCCAACCTCATACCTATAACCCATATAATTTTATTATCCCCATTAACTAAAACAACAGCTGATTGCTTATCTACGTGATTAATATTGTTATCTTTCAAAAATTTACCAACTTTTTTACTTCCATCCATTCCAAAGGGGTAAAAAGAATCACCGTCTTTGAAATTTCTCACAAGTAAAGGGAATTTTAATTTTTGAGTGTCTACAGTAACAACATTAATATTATTCTTAGAAATTTTAGTAGTTTTTTTAAATTTAATATGAAAACTATTATTAATAAATAAGGGATTATTTATGTCATTAATTAAGTGATTAATTTTTTTTATTTTCTGAATAGGTTTTAAAATTAATTCCAACTTATTTCTAAATAAAATATGGGATTCACTTAATACTTTTTTACCCGATTCTGAATCTGTTAGTTTAAATATGTTGTTCCAATCAATAAAACCAAAATCTCTCAAAAAATAATACAGAAAGGCTTCTGAATTGACTTCTTGTAAATTTTTAATTTTGATAGCGATTTCATCCCCTCTATATTCAAGTAAATTTTTCTTTAACTCATTAATTTTACCATGAATTATTGTGTTAGATATTTGCAGATATGAAATACTCTTTTTAAAATTTTTTATAAAATTTCCTTCAAGCTTTTCAAATTCAGGAATTATGTTATTCCTTATTTTATTTCTAAGATAAGAATCTGTTTTGTTTGAAGAATCTTCTCTCCAATTAAGATTATTGGATTTTGCATAATCAATGATTTTAGATTTTTCAAAACCAATTAAAGGTCTCTTTATCTTGTTGTTTTCAATCGGAATTCCAGTCAAACCATCTAAACCGGAACCTCTAGAAATATTTATAATAAAGCCCTCTAAACTATCATTTAAGTGATGTGCTGTAAGAATATGTCTAATCTTTAAATCAGAAGATAACTGATCAAAAAAATCATATCTTAAATCTCTAGCAATCATTTGAGTTGACTTATTAGAATTGGCCTTTATTTTTTTTACATTAAAAGACTTAGCATAAAACTTAATTGAATTTTCTTTACACAGATCACTAACAAAATATTGATCCCCATCACTCTCACTACCTCTTAATTTAAAATTGCAATGAGCAACAANAAAATTTTTTGAAACAGAAAGCATTAAATAAAATAACACTACACTATCAACACCACCAGAACAGCATAAAATGCTTTTTTCCTCAAGTAAATAAGGAAATTTATCTTTTATATAAGATTCAAATTCTATTAGCATCTATTTTGTTTAAAACAAATATAATGGAAATGAATAGAAAAAAATTTACTTTATATATGAATGGCTCTATTTTCTGTAGCAAGCAAAGCTGCTTCTTTAATTGCTTCTGAAAAAGTAGGATGGGCATGAGAAATTCTAGCGATATCTTCAGCTGAAGCTCTGTACTCCATAGCAACAACAGCCTCTGAAATTAAATCAGCACATCTTGCCCCTATCATATGAACGCCTAAAATTTCATCGGTTTTGGAATCTGCCAATATTTTTACAAAACCATCAAGATCAGAACTTGCTCTACTCCTGCCAAGCGCTCTCATTGGAAACTGCCCAACTTTATATTGTTTATTTATTTCCTTTAACTGCTCTTCTGTTTTACCGACAGAAGCAACTTCAGGCCAAGTGTAAACCACACCTGGAATTAAATTATAATTTATATGTGGTTTCTGACCGTTGATAGTTTCTGCAACGAACACACCCTCTTCTTCCGCCTTATGAGCAAGCATTAAACCTCTAACTGCATCTCCAATTGCGTAAATATTTGAAACTCTTGTTTGAAGTTTTTCGTTTACCTCTACTCTTCCGTATTTATCAACTCCTACACCAATATTTTCTAACCCCAAACCATCTGTGTATGCGCTTCTACCTATAGAAATCAAACAGTAATCACCTTGAAAAGTAACACTTTCTCCTTTTTTATTTTCTGCAGTTATAGTTACCAAATCAGATTTTTTTTCAATTGATGTTACTTTGTGAGATGTGTTAATTTTTATTCCGCTCTTTTTAAAAACCTTGTTTAATTCTTTAGACAAGCTAGAGTCCATATTAGGGATAATTCTATTTTGGAATTCTATTACAGTAACTTCTGCTCCCAATCTTTTATATACCTGCCCTAGCTCTAGACCTATAACGCCACCTCCGACAACAATCATGTGTCTAGGTACTTCTTTTAATTTTAATGCTTCAGTTGAAGATATAATCCTTTCACCATCAAAATTAATAAAAGGTAATTTAGTTGGTTTACTTCCAGTGGCAATAATTATATTTTTTCCTTTTAAAACCTCAACCTTATTTTCAGAAGTTACCTCTACAGTGCTAGTATCTTTAAAAGTACCTAAACCATTGTATACAGTAACCTTATTTTTGTTCATTAGGTACTCTAGACCTTTGGTTGTTTGTTCTACCACTGATGACTTTCTAGCCATCATTTTTTCAAGATCNAGCTGAACTTTTCCTTCAATTAAAATACCGTGATCTTGAAAGTTATGAATCGCGTTTTCATAATGATGTGATGAATCAAGTAGTGATTTACTAGGAATACAACCAACATTCAGGCAAGTCCCCCCCATATTATTATACTTTTCTATCAAGGCAGTTTTCATACCCAACTGGGCTGCCCTAATTGCACAAACATAACCTCCAGGACCAGATCCGATCACTATTATATCAAAAGCATTCATATATTAATTATTTAGGTTTCAAAAATACAAATATTTAAAACTTAAAATAATTTTTAAACTATTAAAATTGATTTTGGTAAATTAGTGCAAAATTCAACCAATAATCATATTTAATTCGATGAAAACGAAGCCAGCAAACAAAATTCAAGACCTACAATTTTTCGGGGAATTTGGAGGGGTAAACCCTTCAATTTCTGATTCCTCAACATATACTTTTTTATCCGCTAATTCTATGAGTGAAACCTTTGATGGTAACACAGAAGGTTGTTATTTATATTCAAGGAATTCTTCTCCTAGTAATTTATATTTAGAAGAAGCATGTGCAGCGATGGAAGGAACAGAAGCTGCAAATGTGTTTTCATCTGGAATGGGGGCAATAACCTCAACTATTTTACAACTTTGTAAAGCTGGTGACCATGTGATTTCCAGCAGAACTGTATATGGTGGAACCTATGCATTTTTAAAAAATTTTGCATNAAAAATTGGTATTGAAACAGACTTTATTGACATAACAGATATTAGTGCTATAAAAAATTTAATTAAGTCAAATACTAAAATAATATACTGTGAAGTCTCGTCTAATCCGTTACTTGAGGTAGCAGATATTGAATCAATTTCTAAAATTGCAAAGGCTAAAGGATTAAAACTAATTGTAGATAATACGTTTACACCGCTATCAATTTCCCCTGCAAAATTTGGAGCTGATGTAGTTATTCATAGCTTAACAAAATTTATTAACGGAACCAGTGATACCATTGCCGGTGTAGTCTGTAGTTCAAAAGAATTTATTCATTCCTTAAGAGATGTAAATGATGGTGCATTTATGTTAATGGGAGCTACAATGGATAGTCTTAGAGCAGCCTCTGTTTTAAAAAATATGAGAACCCTTCATATAAGAATGAAAAAACATGGAGAAAATGCCATGTATTTAGCTAAATCTTTTGAAAAAGATGGAATTAAGACTGTTTATCCAGGTCTTTTATCTCACCCATCACATTCAATTTTTACCAAAATGATGAATAAAAGTTATGGGTATGGCGGAATGGTAACTATTGATGTAGGCAGCTTAGAAAAAGCAAATAAACTTATGGAGAAAATGCAAGAAACTAACATTGGTTATCTTGCGGTTAGTCTTGGTTTTTATAAAACATTATTTTGTGCTCCAGGATCTTCAACTTCTTCTGAGATTTCCAATGAAGAACAAGGTGAAATGGGATTAAGCGAGGGATTAATACGATTTTCTGTTGGCTTAGATCAAGACATTGAAAGAACATATTATGGGATAAAGAAATGTTTAAAAGAATTAAACTTATTTAGATGAATAAATTGTCCTTTGAAATTAGTTTAAACAAGTCTATAATTCCTGTTATAATTCTAATCCTATTACTTTTATATAACATCCTTTCTTTTGAAAACAACGATTGGCTTGGGGAATATACATACCACTATATACTAATATTCACTTCTCTTGTAGCACTTTTATTAGGATTAAGTGAAAAAATTAAAGTTTCATATATAATCAGTAGAATAATCGAAAGTATTAAAAGCATTAGTACACCAATTATTATTTTACTTCTTGTAGGAGCTTTAGCAGGAACTTGGAAAATAAGCGGGATTATTCCTGCCATGGTTTATTATGGATTAAATCTGGTTGACCCAGGAATATTTTTACCTCTAACGTTAATTGTTTCAACATTAGTATCTCTGACTACCGGAAGTTCTTATACTACTTCAGCAACCGTTGGAATCGCGCTGGTAGCCGTTGGAGTAGCGTTTAATATTCCTGCTGGAATGACTGCTGGGGCTGTAATTTCAGGGGCTTATTTTGGTGATAAAATGTCCCCTTTGAGTGATACTACTAATCTAGCTCCAGCTATGGCTGGCACAGATCTCTACACACATATCCGATACATGACTTATACAACTGTACCTACATATATTTTTACATTAATTGTTTTCATAGTGCTTAGTTTTAGTCTGAAAATCTCAGGAGCTGGGGAAATGAATGAGATAAATAATCTGTCTCAAACAATTTCAAATGATTTTTATATATCACCCATTCTTTTTTTAATCCCTGCAATGGTTATAGTGCTTGCTTTTTTAAAAATAAGACCAATAATTGCACTCAGTACAGGTATTTTAGGAGCAGTGATTTTTTCTCTAATATTTCAGAATAATATTTTAGAAATGATTGATCATTCAAAATTTTATTCTGTTATTAAATCAATCTTTTTAGATACGGAGATTCCAACCGAAAATATGAGAATACAAAGACTGTATAATTCGGGTGGTATGAAAGGAATGTTATGGACAATTTATCTAACAATAAGTGCAATGATTTTCGGAGGCTCAATGGATGGAATTGGAGCTTTAAAAAAAATTACTGATTTTCTGTTGAGTAAGGCAAAAACAACATTTGGGTTATTTGCAAGTACAGCAGCGAGTTGTATAGGTATTAATATTGTTGCTTCTGATCAATACTTAGCCATAGTAATCCCNGGTAAAATGTTTAAAGAAGCTTTTCAAGAAAAAAAACTTTCAGCAGAGAATTTAAGTCGAACTCTTGAAGATGCAGGTACAGTAACATCTGCCCTTATTCCATGGAATACTTGTGGAGCATATCATTACGGAGTTTTAGGAGTTTCAGTTACTGATTATTTTATTTATGCCATATTTAATTGGTTAAGTCCAATTACAACTTTAATTTATGCGGCATTAATGATAAAAATAAAAACATTAGCTAATCATAAAAATAATTAAAAAGTTCATTCTTGATCAAATGATTATTAACTTGCAAATGAAAAATTCAATAATAAGTTAATGAAGCATATTTTTTCTTTTTCAAAAAACTCGAAAAAAAGAGAGATGTCTAGTGCAAAAAGACTTTTTCTAGGAAGTACATTAATGATAGTTTCTGTTTTTCTAATTTCCTCTTTCATTTCTTATTTACTAACTGGAGAAACTGATCAAAGTAATTTAACCATTAGTCCGGATGAATTTATTAATAGCACAAACTCTTTAGGTAAAATTGGAGCTATAATTGGAGATTTTTTTATTTATAAAGGTTACGGAATTAGTTCAATAATTCTCCCCATTTTAATATTCCTAAGCTCTCTTCATGTATTATTGAATACCAAGAAAAAAAAATTAGTAAAAAATTGGATTTGGGGATTTTATTTAATTGTCTTCTTTTCAATATTTTTTGGATTTATTGATTACGGAAACATATATTCAGGAATTATAGGTTTTGAAATTGTCAGTTTTTTAATTGGATATATTAGTCATTTAGGTATAGCTCTACTTCTGACTTTTATGTTTATGCTATATGTAACTTTTAGATTAAAATTTGGTGTAAATGATATAATTAATGTTTTTAAATATATTAAATCAATCAATCTATTTAAAGTTAATAAACCTTTAAATTTAAATGAAATTAATAGTGATATTTCTGAGGTTGATAATATACAAAATGAAGAAAAAATACAAAATGAAGAAAAAATNCCAGATAACAATCAATCAGTAATTGAATCAAATTTATCAAACGAAAAATTAGGAATTGAAGTAGAAGAAATTTTTGAAGAAAAATCTGAAATTGATAATCTTTCAGATAAATTAGTTGATAATTTTGGGCAATTTGATCCGAAATTAAATCTTAACAAATTTCAATTTCCAAAATTAAATCTTCTAAAGCAATATGATTCTGAAAAAATAACCATCGATAAAGATGAATTAGAAGAAAATAAGAATAGAATAGTTGATACACTTGGAAATTATAATATTTCTATTTCAAATATAAAAGCTACTATTGGACCAACAGTTACACTTTATGAAATTATTCCTGATGCAGGAATAAGAATTTCTAAAATCAAAAATTTAGAGGATGATATTGCATTATCCCTTTCTGCATTAGGAATTAGAATAATTGCGCCGATACCCGGTAAAGGAACAATTGGAATAGAAGTTCCTAATAAAAAACCCACTATAGTTTCGATGCATTCTGTTATTTCTGCAGAAAAATTTCAAAAATCTGATATGGAATTACCTGTTGCTATTGGTAAAACGATCAGTAATGAAACTTTAGTTTTTGATTTAGCTAAAATGCCTCATTTATTAATGGCTGGCGCAACTGGTCAAGGAAAATCTGTTGGATTAAATGCTGTATTAACATCTTTACTTTACAAAAAACATCCTGCTGAAGTTAAATTTGTTCTTGTCGATCCAAAAAAAGTAGAACTTACACTTTATAATAAAATAGAGAGACATTATTTAGCTAAACTTCCTGACTCAGAGGAGGCTATAATCACAGATAATAAAAAAGTAATAAATACACTAAATTCATTATGTATTGAGATGGATAACAGATATGATTTATTAAAAAATGCTACTTGTAGAAATATTGTTGAGTATAATAATAAGTTTAAACTAAGAAAATTAAACCCAAATGATGGTCATCAATTTTTGCCTTATATAGTTTTAGTTGTTGATGAATTTGCAGATTTAATCATGACCGCAGGTAAAGAGGTTGAAACACCTATTGCAAGATTAGCCCAATTGGCTCGAGCTATTGGAATACATTTAATCATAGCAACGCAAAGGCCATCTGTGAATGTAATAACTGGTGTTATTAAAGCAAACTTTCCAGCAAGGGTTGCATTTAGAGTAACATCTAAAATAGATTCTAGAACCATTTTAGATAGTTCTGGTGCTGATCAACTAATCGGAAGAGGTGATATGTTATATACTCAAGGGAACGAATTAATTAGAGTACAATGTGCTTTTGTTGATACGCCTGAAATAGAAAAACTAACTGACTATATAGGTTCACAAAAAGCATATGCGACAGCACATTATCTCCCAGAATATATTAGCGAAGATACTGGCACAACTCTTGATTACAGTATAGAAGACAGAGATAAATTATTTCGTGAAGCAGCTGAGGTGCTTGTTACTGCTCAACAAGGTTCAGCCTCACTACTTCAAAGAAAATTAAAATTGGGCTATAACAGAGCCGGTAGATTAATTGATCAGCTAGAAGCAGCTGGAATAGTAGGTCCATTTGAAGGAAGTAAAGCAAGGCAGGTATTAATAACTGATTTGCAATCATTAGATAATCATTTAAAAAACGAATAAAATAGTATGAGAAATTTAATCCTTATAATCTTAATCTTATTTGTGAATTTCACTAATTCACAAGAAAAATCAGATGCGGAGATGCTTTTAAATAAAGTTTCTGAAAATATTAAAGGTTACAATAATGTTTTTATAAATTACGAATATCGTCTTAACAATGATGAGTTAGATATAGATGAAAAAAATGCAGGAAGTTTTGTTAAAGAAAAAGATAAGTGGAAATTTGAATTTGTAGGTATAACAAGAATTTTTGATGGTTCAAAATTATTCACTATAAGTCCTGAAGATGAAGAGGTTACAATTTCAAGTGAAAATCCAGAAGAAGAGTCGACCATAACTCCTAATAAAATGCTCTATTTTTATGAAGATGGATACACGGTTACTATGGATAAAATCGAATATTTAAAAAATAGATCTAATTCCAATTCAAGATATAGAAAAAAAATTCAATACGTTAAATTGATTCCAAAAGACTCTGACTCTGAAATAAAATTTATTTTATTAGGAATTGACACTGAATTTAATCAGATATATGAAGTTGTTGAAACAGGTAAAAATGACACGGTTACCACAATAACCATCATTGACTTTGAATTTAATATCAAAATAAACAAAGACTTTTTTGTATTTAATGATGAGAAATATAAGAATTACTACATGAATATATTAGATTAAACTGTTTGAAAATCCTTGACCGTTACATATTCAAATCTTATTTAAAAACATTAGTTGGATCTTTTTTGATTCTAATGTTTATTTTTTTGCTACAAACAGTTTGGTTATATATTTCAGAGTTAGCAGGAAAAGATCTTGAAATTGATATTATACTAGAATTCTTAATTAACGTATCACCAAGACTAGTAATATTGGTATTACCATTAACAATATTACTTTCAAGTATAATGGTCTTTGGAAGTATTTCTGAAAATTATGAATTTGCAGCGATGAAAGCTAGTGGTATATCACTCCAGAGATCCATGAAAAGTTTAATATATTTTACATTTATTTTAGGTTTAGTCACCTTTATTTTTTCTAATAACATAGCTCCTATAGCTGAATATAATTTTCATAATCTAAGGAAGAATATTTCAAAAATAAAACCAGCAATGGCTATTGCTGAGGGTCAATTTAGTCAAATAGGAAATTACAATATAAAAGTTAAAGAAAAGTACGGATCTGAAGATAAAAAATTAAAGGATGTGATTATTCATCAAAAAAAAAAATAAGCCTGGAAACTATACTGTAATTAAATCTAAAGAAGGTGAAATAATAAGTGAAGAAAACTCTGATATTTTACAATTAAAATTGTATTCTGGAAATTACTATGACGAAATATTATCTGAAGATTATACAAAAAAAATTAAAAAACCTTTCATAAAAAGTTTTTTTGAAGAATACTTAATCAATATCGATATAGCTTCTTTAAACGATGTTGATTTTAGTCAAGAGGATGATGTTAATAAACACTCTATGATGAGTGTTAATGAACTAAATGTAGCTATAGACTCATTAAAAATAAAAAGACTTGAAGATATTAGAGTTATTAGTTCTAAGATGTATAACAGATCAAATTTTAAAAGTATTAATTATAATCTAAATCCAAATGATAAAATAAATTATGAAAACGATAATTTTTTAAATTTATTTCAGATTAAAAAACAAAAACAACTATATGATTTAGCTATTAGTTCAATAAAAAGTACAATTAGTATTGTAAAATCTAATAACACAATTCAATCATACAGGGAGCTAAATTTAAATAAACATATTATAACTATGCATGATAAATTTTCTTTAGGTTTCGCATGTATAATATTATTTTTTATTGGTGCTCCACTTGGAACAATAATCAGAAAAGGAGGATATGGCTTACCTCTTGTAATTTCAATTATACTATTTTTAATCTATCATTTTTTAGGAATATTTTCTAAAAATTTAGCCGAAGATAGTAGCATCAATCCAATTCTAGCCAGTTGGTTATCTACATTAATTATGTTTCCATTTAGCGTTTATCTCACTCATCGAGCTACAAATGATAAAAGTATTTTTAATTTTGGAGATAAAATCTATGATACATTAAACAAAATAAAAAAAAGAAATGTCAAAGGATGAATTTAAATTAGATTCTATAGAATCTGCCATAAACGATATTAGAGATGGTAAAATTGTAATTGTAGTGGATGATAAAAATAGAGAAAATGAAGGTGACTTCTTAGCTTCAGCAGAATTAATTACGCCTGAAATAATTAATTTTATGGCTACCCATGGAAGAGGTTTGATTTGTGCCCCTATAACAGAATATATGTCGAAAAAGTTAGGTCTTAATCTAATGGTTGGAACTAATACAGACCCACAAGACACAGCTTTTACTGTCTCTGTTGATTTAAAAGGAAATGGAGTTACTACTGGAATTTCTGTTTCTGATAGAGCTACTACAATTAAAGCATTAATAGATAAAAATACCAAACCTAAACAATTTTCTAAACCTGGTCATGTATTTCCTCTTGTAGCAAAAGACGGTGGAGTATTAAGAAGGACCGGACATACTGAGGCCGCTATAGACCTACCTCGTCTTGCAGGATTAAAACCNGCTGGAGTAATTGTAGAAATAATGAATAATGACGGNTCCATGGCTAGAGTTCCTGATTTAATTAAAGTTGCCAAAAAGTTTAATCTTAAGATAGTTTCTATTGAGGACCTAGTTGCCTATAGAATGGAACATGATTCATTAATTGATAAAAAAGAAGATTTTCAAATAAATACAAGGTTTGGGAAGTTTAGATTAAGAGCTTACAAGCAAACTACTAATAAGAATATTCATATTGCTTTAAGTAAAGGTAGTTGGGAAAAAGGTGACGCTGTTTTAACAAGAATTAATTCTAAATCTATAAACAATGATGTTCTGGGTATTTTAACATCTAACACTGAAGATGCACTATCTAAAATGTTTGATATTATTAGAAAAAATGATTCAGGAGCAATGATATTTATTAGTCCTGAACTTAAGTCTATTGATACACTTAAAAGGCTTAAAATATTAAAAAACAAACAGGTTAAAGACTTGGTAACTAAAGCACCAATACTAAATATGGATGATAGAGATTTTGGTATAGGGGCTCAGATTTTACACGATTTAGATATCACTAATCTCAAACTTATTACTAATACTAAAANNNCTAACAGAGTTGGTATGATTGGTTATGGGCTTAAAATATCTAAATACNTTAGTTTTTAGAATGTGAGTATATCCAATTTAAATACTCAGGATCCTCAAATACATTATTCCAGCTATCGTGATATACATCTTCATATAAGGTGACTTTTGGATTACCACCCTCGCTAATTATAGCTGCTGCCATTTTTAANGAAAAATCAGGATAAACAACCTGATCTNTTGAGCCGTGAGCAATCCAGACTTGAGTTGATTTTGCAAATTCTTTTGCCCAAGAAGGATTACCACCTCCGCAAATTATAACCGCTGAAGCAAACATATTTGGCCTATGCTTTAATAACTCAAATGACCCCATTCCTCCATTAGATAACCCACTCAAATAAATCTTTTTATCATCAATATAGTTTTCNTTAACAAGTGAATCCATTAATTTCATTACAAGCTGTAAAGATTTAGTTGGAGAATTATTNTCNGGAAAACTTTGACGTACTTTATTTTCAGTTAAAATTCTTGATGACCAATTATCATTTAAAGGTGCTTGAGGGAAAATAATAATCGCAGGNTAATCCTCGTAATTTTTTTTGTTTAAAAAAACTTTGTCTACATATTTTAACTGTAACTCATTATCATCACCTCTTTCTCCAATTCCATGAAGAAAAATATGTAAAGGATAAGTTTTTAAATTATCAAAATTTTTAGGAAATAGTATTCTATAATTTAAAGTGCCTTCAGAAGAAGTAAATTTTTGATATTTAGGAATAATTTCATCACTAACAAAAAAATTAATAAATAAAAAATAAATAAGGTATTGTAATTTCATTTTAACAGACTTTTATTTAATATAATATAAATATTTAAAAAAAAATTTTTGAAGCAAAGAAAACAAACATATATTTGCATGCTTTATTGGAGGAATGGCAGAGTGGTCGAATGCGGCAGTCTTGAAAACTGTTGAGGGTCACACCTCCGGGGGTTCGAATCCCTCTTCCTCCGCTCTTTTAATTTAAAACCCACTAAAAATCAGTGGGTTTTTTATTTTTTTATTAAAATATACTAGATGTATTAAATATTACATGTTNTTTTATTTAATAATTACTTTTTTTTATTCTTTTAAAAATCATAACTTTATGAAAATCAATGACTAAATACTAATCTATTAAAATCAATTTATGAAAAAACTTTACATTTTATTATTATTACCATCATTTTTAATTGGACAAGAATGTCTTCATCAAGGTGAAANAGGTGGTGAACATCAAGCTAATCAGTCATATGTAACAACTGATAATTTGATGAAATCAAACGCAACTATTCCCTATCAAAATAGTTTTGAAAATGGAATTGGTGATTTTAGTACTGTTCTTAACGGTGCTGGAACATCTAANTGGATTATTAACAGTGGTCATTTTGTTCATGATGATGATGCTGCAGATGGTGGAATGAGTTATTTACAACATGATGATTATAATGATGGAGCTCAAGAAAATTGGGCCTTATCTCCAACATTTGATCTTTCAGGAACAGAAAATGCCATATTAACTTATTGGGATCATGTGCATTATGCTGAATATGCCGATTGTGGTAATGATGTAGAAACTGGAATCGGAAATGGATGTCAAGAAGTTATGTTTTCAACAGATTATACCGATGATGTTAATTCTGCAACCTGGACAGTCTTATTTAATGAAACTTTTGACAATTATAATGCAAATCAGTCCGTTCCAACCAATGCTTGGGGAGATAAGACATTAAATCTTCCTTCATCTGAAAATGTAACTATTGCCTTTAAATACTCTGGTAATTTTGCGTCTGATTGGCTTATAGATGATATTAGAGTTTTTGATAATTCGTCTATTGCAGCTGATTGGGATGTTGAAGTTGTAGGAACTAATGCTACTATTTCCATTTCAAATTTAAATAATTTCGATGTTGGAAATGACGGACATTGGCACTATAGCTTAGATGGTGGAGAATATGTAGCAGTAATGGATACTGATGATATTACACTTTCTGGTTTATCAATTGGTGATCATTNTGTTACTACATGGTTAGTTGATAATGACCATAATCCACTTGATCCACCCGTTGAACAGACTATTAACTTTTCTGTTTTTGTCGTAAATGCTTACCCATGGTGTGAAGGGTTTGAAAATGGTGATTTTGGATTTGGTGTTGAGGGATGGGGTTCATCTATATATTCAGGCACAACTGAATGGGCAACTATAAACGCAAATGTAAATGGTACTGTTACTCCACTTTCAGGCTCTCAAATGGTTGGTTTTGCATCTGGGAATTATAATGGTGATACTGCTAGTATTATTTCTCCATCAATGGATCTTACAGGAGTTAATAATCCTGAATTAACTTTTAATTATTCACAGCCTCAATGGGCAGGAGATCAAGATCAGTTAAGAGTTTTTTACAGAAATGCTTATGATGCTGAATGGATTGAAATAGGAACATATCTTGAAGACACTCCAGCATGGACTCAAGTTACCTTATCACTTCCTAATCCAAGTAATGATTATTATATTGGATTCCAGGCAACTTCAGGTTATGGATACGGAGTTACTCTAGACGATATTTGTGTTGATGCTGCTCTTTCTATAAATGATGTAGATAATCTAGATGTAATAATTTATCCTAATCCTGTTGATGGTGAATTTATTACAATTTCTTCCCCTATAAACGGAGTTAAAAATATTGAAATATTTGACCTTAATGGAAGAATGGTAATGAATACTACAATTAGTGGAAATACATTAGATATTAATTCATTTAACAGTGGCTTTTATTTAATTAAAGTTACAATAGATGATCAAACTAAAGTTTCTAAACTAGTTATTAGATAATAATAGTTCTATTGTAAATAAAAAGCATCCAATTGAATAATTGGATGCTTTTTATTTATAGTGGATATATAAACTTTAAAAAAAAATAGATTATATTCGCTATACACAAACGAATTGGTTTGATTGATTGCTATGGTTGGCTCTCTTTCAAACCTTTTCACTTTTATAACATATTTGATTTATTTAATAGTAATTTTGCAAAAAATTATTAAAAAGGAATGTCTGACATTAAAAATATTGCAATTATAGCACACGTAGATCATGGTAAGACTACTTTAGTTGACAAAATCATGTTTCACTGTCAATTATTTAGAGAAAATGAAAATAAAGGCGATTTAATACTTGATAATAATGAACTTGAAAGAGAAAGAGGTATAACTATTACTTCAAAAAATGTTTCTGTTTCATATAAAAACACAAAAATTAATATTATTGATACGCCNGGACACGCTGACTTTGGAGGAGAAGTTGAAAGAGTTTTAAATATGGCTGACGGAGNTCTTCTACTTGTAGATGCTTT
This sequence comes from Flavobacteriaceae bacterium, assembly GCA_002697255.1. Lineage (GTDB taxonomy): Bacteria > Bacteroidota > Bacteroidia > Flavobacteriales > Flavobacteriaceae > MED-G13. Next base: position 52,008 of record NZUH01000016.1, on the reverse strand, counting down.
TGAAGGCCCAATGCCACAAACTAGGTTTGTGTTACAAAAAGCCCTACAGCTGGGTCTTAAACCTTGTGTTGTTATTAATAAGGTNGACAAAGAAAATTGTACACCTGATGAAGTCCATGAATCTGTCTTTGATTTAATGTATGAACTAGAAGCAGAAGAATGGCAACTTGACTTTCCTACTATATATGGTTCCGCAAAAGAAAACTGGATGAGTGATGATTGGAAAAACAAAACTAATAATATTGAACCTTTACTGGATATGGTTATTAGTCATATTCCTTCNCCAAAAGTAGAGGAAGGTGCTCTTCAAATGCTTATTACTTCTTTAGATTATTCCTCGTTTACTGGAAGAATTGCAATAGGAAGACTACAAAGGGGTAAACTGATTAGCGGATCAAATATATCACTTGTAAAAAGAGATAAAACGATTTTAAAATCTAAAATTAAAGAGTTACATGTATTTGAGGGTTTAGGACGTAAAAAAGTACATGAAGTAAAAGCTGGAGATATTTGCGCTATTGTTGGTTTGGAAAAATTTGAAATTGGAGATACTATAGCAGATATAGATTCACCTGAAGCTTTAAGTTCAATTTCTATTGATGAACCAACAATGAGTATGTTATTTACCATTAATGACTCNCCATTTTTTGGAAAAGATGGAAAATTNGTTACTTCTAGACATATAAAAGANAGGTTAAATAAAGAATTGGAAAAAAATCTTGCATTAAGAGTTAAAACTANAGACAGTGCAGATAAATTTATTGTTTANGGAAGAGGTGTTTTACACCTTTCAGTACTTATTGAAACCATGAGAAGAGAAGGATATGAACTCCAAATAGGTCAACCTCAAGTTATAATAAAAAATATTGATGGAATTAATTGTGAACCTTTTGAAGATATGACAATAGACCTTCCAGAATCTGTTTCCGGAAAAGCAATCGAAATAGTTTCTGTAAGAAAAGGAGAAATGATCAGTATGGTTTCTAAGGGAAGTAGAATGATATGTCAATTTGTAATTCCTTCAAGAGGAATAATTGGTTTGAAAAATCAATTATTAACAGCAACTGCAGGGGAAGCAATTTTATCACACAGATTTTTAGATTTTAGACCTATTAAAGGTGGAATTCCTGAACGTTTAAACGGTTCTTTNGTNTCTATGGAAAAAGGGTTAGCAATTCCGTACTCTATCGATAAATTACAAGACAGAGGTAAATTCTTTGTTAACCCTGGCGAAGAAATATATGAAGGACAAGTAATTGGTGAAAACTCAAGAGGAGACGACATGGTAATAAATATTACAAAAACTAAAAAACTTAGTAATGTTAGATCATCCGGAGCTGATGATAAAGCGAGAATAATTCCAGCTATAAAATTTTCTTTAGAAGAAGCTCTAGAATATATTCAAAAAGATGAATATGTTGAAGTAACACCAAATAACCTTAGATTAAGAAAGGTGTTATTAAAAGAGGTNGAAAGAAAAAGAAATAAATCAATCTCATAATCTTAAATTAATTTAATAACTTAAGATAGCTTTAATATGAATAAAATAATAACAACTTTTTTACTATTATTTTCTTACGGTTTATTTTCACAAAGCGGAAATTCTTGCGATCAGTCTATAGAGATTACAGCTGGTGATTATTTTATNGATAATATCAGTGAATCTGTAGACTCTAATATAACTAATTGTACGGAGCTTAATGGTAACCCTGAAAATCTAAAATGGTACTCTTATACTACTATTCAAAATTTATATGTGACAGTTAATTCAAATTTAGAATCTAATCCACCTCCTGATGATACAAGACTTCATATTTATGAGGGCTCATGTGATAATTTGATTTGTGTTGCAGGAAATGACGATATAGGTGAATCAGGTTTATATAATGGATTTTTATCTTCCGCAACTTTTGAAGCTATTGCAGGAAATACTTATTACATAGTATGGGATANTTACTGGTCAAACAGTAATTTTAATTTTCAAGTTATTGAATCTGAAGAAGCTCCTACATCNGTTTATACAAATTTTAATCATGAAAATTTAGATAGAGAATATATTTATTATGAACCTGATGGATTAGAGAATAATTCTCCATTAGTTTTTGTAATGCATGGTTATTCAAGTGANGCAGAAAATATCAGAAATTATTCNGANATGAACAACATTGCCGATGAATATGGATTTGCAGTATGTTACCCTAGAGGGACCATTGATGATTATGGTAATAGATTTTGGAATGTGGGATACGATTTTCACCCTAATGAAACTGTTGATGATATAAGTTTTTTAAAAGAACTTGCTGGTTATTTACAACAAACTCATAATTTAAGTGAAGCCAATACATTTGCTGCTGGGATGTCAAATGGTGGTGAAATGTGTTATATGTTAGCTTGTGAAGCTTCTGATGTTTTTAAAGCAGTTGTTTCTGTTGCAGGTATGATGTTACAAGAAATAATGGACACATGTAATCCTGAAAATCTTATTCCTATTTTTGAAATTCATGGCACAAGTGATAATGTAAACTTTTATAACGGTGATCCAAATAGTTCTGGTGGATGGGGAGCGTACCCTAGTATCCCTGAAACAATTGATTATTGGTCGGATTTAAATAACTGCACTTCTTTTTCAACGGAAGATTTACCAAATACAAACAATAATGATGGGAGTTATGTAGTTAAAGAAAGACATTATGATTCTGATANTGGTAATGAAATCTGGTTATATAGAGTTGTTGGTGGTGGACATGACTGGCCTGGAGGATATGGAAATATGGATATAGATTCTGCCTTAGAAGCTTGGTTATTTTTTGAATTAAGCATGAATAATTCATTATCTAATAACACTTTACTAATAGATAATTTCATTATTAGCCCAAATCCAGTTAAAGAAAAAATTATTATTCAGTCAGCTTTAAGTGACTACACATATANCTTATATGATTTGAATGGAAAAAAAATAATGGAGGATAAAAATCCTNTAATCGATTTTACAAATAAAGCAAAAGGCACTTATNTNCTTAAAATATATTCCGAAAATANAACTATTACAAAAAAAATTATAAAACAATAAATTATCACCCCTGAAAATATCAGGGGATTAATTTAATTTATAGCCTTTGGCCTACCAGGTGTATAAGGCGCGCCAGAATCTTTTAGCATCTGCTCTAATGTTTGCATTTCAGATCTAAGCTGATTAATTAAAACCTTTAAAGGTTGAAATTCTTCTTTAGCAATTTCATAACTATCCATATGAGTTTTTGTTGGTGCAGCAGTAGAATACTTTTGATAATATGCAACAGAACCAAGTCTAGAATATGGAGATAAATATGTTTGAATATCCAATTTTCTTTTAATATTATCACCATAAAACTTTAGGTTAATGTCTTTGATTGCTTCATTTATGTTCCATATCATTTTAGATATTTCATCAATAGGTTGTTCTGCTCTTTTAACAGCTTCTAAAATATATGGCATTTTATTACTGATCTCAGAAAGCTTTCTAGAATATTCGCTAATTTCAGCTTGAAGTAAAGAAACCTTTCTTTGGAATTCAACTTTTGCTTTTCTNTCATCAGTAGGCATAACAGTATTTTTCANTGAAACTACGTTAAAACTCTTTGAATCAATAAGCTTGGTTGTATTTCCTCCTTTCAGAACTGACATATCTATAAAATAAGTTCCAGGATATACTAAAGTACCTTCAGAAACTCCAGCGAATGGATTGTAAAAAGATGATGAACCAAGACTTATTGGGTCTTTCACTTCATATCTTAAATTCCATTGAAATCTATTTAATCCCTTTGAAGGTTTTTTATAAATCTTTTTTACAACCCTATCATCACTGTCTCTAATAGTAAAAACTAATTCTGGTTTAGATTCATTTAGCTCATCATATAGTTCACTATAAGTTGGATAAGAAATATCTTTCCTTTCCTTAATTAATTTCTTTTCAGAATTCTGTCTTTTTGTTTTTAAGCTTTCATACTTCTTATCATAATTAAAAGTAAAAATAGCTACTGGATCAAGATTTTCAGCTAAATAGAAGTTATCTCCTTGAAAAGCTTTTCCTGGAAGACCAAGAGGAGATGCTTTTTCCCACATCAAAGCATCACGTATATCAAAAATCTTAATTCCTAAAGAAGTTTCTGAATTTTCAATGCTCCTTAACACAGAATAATCATCCATTACATAAAATCCTCTACCAAAAGTTCCAAGAACTAAATCATTTTCTCTTCTTTGAATCGCAATATCACGGACAGCTATAGTTGGTAATCCATTAGCTAATTCTTTCCAGCTTCCACCAGAGTCAGGTGAAAAGAATACACCAAATTCAGTTCCACAAAATATCAGCCCACTATCAATATGATCCTCTTCAATTGAGTAAACACTACCTTTTNCCGGTAAATTATTACTTATAGATTTCCATGTAACTCCCTTGTCATCTGATTTAAATATATAAGGCTTAAAATCTCCATATTTATGATGATTAAAAGCAACATATATAACATTTATATCATGTTGAGATAAATAAACTGAATTTACATATGATTGTTTTGGAGCCCCATTAATATTATCAACTTTTCTCCATGTTTTTCCTGAGTTTTCGGTAATTTGAATCAATCCATCATCAGTTCCAATAACTATAAAGTCTTCGTCAATTGGAGATTCAGAAAGAGCAACAATAGTTCCATAAGGCGATGTAGATCCATTTTTTGCAACAGCATCNATACTTAAAACTCTGTCGTATACTTTTAATTTATTTCTGTCAATTTTCCTAGACAAATCATCGCTAATAACACTCCAGCTATTACCATAATCGTCTGATCTAAANACCTTATTTGCAGCAAAATATAATCTACCTGATTTATGATTACTAACTGCTAATGGAGCATCCCAATTCCATTTATAATCTAATTCACCTTTTCTAGCAATAGGCTTAATACCTACTTCTTCACCACTTAATTTATCATATCTTACCAACCAACCATATTGAGATTGTGCGTATATAATATTTGGGTTTTCAGGATCAATCTGAGATTCAAAACCATCACCTCCATGAGTAATAAACCAGTCTTGATTAGATATTCCATGAGAATTATTTACTCTTGAGGGNCCTCCAATACTGAAATTATCCTGAGTACCACCATATATATTATAAAATGGCTCAGCATTATCAACAGCAACTTTATAAAATTGAGTTACAGGTAAATTCTTTTTAAAATCCCATTTTTTTCCAAAATCAAAAGTCTCATAAATTCCTCCATCACAACCTACTAGCCAGTGAGAGTTATTATTTGGATTTATCCACATTGCATGATTATCAACATGCTTGTAATCTTCTCCAACATTTTTAAAGGTTTTACCTCCATCATGAGTAACAGCCATCCATGTATCCATTGTATAAACAATATCCTCATCAACAGGATCTGCAAAAATTTCTTGATAATAATTACCACTTGTAACCTTACTGCTTTGTTTTACCCAAGTTTCTCCCCTATTAGTAGATTTATAAAAACCACCCTTTCTTTCAGCAGCTTCAACAATTGCATAAATGATTTCCGGATTTGCATCAGAAATATCTATTCCAATTCTACCAATTTCAACGCCAGGAAGTCCTTTATTTATTTCTTTCCAAGTTACACCTCCGTCAGTTGATTTATGTAAACCTGACCCTGGACCTCCACCAACATAGGTGTAAACATGCCTTCTTCTTTGATGACTTGCAGCATATAAAATATTTGGGTCTCTAGGATCCATATGTATTTCATTAAACCCTGTATGCTCATCAATATATAATATCTTATTCCATGTATTTCCACCATCATCAGTCTTATAAATTCCACGATCGCCACCTTTACTCCAAAGTGGACCATAAGCAGAGACATATACTATATTAGAATTATTAGGATGTACTAAAATATTTCCAATATGTTCAGAATTTTTCAATCCCATATTTTTCCATGAACTACCTCCATCTACAGATTTATATACCCCGTCTCCGTATGCAACAGATCTCTGATTATTATTTTCTCCGGTACCAACCCAAACAATATTAGTGTTATTCGGGTCAATTGTAATACAACCAATTGAGTAGGTAGATTCATTATCAAATACTGGAATATAATCAAGACCCCAATTTGAAGTTTTCCATACACCACCAGATGCTACAGCAACATAGTATTCAAAGGGTTTATTTGGATTAATTGCTAAGTCTGAAATTCTACCTGATGTTAAAGCAGGACCTACCGATCTCCATTTCAATGCGCTAACCGAAACTTCATCTAAAGGTTGTTTATTATCTTTTTTCTTCTTCTGTGAATTTGCATTAAGCCCGATAAATAATAATGCAACTAGTAGTATATGTCTTTTCATTTATAGTATATGTCTTTTCATTTATTTAGATTTTAGAGTTTTCTAAAATAGTAAAAACTCTTATTTAATAAACTATATTTAACTAATTTTATAACAGTAAAAATTATGAGATCATCAAATCTATAAATAATAATATTATTATTTCTGAGTATATTTTAAAAAATACTAACGGTATTTCAGTAAATATTCTCTCGTATGCAGGTGTTATAAAAGAGATTAATATTCCTAACAAGAATAATAAATTTGAAAATATTGTTTTAAGCTATAAAAACAATGAACAATACCTGACTGATGATTTTTTTATAGGAGCATTAATTGGTAGGTATGCTAATAGAATATCAAATGGTAGGTTTAAACTGAATAAAAATGTTATTCAACTTGATCAAAATGAAAAAAACAACCATTTACATGGAGGAAATAACGGTTTTCATAAAAATAATTGGGAATTAGAAGAATATGATGAACAAGATCAAAGTTTTGTAAAACTTAAATTTTACAGTAAACACCTTGACGGAGGGTATCCAGGAAATTTAAAAACAACTGTTGTATATACATTAACACAAAAAAATGAGTTAATTATTGAGTTTTATGCAAAATCTGATAAGGATACTATATATAATCCGACGAGTCACTCATATTTCAATTTATGTCCATCCAGTAATTCAATTTTAAAACATAAACTTAAAATTAATGCAGAAAAGTATATACCCATAAATAGTCAATATATCCCATTTGGAAAATTAGAATGGTTAAAAAATACACCTTTTGATTTTAGTTCAGAAAAAGAAATCGGAAAGGAAATTAAATCTGATAATAAGCAATTGAAAATTGGGAGTGGCTATGACCACTGCTTTGTCCTAAATAAAAATAATTTATCTGCAGAAATAAGTGATGTGATAAGTGGAAGAAAAGTAATTATTTCAACTGATCAACCAGCTATTCATCTCTATTCAGGCAACCATCTTAAGGGAAAATTTATGAAAAATGAAGGTGTATGTCTTGAAACACAACACTTTTCTGACTCTCCAAATAATCTTAATTTTCCAACAACTTTATTAAAAGCTAATAAAGAATTTTATACTAAAACAACTTATTCTTTTAGTCTTATCTAATTATATCTTCGAATTCTACTGGTTTTTTAATATGTGGCAAATATTCTCTTAACCTCATGTTTTTTAAATCTTCATCACTAAATGTTGATTTATCACCAGTGTATAAGACTCTCCATATTTTACCTTTTTTGGAATCAGAAATATATAAAGAACCATCTGGACCTTCAGCAAGACCCATTGGTCGATAACTAGCATCCTTCATTTCTTTTATAATATCGACTCCAGAAAATCCGTCGGCAAATATTTCTAATTCACCTGAAGGAATATCTTTGTTAAACGGGATAAAACCTACTACATATCCAGCTTGTGGATAAGGTGATCTATTTGTTGAACCATGAAAGGCTATAAATGCTCCATTTTTATATCTACTTGGAAACATATCGCCTGAGTAAAATAATAAATCGTTTGGCGCCCAATGAGCAGGTAAGCCAAAAACAGGGTCTTGATACTTGTTGGATGCTAATTTTTTACCGTCACCTCCGTATTCAGGTGCTATAAGTCTTTTAGATTTAAAATGATCATAATAAGTGTATGGCCAACCAAAATCATCTCCTTCAGAAATCTTTATAAATTCATCAGATGGCAAAACTGCATTATCCCATTCGCTAAAGAACATTGGTGCATGATTGTGAAGATAGTCTCTACCATGATTAACTGCGTAAAGCTGATCAATATGATCATTCCAAGTGATTCCAACTACACTTCTAACACCCGTAGAATATTTATAACCATCCGTTAAGGTTTGATTTAATTTATTTTTATCAAACTTCCATATAGCGCCTAAAAGTTCTAATTCATCACAAGGATTTCTTCCTAGAACTGTAGCCATTGGATCATCATATCCTTTAGTCATATCTTCACAAGAATTAGTAAACCCACTAAATGTAACATACATACTATCCCCTTTATCAAATGCAATTGATTTTGCATTATGCCATCTCATAGGAAATGGATCTTTAAGTATAATCTCTACAGGAGATTCAGGAACAAGATTTTTAAGATTTAATTTTTGTCTATAAATAACCCTTTCAGAACTATAATATAGATAACCGTCATTTATTTTCATTTCAGTAGCGAATCTACCATCATTTGGATAATTACCAAATCTCTCTACTATATCGGCTTTACCNTCACCATCTTTATCNCTTAGAGCTACATTTCCGTTTCTTCCGTAATCTATTCTAAGCTTCACATATATATCTCCATTATCATTTACGGCAATATGTCTACTTTGACCAACACCATCATGAACAACTAAAGCTTTAAATCCGTTNGGAAGAATTAAACCTCCATTGTCATGTTTANTTAACAGNTCATTTTTATTATTACATGAAACTATAAAAAAAACTAATAATNTAAAATACTTAAGTAATCTCANCCTTAATTATTAAATTGTATCAATAAATCTAGTTAAAAATAATAATATGAAAGGAAGATTAATAATTATGTTTTTTTTTACATTAAGCAATCTAATATTTACTCAAGGTATTTTTGATGATAAACTACCAGCTACAAGGCAAGATTCACTAAGAGGTAGTATTACAGCAGAAAGATCTTGGTGGGATTTAACATATTATCATCTAGATATTAAAGTAGAACCTGATAAAAANTTTATAAGTGGTTCNAATACAGTTTATTACAAGGTTTTAGAATCTAATAATACAATGCANATAGATCTTCAAAAACCAATGAATATAAAATCAATTACAAGTAAAAATAAGGAGTTGAATTTTACTCGTGAAGGAAATGTGTATTTCATTGAATTAAAGCATAAACAAAAGATAAATGATATTAATTATTTAAAAATAAACTACGAAGGTTTTCCAAAAGAAGCAATTCGAGCTCCATGGGATGGAGGTCTATCATGGACTAAAGATGAAAACAATAACCATTTTATTGCAACATCTTGTCAAGGATTAGGTGCAAGTGTATGGTGGCCAAATAAAGATCATATGTATGATGAAGTTGATTCAATGTTAATAAGTGTAAACGTACCAAAACATTTAACTAATGTTTCAAACGGAAGATTAAGAAAAATAACTGAANACAACGACGATACTAAAACTTTTGACTGGTTTGTGTCTAATCCAATCAATAATTATGGGGTAAATATAAATATAGGTGATTATGTTAATTTTTCAGAAAAATATGAAGGGGAAAAAGGAAATTTAGATATTGATAACTATGTTTTAAGCTATAATATTGAAAAGGCAAAAAATCAATTTAAACAGGTGCCGATGATGATTGAAGCATTTGAGTATTGGTTTGGGCCCTACCCTTTTTATGAAGATAGTTTTAAAATGGTTGAAGTTCCATATTTAGGAATGGAACACCAGAGTTCAATAACTTATGGAAATAAATACCAAAACGGATACCTGGGCAGGGATTTATCTGGATCTGGATGGGGCTTAAAATTTGATTATATAATAATTCATGAAGGTGGACATGAATGGTTTGCTAATAATATTACNTATAAAGACGTTGCTGACATGTGGATACANGAAGGGTTTACATGTTATTCTGAAAANTTATTTGTTGACTATTTTTTTGGTNAAAAAGCTTCAGCCGAATATGTAATTGGAACTAGACGTGGGATTTCAAACAGAAAGCCAATAATAGGTCAATATGATATCAATCGTGANGGGTCAGGAGATATGTANTCAAAAGGAGCTAATCTTCTACATACAATAAGACAGTTAGCCAAGGATGATGAAATCTGGAGACAAACTTTAAGAGGATTAAATAAAGAATTTTACCACTCAACGGTAACTACGGAAGAAATTGAAGAATATATTTCAAAAAGTATTGGAATTGATTTATCAAAAGTATTTGACCAATATCTGAGAGANTACAGGNTTCCTATTCTNGAGTATGAAATTATCGATGGAATATTAANTTATCGATGGAATAATGTTATTGATGGATTTAANATGCCTATTGAGGCAGAAATTGATGGTGTAAATAAATTTTTATTTCCTTCAAAGGAATTTAAANCATTTAAAATGAAAAATTCATACATTAATGTAGATGATGACTATTATATTTTTACCAAAGATTTAAAAATTACTTTATAATAAGGTTTTTATTCTTAGATAATTCATTTAAAGTAATTTTAATAATATAGTATCCAGGATTAATATTTGAAATATTTAAATTTTGATTTTTAGAAATATTTGAAAAAGATATAAGTTTTTTTCCTGTAACATCAAATATTTCAACTAAATCAAATGATTTATTAAAACTAATATATTTATCTGTTGGATTTGGATACATTTTCCATTCATATNTATCATGATCAGTTATAGAAAGTGATGTNGCTAACTGATTACCATAAATTCTGAATTCTCCAGGNTGTAATGTAATCTGATCATTTGTAGAAGAAATGTTTACGAANGAATTACCTGAACTATCCATTAAATCATACCAAGTTCCTGTGTAAGGAAAATAAGGTGTAATTTCTTGATCAACTACATCAAAATTTGCAAGGATTACTACGTTTTTTAAATTAGAAGAAGCTATATCATCATCCCATACATAAATTACAGGAGTCAAACTTCCTGATGAAATACTATAATTGCCTTCAAAAACATCTTCATTAATTTTTAAATCAATTATTCTTGACCAATTATCATATATTTCTCTCCTATTATTATTTTGTAACCAATTATCAATCCATTGTGGCTGAGGTTTAGTATCCAATTTACAATCTGGCTCGTTTATACTACCGTCGTAACAAGTAAATAAAGAATTATCCATACCTAAATCTGAGAAATGCCATATCATTTTAGGGCCAGGAATAGTTAAACTTATAGCTCCAATTGCTGACATTCTTGAAAGTGCAGTATTTAATTCCTGGATATTATATCCATCCCAGTTATTACCAAACTGTAATGCTTTATACATTACTCGTTCCTCATCATGACTTTCAAAATAACCTAATAACCTCTTACCGTTAAACCCTCTACTTTCATGCCCTATACCACTAAAATTACTATCAGAACCATACCCCATTAATAACTGAAAATATGGTGTGTTTGTTTTACCCCACATCATTATTCCTTTTCCTTCTTCTAATCTATAGTTTGCCCACTGTTGTTCTTCATCTGAAGTACCAAGATGTTCAAAAATAACATAGTGGTCTGGATCTAAACCCCAAGAATAATCAGCATATGATTTTAAAACATCTACCCTATCCTGTTGATAGGAGTTGGTACAATTATCATCTCCTGCATTACAATTCTGAGTGAATCCTTTAGTTAAATCCCATCTGATACCATCAATTTTGAATTCTTGAATCCAATGTTTAACAACTCTTTGAGTATAGTATTGTGTATATGAGCTCTGATGATTAAAATCATTACCTAATCCATAACTATGAGTTGCTATTTCATTAAAATAAGGATTTTCTTCACTCGGCTCCCCCCATCCATTTTCATCTGGATCATTCATCCACATCCTATTCATAGGACTCCTACCCATTACATGATTCATTACTAAATCAAAAATTACAGCAATTCCATTCTGATGACATAAATCGATAAATTCTTTTAACTTTTCTTCTGGACCATAAAATTTATCAACCGACATGTGAAACGCAGTATTATAACCCCAACTTTCATTCCCCTCATACTCCATTACAGGCATCAACTCAATAGCGTTAATGTTTAACTCCTTAAAATAATCTATTCTATCTATTAAATTTTGAAATGTTCTGTCAGTGTCAAAATCTCTGATTAAAACCTCATAAATAATTAAATCTTCTTCATCAGGTTTTTCAAAATTATCCACTTGCCAGTTATACTCCTGCTGCCCAGTTTTTAACACAGTAACTTCTCTTTCAATACCAAAATCATATGGGTATTCTGGTAAATTTGGATATGAGTTTTCAGGTATCCATGGGTCATCAAATGGAGATAATATCATCGTTGAAAAAGGATCAGCAGTTTTAACTAAACTTGGCGATTCATCAATTGAAGAAAGGTCTGAAACCCAATATTGATACGTATATATTTCTCCTGGTTCCAACCCTTGTATTTCTATCCAAAACCTTTCTGAATTTGAGTCTTTTTTCATTGCATATTCAGATGTAGGTGACCATAAATTAAAATCTCCAGCTACATAAACAAAATCTTTATACGGAGCAGATAAAACAAGAGTGACTTTAGTAGTGTCATCATTGTAATTTATTCCATCATCTAATCCGCTTGGAAGTGATTCAATAGTTGTGTTATTTACAAGAATTGTAAATTTTTTTATTATAGTACTATCTCCTTGTGAAATATGAAGTTCACAATATTGATTTTCGATTAAGTTATTAAACTGATATCCATTGTAAAAATTAATATCATCTTCTGAATCTACTATTTCACCATTAGCATATAAAATGTAATTAGCATTCCCGTTGGTATTTTGAGCTAATATCTGTGTGGAGCCGTTATAATCAACTAAAATAATCCCATAATTATCAGGATTAATAAGTTCTACCTGAAATGAACCAACATTTATAAAAAAATCGGAACAACCTTGGTCCTTTAATTCTTGTGTTCCATCTTCATTTCTAAACACCATACCCATTGATGTAGCTGAAGAAGCTTGAGATGAATTCAATCCAAAATAATCCTCAGGAACTATTGTAATACTCCATATTCCGTTACCATTATCTGTCATTTGACCAACTCCATCATCTTGACCCCAATTTCCTACGACTGAATAACCCCACGGACTACTGTCATCTCCAATACCAGCATGCATATAAACAGAATCAGGATTACTTATACTGTTACAATTTGTATCATTACTATTTATATCAACAGTAATAGTCACAGATTCATTTACTTCAAATGGATTTGGATCAATTGAAAATTGTGAAAATAGTATGTGTGGAAATAATGCTAGAATTAGAAAAATTTTTCTCATATTTTATTCCTTTAAAAAAAACCTAAAACTAATTTAATAATTGTAGGTCTTTTTATTATTATCTAAAAAGATTTTCTACCATTGATGAATTGCAATTGTTGGTGGATTTGCAGCCAGATTTAATGTTATATTATAAATTCCTGCTGAAACCGGAATATTAGCACCATTTAGCTCTAGAGTACCATCATTACCATCATCTCCATAATTAACTCCCCATGCATCATTTTGTCTAATCTTAATTTCTCCGTCAGTTAAAACAGCACCAGTTATATAATAATAACCCTCATTTATACCAAAATCAGGCATAAACTTATCATTTGGACCATCCCAGCTATTAGCTGTAGCACTTCCAACTAAACCCCAGACATCAATTTCTTCAATTGTATAAGATTGGGTGTTTAAATTCATTGTGACAAGATAATGACCTGCTGACACAGCAATATTAGCTCCGCCAACCTCCATAGTTCCATCTAATCCATCATCACCGTAATTAATAGCCCAATCATTATTAAACCTAAATTTAGCTTCACCATCAACAAGGGTAACTACGGCCCTCCAATCATCTTGGAATGAATTATAATTAAGCATCATATCAGGTCCATCCCATCCATTAGTTGTTGCACTACCTACAATACCCCATGAATATTCTTCCATGGTATAGGTCATTGAACTAAAATTAACCTCAATTTTATATGTACCTGCTGTAACTGCTATATTAGCACCATATGAGTCTAATGTACCATCTAATCCGTCATCACCCCAGTTCTCAGACCAGTCATTGTTATTTCTAAATTTTATCTCACCATTTCTCAACGTTACATATGCAACATAAACATTAGTTGTCGCGGTAGAATAAAAGGGCAAGTCAACAATATTTTCGTTACCCCATCCACCAGGTGTAGCAGAACCTACAACCCCAAGAGATGTAGATAAATCTAATAATGAAGAATAAGGAGTAACACTAAGATTAACGATATTAGAGTATATTTCCTGATATTCACTAAGAGTTGCTTTTATTCTGAAACTGGCTACTCCTTCCTCATTTGGTAGCATTGATAAGGAAAGTAGTTTTGCATTAAGTTCTTCAACAGTAAAAGTTTTATCGAATAATCCTCCAACAGAAATAATCTGTGGATTAGAAAAATCTCCACCTTGAACATCAATTTGAATAGAATATAATGCAGCTGCACCAAAACCAAAATCAGGCTCTGTCCATGTTAGAGTTAAAATTTCATTTGCAGCATTTTCCTCGTTTAAAACAATATCGTTGTCAGAAAGTGATAAAATAGTTTCTGCAGCGTCATTATAATAAACTCTCTCAACATCATCACATGAGTAAATTAGAGTAAATAATGCCGTTAAATACGTTAGTTTATATNTTAATTTTTTCATATTCTATATTTTAATATCCTTCGTTTTGAGTTAAATTAGAATTTATTGCCACTACGTTTGCAGGTAAAGGAAATAAATTTCTGTAATCATCAACTCCTACACCTGTTGCCTCATTTCCTTTAAAAGGCCATAGGTATGAAGAATTGGTAAATCTGTTGTATCTGATTAGGTCTGTTCTTCTTAAACCCTCCCAGTATAATTCTCTCGATCTCTCATCTAATATAAAATCAAGAGTCATATCTCCAGATGATATTGTTCCAGATGAACTTCCAAAACCTCTTTCTCTGATTTGATTTATTAAAGATACTGCAGTATTAATATCTCCTCCTCCACCTCTAAGAGTTGCTTCAGCATAATTTAAGTAAACTTCAGCTAATCTTATTAAAGGGATGTCTGTATCAACAAAATTTCCTGAACTATCACTTCCCTGATTTCCGTTTGAATCAATGTTGGTCCATTTTGTTACAGCAAAACCGTCTTCAAAAGGAGGAATTGACTCTATCTCTAAGTTTTGTCCATCAGAGTAAAACATTCCACGTTTATCACTGGAAAATGGTGATATTGAATATGTTCCAGATGATAAATCCATTACGATAAAATATGTTCCTGCTGAAATAGCAATATTTGCACCTCCAGCCTCAAGTGTACCGTCATCACCGTTATCACCAAAATTATTACCCCAATCCTCATTAAATCTAAATTTAAGTTCNCCAGAACCTAATTCTACATAAATCGAAAANTCTTGAGAACCAGTTTGATACATTTCAACATCTGGTCCATTCCATCCATTTGGTGTAGCGCTGCCAACTAATCCCCAATCTGATTGAGTTCCTAAAGCAGAGTTTATAGCATCAATATCTACAGCAAATTGATTTACTAAATTCTTAGTTGTTCTTAAGCCGCCCCATCCACCGTTAACACCAAAGTTTCCAGGATTCATTGAACCTCCAATAGCAGCATGTACTAAAAAAGTTGTACCACCGTAAGTTTGAGATTGCATTCCGTCAAAATTCAATGTAAAAATAAATTCATTTTGAGCTCCATTCACGTCGTTATCAGCTAAGAAAAGCTCATCATATGCAGAACCATTACCATTAGCATCATTAATATTTAATGTATATCCTGAATTAATTACATTTTGTGAATAAGTGACGCAATCAGCATATCTATTTTGACCTGTCCATACCTCAGCATTTAAATATAATCTTGAAAGTAATGCATGAGCAGCAACATTNTCAACTCTTCCATATTCATTAGATGAAAGAAGAATTGATTNAATAGCTATAAGCTCAGATTCAATAAATTCAAACAACTCAGTTCTATTACTTTGTGTTGGAAGTTCAGTGGAAATTTCAGTAGTTAAAGGAACATTTCCGTATAAATCTAATAGATTATAATATGCATATGCTCTTAAAAATCTTGCTTCTGCTATAAAGGCACTTACTTCATCTCCGCTTAATTCAGAAGCATTTTTAATAAATGAATTGCTGAAACTTACAGCTTGTGCTAACCTGTAATACATGGCTTCAGTAAAGTCATTACTACTAGACCAATACATACCATGTAAATCTGGTAATCCAGGATCACCCCAGCCTACAACTGCATGGTCAGTAGTTATTTCATTTAAATTAAAAAGCATTCTCGAAAATTGAGAAAAACCTTCGTCGATATCAGCAATATCAGGGCTTCCAGCAGGNCCATTTTGACCAGTTAAAGCTAAACTTGCATATAATTTTGCAAGTGCACCCCTTGCTTCATTTACCGAAGCAAAGACATTTTCTTCAGTAAAACTATCAGGATCAATTGGAGATTGGTTCAAGTCATCATGACATGAAACTACAATNGATAAACTGANAATGTATATTAAACTTTTAAATATATTTTTCATTTTAATTTATTTTAAAATTCGAATGTTACACCAAAGACTCCNGTTTGAGGTCTNGGGTAAAAATTATTATCAATACCACCGTATATTTCTGGATCAATACCTTCATANTCNGTGAAAGTAGCNACATTTTGAAGAGACCCAAAGAATCTAATTTTACATCCACTATTAGTAGTCATATTGTAACCAATTGAAATATTNTCAATTTTTACAAATGATGCCTCCTGAATATAATGGTCNCTTAAAAGAGANTTTTCAGTGAAATCAATAAAACCAGTACTCAAATAATCNGANTGAATATTNTTNAAGATATTATTGATACTTGCTGCAGCATTAAACACAGNNTTAGAAGCTAAATTGTTNTANGCATAATTACCAATNCTAGCTCTTGCAGTAACNGAAAAATCCCAATCTTTATATCTNACAGANTTTGTTAATCCCATNATNATATCTGCNAATGGNTCTTCCTTTATNTATCTATCNTCATCATTAATNATATTATCNCCATTTCTNTCTACATAAACTCCTTCAATCGGTGTACCATTAGNNTCATATACTTGTTGNTAAACAAGAAAGCTATATGGAGCTTCNCCCTCAACATGTGTTTGNATTGTATTACCAACACCACCTGAAATACCACCNATAAACTGTTGGTCTGGNAATCTNGTGACTACATTATCNTTAAATGCAATATTGAAATCTAAAATATTTTCATAATCATCAGTCTGCATTAAAGGAAGATTAAATGTTAATTCAACNCCTNTNTTTTCCATATCCCCNATGTTAGCATCAATTCTATTACCAAAATTTGTAAACGGGTCAACTAAGGTGTAAGCTATTAAATCCTTTGTAGTTTTTTGATAAATATTAATAGAACCACTAAGCTTACTATTAAACATTGTATAATCTATTCCTAGATTTAAAGTTTCTCCTATTTCCCATCTCAGATCAGGATTGATAGGTTCAGGTCTAAAAGTTTGATAAAATGAATTGCCAAATTGGTAATACGCAGTAGATGTACTTCCAGTATATCTGGTTAAAAATTTATAATCACCTAAGCCGTTGACATTACCAACTTGTCCGTAACCTAATCTAAATTTTAAAGAATCAAAAATATCACCTTTAAAAAAATCCTCCTGATCAACATTCCATGCCATAGCGAAAGAGGGAAAGAACCCCCATCTATCATTTGGATTTAATTTTGATGATGCATCCGCTCTCATAGTAGCAGTAAATAAATACTTTCCTTTAAGGTCATAATTTACTCTACCAAAGTATGAAAGGAGAACATTTTTTGATTTGTCAATAAATTCATAATCATTTCCATCCTCTTCTGCTTCACTGTCATATGAATAATTATCAAATTCAAATGCCTGGTAAGAATAACCTGCAACAGCATTTAATGACGAATCATCATATGATTTTTCATAAGTAATATAAGCATCTAACAATGTATTGGTTGCACTTTGAGAATAAGTTGATAATGAACCATTCCATGTTGGATCAGAAGTTGGAAATAATTCTGAGGTTACTCTACTTCCTTCACTACTTGCATCATCGTAACCCACATTTAGAGTGGCTGTTAATCCTTCAGTAAAAGGTAATTCATAATCTAATTTTAGATTAGATATAATTCTATCAACATCTGAGTAATCATCGATTAAGTTTAATAATGCTAACGGATTTGTAGGAGCACCAATAGCATATTGATTCCCTGATGCTGGATCTATCCAAGAATAATAACCGTCATACTGTGATCCGTTAAAAACTGGTTTTGTTGGATCAAATCTTACCGCATTTCCAATAGCACCTCTATCTGCAAAATCATTTTGGGTATCCATCATTCTGAAATTAAAATCAAGACCCAATTTATCATCTAAAAATGAAGGTTTAAGATTTAATGAAATAGTATTTCTCTTAAATTTATCGCCTAATAACACTCCATTGTGTTCTCCCAAGCCAATTGATAATCTCATTGGAATACCATATTTATTTCCAGTAATACTATAGTTGTATTCTTTACCTAAAGCTTTTTGATAAATGACATCTTGCCAATCAGTATTATTGGTGCCTAATTGATCGATATAAGCTTGATCTCCAGATGAAGTTATCATATTTATAAATTCAGCTGCAGTTAAAACATCTACCTTATCAATAGGTGAATAAGTTGAGAATTTTGAAGTAAAGCTATATTTTAATTCTGTATCTTTTCCTTTGAAAGTACTTATTAAAATAACACCATTTGCACCTCTAGAACCATAAATTGCTGTTGCAGAAGCGTCCTTGAGAACGGTCATACTTTCTATATCAGAAGGGTTTATCGAATTTAAAGCATTTCTAGATCCTCCAACTCCTCCATCATTTAACGGAACACCATCAACAACAATTAACGGTGAACTGGTTAAAGATAATGATCCTAAACCTCTAATTCTAATAGCTTGTCCATCACCTGGCGCACCACTTCCCGATGTAACTGAAACACCAGCAAGTTTTCCTGTAATTAATTGTTCAGGTGACAATACAGAGCCTTGATTAAAATTATCAGAAGTAATCAAATCAGCAGCACCGGTGAGATCATTTTTTTTCACTGAACCATAACCAATTAACAGTACTTCATCTAGCTGTGAAGCATCCTCAGACATTTCAATATTTAATGATAATTGACCGTTATAAGTAATTTCTAAAGTTGAATAACCAACATAAGAAAAAACTAATACATCACCTTGACTAACATTAATGTTATAATTACCGTCAAAATCTGTAGCTGTTCCTGTTGATGTACCTTTAACAATTACATTAACACCTGCAATTGCTTCAGAACTATTAACATCTGTAACCTTCCCATCTAAAGGGTTTTGAGAAAATAAACTCAATGAAAAAAGGAGACAAAAAAGCAATAGTAAATTTGTATTTTTCATCATTTTTAGTTTTGTTTTTTTAGTTTAGCCTAAATTAAGAAACTGGTTAGTTTATACTTAGGGATTATAAATTTAATAATTAGATTATAAACACATTAGAGAAAGCATGAAAAATTTACTAACAATTTTATTATTTATTTCGATTGTAAATAATACTCATACTCAAATTGATAAAGTTCACCCTCCCAACTGGTGGATTGGATTTGAAAATCAAAATTTACAACTTCTGGTTAAAGAGCAAAATATCAGTGACTATAAAGTATCTATTGATTATCCTGGTATTAAAATTATAGATATACACGAAGCTGATTCTCCAAACTATATTTTCATCGATCTTGATATTGCATCAATGACAAAGGAAGGTAATTTTAAAATCATATTTTCTAACAATAAAAAAAAATTAATCTATAACTATTCACTTAGTAAAAAAAGAACTTTTGAATCTCAAAACAAAGGATTTGACAGTTCTGATGTTATATATTTAATTACCCCAGATAGATTTGCAAATGGAAATCCAGATAATGACATTGTTGATGGGTTAAAAGAAAGCAAAATTAACAGGTCTGATGGCTATGCAAGACATGGTGGAGATTTAAAAGGAATAATTGATAATTTTTCCTATATAAAGGATATGGGATTTACATCAATATGGTTAAATCCTGTCTTAATCAATGATATGAAAGAAGGGTCTTATCATGGATATGCAACTACAGATTATTATACTGTTGACCCTAGATTTGGCACTTTAGCTGAATATATTGAATTGTCAAAGAAGGCCTCCAAAAATAATATTAAAATAATAAAAGATATCATAGTTAATCATTGCGGGCTCTATCACTGGTGGATGGATGATTTGCCTTTTGAAAATTGGTTGAATTTTCAGAAAGTATATCTAAATTCAAGCGAAGAAACTATCGGAAAAAATACTGTGTACTCAAATCACAGAAGGTCAACTATTCAAGATATATATGCGTCGGAATCAGATTATAAAGGGATGCTTGAGGGATGGTTTGTACCAACAATGCCAGATTTGAATCAAAAAAATCAATTCATGGCTAAATATTTAATTCAAAACTCAATATGGTGGATTGAAACTTTAAATTTAGCTGGGATAAGACAAGACACCTACCCTTACGCTGATAAAGATTTTTTAAGTGATTGGGCTGGAAGAATTATGAATGAATATCCTAAATTTAATATAGTGGGGGAAGAATGGAGCTATAATCCAATAAGGATTGCATATTGGCAAAAAGATAATAACAATAAAGATGGATATGAATCCAATCTCAAAAGTGTTATGGATTTTGCTATGCAAAAGGCAATATTTGAAGGGATTAGCGAAGAAGAAAGCTGGAATACAGGGCTAATAAAAATTTATGAAAACTTAGCTAATGACTTTCACTATAATGATCCTAATTCACTTCTTATATTTAATGATAACCATGATATGAGTAGAATTTTTACTCAAATGAAGGAAAATATAAATCAGACTAAAATGGCAATGAGTATCATGTTAGTTTTACCAAGGATACCCCAGGTATTATACGGAACTGAAATATTAATGCAAGATTCAGCAAATCCAGGTGATCATGGCTTGATAAGAACTGATTTTCCTGGTGGTTGGAATGATGATAATCAAAATGCATTCACAGGTCAAAACCTCAGTGAAGAGCAATTAGATATGCAAAACTATCTAAAAGTATTATTAAATTTTAGAAAAAATAGNAATGCAATACATAAAGGAAGAACAATGCATTACTCACCTTCTAACGGAACATATCTTTTAGCNAGAATGAATAATCATGAAAAGGTTCTGGTCATAATAAATAAAAACAAAAAAGATATAAAAATTGACACTAATAGGTTTTATGAATTAGGACTAAAAGGCGAAGAATTAAGAGATATCCATTCGGGGGATAAATATCTATGGTCAAACGAAATTACCATCCCAAAATATAGTTCAACTATTTTAATATCAAACTAATTTTTAAACAGTCTAAATAAAAATTTTAATCAAAAGCTTATTTAAATTGTTTCTAAAGAATTCTACATTTATTTTTGAATTAAAATAATAGATTATGAAAAATTTAAGTTTAAGTAACAGCTGTGTTAATTGTGAAAATATTTTAATGAATTCTCTTTGTAGTTTTCACAATGTTGAGGTGAGCGAGAAATATACCTGTGATAATTTTGAGGAAAAATAGTTATTAATTAATCTATTGAATTATAAATAATTTCTCTTAATTTATCCCAAGAAGTTTCATTAGTGTTTTGGGTTTGCTTATATATAAGTGCAATCAATTTATTTTTATCGTCAGCAAAAAAACTGGTATTCCAATACCCTCCCCAATGCAAAANGCCTTCAGTTTTACTTTTATTGAACCATTCNTCATTTTTTGANGTGATCCCAAAAACCAATCCTATAGATGTGTTAAAATTATCTGATAATTGATTTTCAAAAACCATATCATTTGTTGATTTTTTGATTATTTGTTTTCCTTTAAATTTACCATTATTTATGAAAATTGATAAAAAATTATAGTAATCTCTAACAGTACTTGAAAGACCACATCCACCAGCAAAAAATACGCGCTCTCCCTCTATAGGGTAATTAACATTAAATCTATCATCCTCAAATATTATCCATGAATTACTTTCAATATTTGAAGAATTGCTATTATATGAAAGACCACTATCAAAGCTTTGTACAGGAACCAATCTTTCAAATTTATCTTCAGGTAAATAAAAATATGTATCGTTCATTTCTAATGGTTCAAAAATCTCTTCCTTAAAAAATACATCTAAAGATTTTTTTGAAACAATTTCTATCATATAACCTAATACATCTAAACCAATTCCATAGGTGAATTTTTCGCCTGGCTCATGATGCAATGGGACAGTTGCAAGCTTTGTTATTGACTCACCAATGGTTACGTCTTGATCACAAAAACACAAAACACCGTTATCCATAAAATTTTGTTTTTTCTTGTGATAAACAGCTTTTATTGCAGGATTTCCGTCAATAAAATCATAACCGATACCAGATGTATGTGTCAAAAGCTGACGTATTGTAATGTCTTTGGTTCTTTCAATAGTAGTATATGTTGTGTCGTCTTCGTTGAATGAATTTAGAATTTCAACATAATTAAACTCAGGTATGTATTTTTTGATTGGATCATCAAATTCTATTAACCCTTTTTCCCATAGTTTTACAACACCAAAAGAGGTAATTGCCTTTGTCATAGAAGCAATTCTAAATATGTCATCATAGTTATATTTTTCGTTTGTTTTAGGGTTTTTAACTCCATAAGNTTTTTGGAAGATAATTTCATTTTCNTTTCCTATCAAAACAACTGCGCCAGGGATGTTATTTTCATCAATTTCCTTAGTGATCATATTATCTATATCATTATAGTTAATTTTCGGTTTTTCACTACATGTTAACATTATGCTAACAGCGATAATTTGTAATATTATTTTTTTCATAATTTGGATTTTTTTGAAGAATACATTTTTACTGGCTCAAAAGTCGGTTTTGCGTTTTCAAACTGCCTTCCCAGTCCATTTGGCTTTTTCTTAGCTTCTTCAATCCTTTTGGTTAAAATAACTTCCAGTGAATCTTTGATTTTATTGTAATTCTCATCGTATATAAGATTTTTATTTTCATTAAAGTCATACTTATGATCATAAAGCTCAGAATATCGTTTCCCTTTATGTTCCCATTTGGTAAATCTATATCTATCTGTTTTTATAGAATATCCCTGAGCTAGTGCACTATTAGAATAAACACGCAATTCAGATAATGCACTTTTTCTTATAGGTTTTGAATTTGAAGTTAAAATATTTTTCAAACTATAACCTTGCACAAATCCTGGTACAGAAATTCCAGTTAGGTCCATTAATGTTTTATATAAATCTACAAGTTCAACTGGTGAATTTGTCCTTTTGTTTGTAATTATTCCAGGACCAGAAATAATCAAAGGAACCCTAGTAGCCCTATCATATAGGGTTTGTTTTTGCCAATGCCCTTTTTCTCCCAAATGATATCCATGATCAGATGTAAACACAACAATAGTATTTTTATCAAGTCCAGTTTCTTTTAATTTTTCTAAAACTCTTCCAATTTGAGCATCAACAAAACTTGTTGTGGAATAATAAGCTTTTTTAACTGTTTTTATTGTAGAATTATCAAGGTTAATTTGTTCTTTTCTTGCTCTAAGAGATTTTACAGCAGGAGGAGATATTGTTTTTAAAAATTCATTACCATTTGATGGTAAATTCATATCCTCTTTATCGTAAAAATCAAAATATTTTTTAGGTGCTACAAACGGAATATGTGGTCTGTATAAACCAAATGCTAAGAAAAAATTTTCATTATTTTTTGAAAACTTTTCAAGAAAATTGATTGTTTCATCAGCTCCTATTCCATCTGTTTGTTCATTATCTAATCCTTCAGATTCAAGCCAACTTAAAGTTGCCCCGTCAAAATTTTCTTTTACTTTATTTANCTTATACTCCTCTATTTTATCTCTNCCGTAAGGATTCACAGTTTGATCCCAGGAAAAATGATCATCATGACCCGATGTACCAATATCTCTNGGATTGTGATAATGATATATTTTTCCAACTCTTATTGAATTATATTTTTCCATTATAAATCTTTGACCTAAAGTGATTACATCAGGAATTGTTTGTCTCACATATAATCTTAATTCTTTTGATTTGGTTTGATCTGGATAAAGGCCAGTCATTAATGATACCCTTGAAGGCCCACATAACGGGTACTGAACGTGAGCATTTTCAAATAAAACACCGTTCTTTGCTAATTCATCAATATTAGGAGTGAAAACTTCATTATTTCCGTATGCTCCTATATCACAGTTCAAATCATCTGCTATTATAAAAAGAACATTAAATTTTTTATTGTTTTCGATTACAGTATTATTTAAAAATAACACTGTAATTAACGATAAGATTATATTTTTGTAATTCATGTTATATAAAACTATAACATATTATTACCTTGAACAAATTATGAAAAGATATTTAGTTTACTTATTTATTCAAATTACNTTTTCATTCAATGCACAAGAATATCAATGGACTGGAAATGCT
This sequence comes from Flavobacteriaceae bacterium, assembly GCA_002697255.1. GTDB lineage: Bacteria > Bacteroidota > Bacteroidia > Flavobacteriales > Flavobacteriaceae > MED-G13. The sequence goes on along the minus strand of NZUH01000016.1, from coordinate 27,298 downwards.
AATTCTCAGGATTTTTTTAATGAACTAAATTGGAAAGAAACAACCACAGACGAGTATCCACCAATGAATAGTATAAACCCTGAAGAACCAATTCAATTTAATCTATACATAACATGTAATGTAGTTGCAGATGGTGAAATAAATCTTGAGGGAAATATTAAAATAACAATTGTTGATGGTGAATTATACACAGATAAAATTACAGGGATTGGACAAATTATTCTTAATGATTCATCTTATTTAAATATTAACGGAAACTATCCTTTTCATGAAGGAGTTTTAATAAAAATAAATTCAGAAAAATCGTGGGTAAGATTGTACAATCTAGAACCAAATAGTGCATTTTATTATTACCATGATAATATTTTTTATGAAGATCAACAATTATCATACCCAGAAGATATTAGATACGATAATTACTATAATGATGGATGTGTAATTCGTCTTGAATCTGATAATTTCTCAAACCTTGTGATATATGACGAAAACAACTTAAATGGTGAATTCACATCCATATTAAACAACANTGTTTTCACTGGTGAATCCATTCCAAACTACTTAAACAATAGCACTTCTTCGTTCAAATTAAATAAAGGCTACATGGCAACTTTTGCTGAAAATGAAGACGGAACAGGAAAAAGTAAAGTATTTGTCGCGTCTGAAAACGATGTGATTATAAATCAACTTCCTGATTACCTAAATAACAAAATTTCGTTTATCAGAGTTATTCCATGGAATTGGATAACAAAAAAAGGAACTGCTGGTGATATTCAATCTATGAATAACAATTGGTTTTATAAATGGAGTAATAACGGAAGTTCTGATATGTCAAGGGAATATGCACCAATGGCATGGGGTAAGGGATCTGCTGATGATTTAAACGATATTGAAATTATTAAACAAAAATATAAATCAACACATTTATTAGCATTTAACGAACCTGATAATTGTAATGATCAATCAGGGCAATATGGAAATATGTGTGTAGTTGACACATCTCTTGTATATTATAAAAACCTACTTAAATCAGGGCTTAGAATGGTGTCTCCAGCTTGTAGACAAAGTGAAGTATTTAGCTGGTTAAATGAATTTAATAATAAGGCTGAATATCAAGAAATTAGAATTGATGTGATTGCTGTTCATTGGTACGATTGGACTTCAAACCCACAAAACTCTCCAAACGCAAACCCTCAGGACATATACAATCGATTTGTAAATTACCTTGAAAACGTTTATAATCTATATGGTTTGCCTATTTGGATTACTGAATTCAACGCAAATAAATACAGAAACGAATGGGTTCATAGACAATTTTTACAACTAGCGCTACCCTATCTTGAAGAAACTGAATATATTGAAAGATATTCTTTTTTTCCACCGGTTACAGATCAAGCTGATTTCTTTGATGAGAATAATAATTACACCCAAATCGGTGAATTTTACAGTAATTTTGATTCAACCGGATCGATTGAAGCAAATCAATATGCATCTCCTAGTAATTTAAATTATGATGATTATGAATTCGATGAATTTGAATGCGACCCTAACAATTCATTTCTTTCACAAAATACGATTAACTTGATTCAAGAAATATCAATTTATCCAAATCCTTCTGAGGATATAGTCTTTATTAATATTCAAGAAGAAATTAAAATTTTAAAAATTGTTGGTCTAAATGGTGAAGTAATTAAGACTTTTGAACCTAAAAATAATATTGATATTTCATTTTTAAAAAAAGGCATTTATCTAATAAACGTAAACAATCATTTTATCAAATTGTTAAAAAATTAAAATAAACACTTGATAATTTAATAATAATCATTAAAAACATCAATATTATCCTTTGAAATTATATTTTTACAGCTTTCTTAATGTATATGAAAAAATTATTAATATTATTCTTGCTTCTAAATTCATTTTACTTTTTTTCTCAAAATGATGAGAAGAGACCAAACTTTTTGTTTATTCTTGTTGATGACCAACCATATGATGCTGTAGGTTTTTCTAAAAGATATCCCTTTTTAAAGACTCCAAATATTGATAAATTGGCAGATGAAGGGGTTAATATTAAAAATTTTTTTGTAACCCAGTCTATATGTTCTCCTTCAAGAGCTAGTTTTCTAACAGGTACATATCCGCATATTCATGGAGTAAATCAAAATAATAAACATGTTGACCCAGATTGGGAATCATTTGCTCCTTATTCTGCCCATTTACAGAATTCAGGATATGAAACAGCTCATATTGGAAAAATACATATGGCACATAAAAGAGGTAAAAATCATATTAGACCTGGTTTTGATTATTGGTTTAGCTTTATAGGTCAAGGTGATTATTTTGATCCAAAAGTGAATGACAATGGAATAGAAAAAAAGTTAAATGGCTATATAACTGATATACTGACAGAAAAAACCATTGATTGGCTTAAAAATAAACGTGACCCAAAAAAACCATTTAGCTTAAACTTGTGGCATAAAGCAGTCCATGAAAAGCATTTACCTGCACCAAGACACAAAGCTTTATACAAAGAAGAAAATCTTCCTGAACCACCTTATAAAACACATAAAGAAACTTTCGAAGGTAAGCCAGAGTGGCAAAGAAGAAAAACATTTGGTTTTAAATGGAATGAAAAAGATACAGTTCCTGAAATTTTAAAAGAAAAAAAATGGCCAATTAATAGATTTAAAAACATGCAATTATTAAGAAGCTTAATTGCTGTTGATGAATCTCTTGGGCAAGTTTTAAAAGTTTTAGATGAAATTGGTGAATTAGAAAATACCGTTATTATATACAGTAGTGATAATGGATATTTTATGGGTGAACATACTTATAAAGATAAAAGATTGGCTTATGAAAACTCTATTAGAGTTCCTATGATTATCAGATATCCTAAATTAATCAAAAAAAATTCTGAAATAAATGAACAGTGTTTAAATATTGATATTGCCCCAACTATTTTAGACCTTGCAGGAATTAAAACTCCTGATTATATGCAAGGTGAATCAATGTTAAATTTAATAACAAAAGGAAAGGATAAAAATTGGAGAAAATCTATTTTATTTGAATATTATGTTGACGATGCATGGCCATATGCTGGCCCTGACCAATTAGCAGTTAGAACTAATGAATATAAACTTGTAGATAACTTTCTTGAAAATGATATTGATGAACTTTATGATTTAATAAATGATCCTGGTGAAATGAAAAACTTAATTAATGATGTAAATTACGATCAAATTGAAAAAGAATTAAGAGAAGAGTCAAAAAAATTACAAAAAAAATATAATTACAATCCAGATAGGGATTGGTGGTTAAGAACACAACTTAAATAAATTATGAAGAAATTATTTTTACTAATAATATTATTTGTTTTTACTTCTAATTATTCTCAGGAGTTAAATTTAAAAGGTAAAATTTTTGAAAAAAATACTGATATTCCTTTAGCTGGAGCTACTATTCAAATAGTAGGATCAGATATTGGAGTTATTTCAGATTTTGAAGGAAATTTTGAATTGATTACAAAAATCGGTGAAATGATAAAAGTTTCCTACATCGGTATGAAAACTATTGAGTTACCAATTTTAACCTCCCCAATTTCTGTTTATTTAGAAAATGATATTAGTCAACTAGAAGAAGTAACCATAAGCGTTGGATATTTTGATATAAGTGAAAAAGATCTTTCTGGATCTATTACACAGATAAATTCTGATCAACTTGAAAAGAACAGAAACGGATCTTTAGAGAGTGTTTTACAAGGTCAAGTTTCAGGTTTAGTTGTTTCTGAAAGCTCTGAACCAGGTGGAGGTTCTGGTATTTCCATTAGAGGAACAAATTCAATTTTAGGTGGTACCCAGCCATTATACGTACTGGATGGGATTCCTGTTGATCCATTAACTGATGCTGAAGGAATGGCAGGAAGTGGCGGTGCTCAAAGTTCTCTTAGCTTTATAAATCCAAATGATATTGAAAAAATTGAAGTTTTAAAAGATGCTGCAGCTACAGCGATATATGGAGCAAGAGGAGCTAATGGTGTAATATTAATTACTACTAAAACAGCAAATAATGAAAATGGAAATGATAAAGTTTCTGTTAGTTATGAAAGCTATGTGACTTCAGTAAGAAAAAATATAAATGTTTTAGATGGTCCTGGGTTTGAAAGATATATGAATCAAAGAATATTGAATCAAGTTTGGCAAGATATTACAAATCCAAACCTATATTCATCACCATTTGACGGAACACAAACAATAAATTTAGAAAATTTTCCTGTTATTGGGGATGGCCCAGACGCAACATCACCTATTCAAAGAGTTCCTCCTTTTCTTAGCTCAACTGGCGTTAATACCAATTGGCAAGATGAAACCTATAGACTTGCTCTTAGTAACAGATATAACTTAAATTATAGAGGTGGAGATTTTAAAAGAAATATTTCAATGGGCCTTGGAATAAATAATGAAGAAGGGGTAATTATAAATTCAAATAATAAAACAATAAATTTTAATCTGAATGCTAAAAGAAAAGCGTTTGACGAAAAAATAGATATTTACTCTAAAACATATTTTACACATAAAAAAGGAAATGCTGCGTCAGTCGGAAATGGTGAAATATTTCAGCAAAGGGGTGTTGTTTCTCAAGCATTACAATTTCAGCCTATTTTCTCTCTTCTTGAACCTGGACAAGATGACTACATCTACTTGGACTTAAATGAAGGTTTACCCGTCTCAAACCCATATACTCTGGCTAGATATGTGATGGATATAAAAGAGTCTTCCTCTTTTCGTCAAACATTACAAATTGTAAGTAAAATCACTCCAAAATTAACGGGTACTTTAAAGGGGTCTTATAATTTTCAAAAAAGTAACAGGGATAATTATTACCCTTTAAACACAACAAGAGGTAGAAATACCAATGGTGAAGCTTCTCAAGCATTTTTAGAAAATAGTAAAATTTATGCTGAAGCAAATTTAAGGTACAGAAATAGATTCAAAAGCCATCGCATTGATGCTACCCTAGTTGGTACGTATGAGAAAAATGAAATTAGATCTATTTTTAACAAAGCAAGAGGTTTTGGAACTGATGCAACGGTCTTTTATAATTTTGCTTCTGCGGAAGAAATACTTACTCCAATTACTCAATTTAGAGAGGTAGGCTTGTTATCAGCTTTATTTAGAGTCGGTTATAATTATAAAAGAAAATACTTTCTGGATGTAAATACAAGAATTGATGCATCTTCAAAATTTTCAGAAAATAATAAAAGTGCGCTTTTTCCGTCAATTGCTTTTTCATGGTTTGCTTCAAAGGAAGACTATTTAAAACAATTCGATAAATTAAGTGAATTGAAATTCAGAATGTCTTACGGTAAAATTGGAAGTAATCCAATATCTCCATATCAGTCGTTAGCATTAATGACTCCTATTCGCTATAACTTTAACGATGAAATAATAACCGGATTTTACGAGTCTAATCTTGCAAATGATGATTTAACATGGGAAACTACTAATCAATTTAATTTTGGTATTGATTTAGGACTTTATAACTCTAAATTGAATTTTACTGTTGATCTGTATCATAAACTAACAAAANACTTACTTCAATATGTACAACTTCCTCCTTCTAACGGATACACTAGCAGAGTTGATAATTTTGGAGAAGTTGAAAATAAAGGAATTGAATTTAACATAAATTCAGTAATTATTGAAAATGAAAATTTTATATGGGATATTAATACAAATCTTGGTTTTAACAGAAATAAGCTAAATAAATTAAACTCAAACTTAGATTTCCAACTAGGCCCATCAGTTGGTTTTTCACAGGCCTACCCTATTTTATTCATGGTAGGACAACCACTTGGAATTTATTGGGGCGCACAAACAGACGGGATTTATACAGATTGGGAAGAAGCTATCAATAGCGGTATTGCTGGAGCGGCACCAGGTGAAATCAGATACGTAAACCATCATGTTGATTTTGATGATTCAGGTCAACCCTTAGAAATACAAGAAATTAATTTTGATGATTATGTGAAAATTGGTGACCCTAATCCAGATTTTACGTATTCAATTTCAAATAATTTTAGCTTTAAAAATTGGGATGCAAACATACTTTTTACAGGCCAAAAAGGAGGAGATTTATTTTGGGTTGATTCATGGCAATTAAGNGGGTTACAAAAAACCACAAATATATTAACTAGCTCATTTGAAAATTCTTGGATTGCACCACTTACATATGAAAACGGAAATTATTTATATGATCCCTCAATAGGTAATTTAAGTAATTTAAATCATCCAGGGGCAATGATAGACACTGGATCTAGAGCAATTTCATCTGACAGAAATATTTATGATGGATCATTTATCAGATTAAAAAATATAAATATTGGATATAATTTTAATTTTTCTGAAGGAAGAAATATGAGAGTTTATATTTCTGGTCAAAATCTGTTTGTATGGACAAACTATCCTGGATATGACCCTGAAGTTAGAACTTACACAAAAAATCCACAAAAAAGAGGTGTTGATTTTGGAACATATCCTGGAACTAAATCAATTCTAGTAGGATTAAAATTTAATTATTAAAAGTATGAAAAATAGAAATTTTAAATATTATATAGCGGTTAGTTTATTTGTTTTTTCATTCAATTCATGCAATGTTCTTGACGAAGAGCCTTTTACTCAACCAAGTACTGAAAATTTTTATCAAAACGAAATTGATGCATTATCAGCATTAACTTCTGTTTATGCAAGATTAAAGAGTGGAATAGGATATTATAAACAACAATTTATGCCAACTTTATTTGCATCATCTGACCAAGGTTTATCAACATATTTGTATAATGAATTCAAAAGAGGTACGGTAACCTCGACTAATCAAAGTTTAAATAATTTGTGGAAAGAAATTTATTTAGGTATTAGAGATGCAAATAATGTAATAGCAAATGTGCCAAATATTAATATGGACGAGGATTTAAGAAATAGAATTATTGGAGAAGCAAAATTTTTAAGAGCTCTAAATTATTTTAATTTGGTAAGATGTTTTGGAGAAGTTCCGTTAAGAACTAACCCTGTAGAAGCTGATGATGATCAAGGATTACCCGTCTCTTCTTTAGTTGAAATATATGATGTTATAATCGATGATTTAAATTATGCATCTGAATATTGTTGGGGAAAAAATGAATCAANGGGAAACTATACAAATGATTTAGGTAGAGTTACAAGTACTGCAGCTCATTCAATTTTAGCAAAAGTTTACACCAGAATAGCTTCTAGCAAAAGAACTGCAAGCGAAGGAATTACAGGCAACAGCAATTATTTAGCGTTTCCAGAATCTTATCAATCCTACTATCAATACGCTAAGGACGAGTGTGATGCAGCTATTAACGGTCAAGGATTTAATTTGTCAGGAAGTTTAGAAGAATGGATTACAATTTTTGATGCAGATAACGGAAATAATCCAGAAATGATATTTGATGTTCAAGGATCATCATTAACAGGTCAAGGAACGGCATTATCAAATTTATTTACGCCTAGAAATGCTGGGTTATCTGGTAGTGGTTTTGGTGGTAATAACAAGTTAAAACCCCTATTTATAAACAACAGAATTGATAAATTTGACAATAGGTTTCAAAACTCCATTATAACGCAATATGAAACATCTACAAGACAATTTAATATAAATCCCTGGAGTACTGGTTATATTCCTACGAATCTTGAAACTGGTAATACACTTGGAACATTATGGCAAGTTTGGACAGCAAAATATATTGACACACAAGCAACAACAGAATATACAAGTAGACAAAATTGGCATATTATAAGGCTTGCCGATGTTTATTTAATGAGAGCTGAAGCAAAAGCTGAAACAACTTTAGACCCGTCTGCTGCAAATAATGATATCAATATCTTAAGAAGTAGAGTTCAAATGAGTGAAATAGACTACACGTCATTAAGCATGGAGTCATTCCGTGAAGAACTCTTAAAAGAAAGAGCTGTTGAGCTTTATATGGAAGGTCATAGATTTTTTGACTTAACTAGATTTGGTGTTTATGACGAATATTGCAGACTTATTTACGGAGATATTGATGGTGCTCGGCAAGCAGAAGATTATACATGGCCAATCCCATTAACCGAGACTTCTACAAACAGTGAAATTGATTAACTATGAAATTTTATAGGTTTCTATTTTATTTATCATGCTTTCTTTTTTTTAAAATATTAGTAGGTCAAAACATCTCAGAAAATCCAAATTTTATTTTTATTCTTGCNGATGATCAGGGTTGGAATGGCACATCAGTAGAAATGCTAAATGGATTAAAGGGATCAAAAAGTGATTTCTATGAAACTCCAAATATTGAAAAATTAGCTGAAAAAGGAATGAAATTTTCATACGCATACTCTAGCGCTCCTGTTTGTGCCCCATCTAGATATAGTATTCAATTTGGTCAAACACCCGCTAGACTTAAAATGATCAGAGTTGGAATGAATACTGATCACATTAATCATGAAACTGATTTTACAATTCCTAAACAATTAAAAAAAATAAACCCCTATTATAAAACCGCTCATTTTGGAAAATGGGGAATGGATTCTACGCCTAAAGTTATCGGATATGATGAAAGTGATGGTGCAACCAAAAATAAGGATGGGGTTTTTAACTGGGATTCAAACGAACTACAATGGAATAACAGATTTGATAAAGATCCAAAAAAAATATTCAGCATAACAGAAAGATCAATTCAATTTATAGAAAACAGCCATAACGAAAAAAGCCCCTTTTATTTACAAATTTCTCATTATGCAATACACTCTGATCTTATTATGAGAAAGGAAACTTATGAAAAATACAATGATAAAATAAAGGGTAAAATTCACAATAATGTCGGCCTTGCAGCTATGACGGAAGATTTAGACAGTAGTATTGGTTTCATTATGGAGAAGTTAAAAGAATTAGGAATAGAAGATAACACTTACATAATCTATTCCTCAGATAATGGCTCTGTTCCAATTATTAGTCCTAATAAAGATTATGAAATAAGCTATAATTTCCCGTTAAAAAGAGGGAAATGGGATGCAATGGAAGGAGGAATTAGGGTTCCTTTTATAATTTCTGGACCTAAGATTAAAGAAAATACTCAGTCAGAAATTCCAATTTCATTTTCAGATTTACTTCCGACAATAATTGATTTAGCAGGGAATTATCGATTAAAAGAAAGTTCATTGGATGGTGGAAGTTTTAAAAATGTACTTTTCAAAAATTCAAATATTGTTAAAAGATTTACGAACGGTCTGATCTTTCATGTTCCTTATGAAAATAAAATAGCATTTGAGAGAGCCCATTCGGCTATAATAATTGACAGTATAAAACTGATTAAATTTTATGACAATAATGAGCTAAGATTATTCGATATAAAAAATGATATTCAGGAAAGTAAAGATCTTTTAAAAATATATCAAAACAGTAAAACTATTAATAAAAAATTTGTAAGAAAAATTGAAAAGAAACTTGATAGCTATTTAAATAAAGTAAAAGCTCCAAAATGGAAACCTGGAGTAACCTGGAAGAATAAAAGATTGGATATTATCAATTCTTATCACTAAAAAGCATGAATTTTATAAAAAATAATTATAATTATTGTGAATAAATTAATTTTAACAAATAAATATTATTTTATTCTTTGTTAATATATAAATTTTAGTATATTACGCGCTNTATTATTTTTTAATGAGTAAACTTTACATTTTATTTTTTTCTTTATTTTTTTCTTTATCTGTATATTCTCAAGATAGTTTTCAAGATAGAGCCAAGAAATTGTCAAATGAAATGACTATGGTATTGTCTTTAGATGAAGTTACATCAGAAAAGATTTACCATATTCAACTCAAAAGATTTATTGAAGCTCAGAAAATCAGAACTATTCACGGAAACGATAAGAGACAGATGAATGCAGAATTAAAGAAATTACAAAATAAATTATGGGGTAAACTCAGTGCTGTTCTTGGGGTCGAGAAAATTAAACTCTGGGCTGCACATAAAAAAAATATTTAATAACTAAAAAACAAATTTTATGATGAAAATTACTCAATTTATAACTAATACAAAATTATGGCAAACGACATTGTTTGCACTTTTATTTTTGTTTAGTTTTTCAATTCACTCTCAAAATGTTGGTGATGATTTAATGGCTAATACAAATGGCCAGTTAGATACATCCCAAGTAACTGGGAGTGGTACTGGTTGTGCTCCATGTGGATGGACTGCAATGCAAGGAACAAATTATGCTCCTTCTAACGGATCTCATGGTGATGTTCACTCTGGAGATAGAATGTTTAAAATGTTCGCTGGTAATGGTGGAAGTGGTGAGCTTGTAGCTCAAGAATTTAGTCAACTACCTTTAGGAACATATACTTTAACATTTTATCACAAATGGACAAATGGTGGTCAAGTTGATTATTCAGCTGGAGACGGACCACAACTGACCATTAAAGAATCCAATGGTGATGGAACATGGACAAATGTACATGCTGAAGAAGTTCCATTAGGAAATATTGGTGCTAGTGCAGCATGGACTGAAATGACAGTTACATGGGTTAACACTAGTGTTAACGACTATAAAATGCAAATTTTTAAAAATGGTGGAAGTTCAAGTGCTCCTACAAATATGTTTGGAAGCTTACATTTAGATACTTTCTCTTTTGTATTCACAGAAGCTGCTAGTACAGGTCCAACAGCCGTAGTCGCTCCTTGGTCTGATGATTTTGAAGATGCTGATGCGTCTGACTGGTCATTATTACAAGCTGGTGATGCTTCACAAGGATGGATTTTAGCAAATGGAACAAACGGTTCAATCGTTATGTATCATGCTGATGATAATGTAGCCACAGGTGTTGATAATTATTTAGTTGCTCCTATGTTAGATATGTCAGGATTAACATCTCCTTTACTTTCTTATAGTGAAAGAGGTAGTTACCCAACATACTATACATATCACGGAGTATTAATCTCAAGTGATTATGCTGGTGACGTAGCTGCTGCAACATGGACTGTATTAACAGAAGGTGTTGCTCCTAGCTCTGAAGAAGTTAAAGAATTTAGTATTCCTTCTACAACTACAGGTATTGCATTTAGATATCAAGGTGATTATTCTGACACATGGGAAATTGATAACGTTTCTGTAACAGAGGCTCCTACTGNTCCTGCAATGGAAGTTTCAGCAACTACTGATGGTGGTTCTGCTACATTCTCATTTGATATAGAGAACTTTACTGTAGGTGCTTCGGGCGATACAGGTGTTGATGGACATATTCACTATTCACTAAACGGTGGTAGTACAGTTATGATTTACTCAGCAGATGATCTTACTTTAACTGGTTTACCTAACGGTGATCATTCTATCGTATTCTCATTAGTTGACGCATCACATAACCCATTAGACCCTGCAGTTGAATCTACTGTAGCATTCTCAACTTTTGATGGAACTGCTGCATGTGGAGACACAGTAACATATACACAGGTAAATGGTAATACATATACACTTACTGTAACAGCTTCAGCTGGTCAAAATGTTTCTGTAACTGTTAACGGTCAACTTGAATCAAATTATGATTCAATGACAATAACTGATTCTACAGGAACTACTGTTAATGCAGAAGTTGACGGAGTATTCCAAGATGCTGTTTACACAGCTGACGGGACAATGACTATTACTGTTTCAAATGATAGTTCTGTAAATTACGGAGACATGACATTTGCATTTGCTTGTGCTTCTTCACAATCTAATGTTACATTTAGTGTAGACATGAGTAATTATCCTGGAGGTTTAGGTGCTGATGATACAGTTCACTTAAATGGTAGCTTTGCTGGATGGTGTGGTGACTGTATTCCAATGTCTGATGACGATGGAGACGGGATCTGGACTGTTACAATTCCATTAGATGATGGTGATTATGAATATAAGTTTACTGTTAACGGATGGTCTAACCAAGAACAATGGCCAGGCGATGGTACTCCAGCATGTGCAGAAAATGCAGATGATGGTACTTATGAAAACAGAGCATTTACTGTTGCTGGTGCAGACTTGACTTTACAAACAGTATACTGGAACTTATGTATTGGTGAAGAGCCAGGAGAAACGTATACAGTTACATTCTCAGTAAATACATCTTCCATTATAGGTGGTGTAGGCGCTAACGGTCTTTACGCTGGTGGTGGTGTATTAGGAAATGCACAAGCATTACAGCTTCTTGACGATGACGGTGATGGTGTTTATGTTGGATCTATCGATTTACCAGAAGGTTCAACAGGTAACTACATCTTCTTAAATAGCCCGAACGATGGAGGCGACTGGGGAGCTAAAGAAAACCTAGAAGGTCAAGATTGTGCAGATGTAAATAACTACAATGATAGAATTTTAGACCCTGTAACTGCTGATACTACTCTACTTGCTTGCTTTGGAGAATGCTCTGGAAATGGTACAGGTGAGTGTTCTTCAGATACAGTTACATACATGCTTACAATGACGGTTAATACTGCAAACATTTCGGTAGGTGAAAATGGTATGTACTTAGGTGGTGGTGTCTTTGGTGGCGCTAACGCTTATGCAATGTCAGATGATGACGGAGATGGAACATGGGAAGTAACCGTAGAAGTTGCTGATGGTACTTCAGGAAATTATACTTTCTTAAATAGTCCAACCTCTTCAAGTGATTGGGATGCAAAAGAAAACCTAGAAGGTCAAGAATGTGCTGATCCAAATAACTATAATGATAGGATATTAGGAGCTGTTACTGCTGATTCAACACTACAACATTGTTTTGGTAGTTGTGAAACAGATGGTAGTTGTCCAGAAGGCGATCCTGCTATTATGCTTCAAGGTATAATGGACTTCACAGTACCAAGTGGAGGTTCTGATGGTAAAGCAATACATTTATACGTAAACCAAGATGTTGATGATTTATCTCAATATGGTATAGGAGTTGCAAATAATGGTGGAGGAACAGATGGTGAAGAGTATTCACTTCCTGCTGGATCAGCAACTGCTGGACAGCATATCTTAGTTGCTAGATCTTTTGATGCAATGAACTCTTATATGAATGCATCTGCTATTTTTGACCAGATGCTTGAAGCTAGCACAGATATTTCGCAAAATGGTGATGATGCTATTGAATTATATTTCTTAGGTGGACTTGTTGAAACATTTGGAGATCCAAATGTTGATGGTACAGGTGAAGCTTGGGAATATATGGATTCATGGGCTTATAAAGTAAATGGCGATTGGACATACGGTACAGTTAACTGTACTGACGACACGACTACAACATGTGAGTCAAGTTGTCCATATCCATTTGCAGATTGTAGCGCAAGTTTCGATCTTTACGCTGAAGGTGGATTAAGATATCAATATGAAGTTGCTGGATACAGAGGAGTTGGTTCTGGAGGAGCAATGAATGCTGAGTGGTGGAATTCTGCAGCATACGAAGATTTCAANAATGCTGCATTCCCTAATCCATCAGGTGTTAATAATGGTATGGTTGATGATCTTATGTTCTTTACAGAAGACGGTAACTTTACATTTGATACTGGTGAAGATGGAACAATTATGGGTAAAAAACCAGAAATTGATGCAGCCTTTGATCCAGATGGAAGTATCGCATACAATGCAGATAATGATTATAATGAGTACTGGAATTACCCATTAGATGACTTTACAGATACATATGTATTAGGAAATGATGGTACATACAGTACAATTGAATTTGCAACGGTGGGTGCTTTAGGATTCTATACATCAACAGGTGCTCAAGTTTATCAAATTTTAGATCAAACAGCTAANACAATTTATGTTAGAAATGTTGGTTCTGAAGGAAATTCTTGGTACTCAATGTTGACAACTGACGCACACGCTTTATCTACTAATGAAAATGAAATACTTGATATGATGGTATATCCTAACCCGGTAGACGGTAACTATGTTACTATTTTATCTCCGGTTCAAGGATTAAAAGAAATTCAAGTATATACAATAGATGGTAGAAAAGTTATGGATACCTCATTAAACGGAAATACATTAAATGTAAGTTCATTTAACAGTGGGTTCTATATGCTTAAAGTTACTATTAATGGACAAAGTAAAGTATCTAAACTAGTCGTTAGATAACTTATTAAGTTTATAATATTATAAAAATGCCAGGTAAATATTTTACCTGGCATTTTTTTTATATAAATTGTTAAAAAAAATTAAATGAATTTAATTATTAAAATTATTATTGGACTTTCTATAATCGGTCTTTATTTAAAAACCGATCTAAAAACAACTAATAATTCTAAAAAAAAGAAAAAACCAAATATCATATTTATTCTTTCTGACGATCATACTACTAATGCAATCTCAGCTTATGGAGGATTATATAAAGATATAGCTCCTACTCCTAATATTGATAAAATTGCTGAAGAAGGGGCAATTTTAAAAAATACATTTGCAACTAACTCAATATGTGGGCCAAGCAGAGCATCAATTCTAACAGGAAATTATAATCATATTAATGGTTATTTTAAAAACTATAAAGGTGGTGAATTTGACAATTCACAATGGACATTTCCTCAAGAACTTCAAAAAGAAGGCTACAATACAGCATTGGTTGGTAAATGGCATTTAGCCTCAGAACCAGTTGGATTTGATTATTATAAATATCACGTTTCAAGAGGACAACAAGGATTTTATTGGGATCCTGTTTATAACGATAATGGAACAGAAAAAAAAGAATTAGGGTATGCTACAAATTTAACCACGGACTTTGCATTAGAGTGGTTAAACAATAGATCTGATAACGATGAACCTTTTTGCCTTTTATTACAATTCAAGGCACCTCATAGAGAATGGTCACCCGATAAAAAATATGAAGAACTATGGGAAAATGTAGAGCTCCCCTATCCTATCACATTTAATGATGATTATGCTACAAGAGAGTTAACCGCTGGGAATACAGAAATGACAATGGACTATTTCTGTAGAGAGGATATGAAATTGATTCCACCAGACTCGTTAAATAAAAATGAAACTAGAAAATGGCTTTCATATGGTTTTAAAAGAAATGAAATTGTAAAGTTAGATGAAAATGTTTCAAGTTATGAAAATAAAAAACTAAGATTTCAAAAATACATTAAAGACTACTTGGCTACAATAAAATCTGTAGATGACAATATTGGAAAAGTATTAGATTATTTAAATGAAAAAAATCTTGATAAAAATACAATTGTCATTTACGCATCTGATCAGGGTTTTTTCATTGGTGAACATGGATGGTTTGATAAAAGATTTATGTATGAAGAATCAATTAGAATGCCCTTTATAATCAAATATCCTGGTAAAATAAAGCCAAATACAATTAATGAAGATATAATTACGAATATTGATTTTGCTCCTACAATTTTAGATATTGCAGGGATAAATATACCTGTCAGTGTACAAGGAAATAGTTTTTTAAATAATCTTACGGAAAACAAAAATGAAAACTGGAGACAGTCCATGTATTATCACTATTACGAATATCCTTTTTATCACCATGTACAACCTCACTATGGGATTAGAAATAAAAGATATAAATTAATTCATTTTTATTATGATATAGATGTTTGGGAACTATATGATTTACAAGAAGATCCTAATGAGTTAAAAAATTTATTTTACTCAGATGATCATCAAAATATTGTAAAAAAATTAAAAACCGAATTATATAACTTAAAAAAAGAATATGGAAATGAATTATCTTTAGCTGATATGAGAAGAATATCTGAAACAGATTTTGGAGGTTTGGAATCAAATAAAAGTAAAAAATGAAAATATTAGTAACTGGAGGATTAGGGTATATTGGATCTCACACAGCTATTGAGTTGTCTAAAGATTATGAAACGGTGATTGTAGATAATCTTATAAATAGTAACATATCTACTTTAAAAGGAATAAATAAGATCGGGTTTTCAAAAATAATATTTGAAAAACTAGATTTATGTAACTTAAATGATGTTAAAAGCTTATTTAAAAAACACCCTAATATTGAAGGTGTAATTCATTTTGCTGCATTAAAGAATGTAAGCGAAAGTGTTAAAGATCCATTAAGCTATTATCAAAATAATATTATTTCATTACTAAACCTTTTATCAGAGATAAATGAAAGAAAAATGAAAATAAATTTTATATTTAGTTCATCATGTGCTGTTTACGGTCAATCAGAAAATTTACCAATTTCTGAAAATGAAATTAAAAAACCTGCATTATCACCTTATGGAAATACAAAGCAAATTTGCGAAGATATTCTTACTGACTTTTCAAAAATAAACTCAAAATTTAATGTTGTTTCTCTTAGGTATTTTAATCCTATTGGAGCACATGAATCTGGTGAAATTGGAGAATTACCAAAAGAAGAACCACAAAACCTGGTTCCATATATAACACAGTCCGCTGCAAAAATTAGGGGAAAATTAACGATTTTTGGAAATAATTATAATACTCCTGACGGAACTTGTATTAGAGACTACATACATGTTGTTGATCTAGCTAAGGCACACACATGCGCATTAAACTATCTTTTAGATAATAAGGGAGTAAACAATGAGTTTTTTAATATTGGGACAGGAAAAGGAAATAGTGTGTTGGAAATAATAAATTCTTTTGAAAAAGTTACAGGTAAGAAAGTCGTATATAAAATTGGTCCACGAAGACCTGGAGATATAACAGCAGCATATGCTGATAACGAAAAGGCGCTAAAATATTTACACTGGAAGCCGAATTATTCGTTAGAAGATGCCTTATTATCAGCATGGAATTGGGAAAAAAATTATAGAAAAACTTAAGTTTAATTTTCGTGAAAGTATTTATTAAATCACCCGGAAGAGTAAATTTAATCGGTGAGCATACGGATTACAATGGTGGCTATGTCCTACCATGTGCTATAAACTTATCTGTTAATCTTTATTTTGAAAATTGTTCTGAAAAATCAAATGTGACATCTGATTTAGGCTATTCAATGATTTTTAACACTTCTGAAAAATATCAAAAAAGTCAAAAACATTGGGAAAATTACGTTTTAGGAGTTGTTAATGAACTAAAGCATATAAAAAAAACCATAAACAACTTTAAATGTAATATTACATCATCACTACCATCTGGAGCGGGAATTAGTTCTTCTTCTGCCCTAGTGTGTGGACTGATAAAAGGAATAAGCATTCTAAATAATATAGAATTAGATAATTCAGAAATAATAAGTTTAAGTAGAAATGTTGAGCATAAATATATTGGTGTTTTAGGAGGAATTATGGATCAATATACTATTCTTAACGCAAAAAAAAATAAAGCTATTTTACTTAATTGTGATAATTTAGAAAGAAAATTTATAAAACTTAATCTAAAGGATTATGAATTATTATTGCTTGACACTAATATTAAGCACAATTTAGCAAATACAGAATATAATAGTAGGGTCGATGAATGTAAACAAGCTCTTGAAATTATAAACAAAGTAGTAG
Organism: Flavobacteriaceae bacterium; assembly: GCA_002697255.1. GTDB lineage: Bacteria > Bacteroidota > Bacteroidia > Flavobacteriales > Flavobacteriaceae > MED-G13. The sequence goes on along the minus strand of NZUH01000016.1, from coordinate 9,784 downwards.
ATGCGAATTATTCAAACCTATCCAAAGTATCTATTGATGATATTACTAAATCAAAAAATGCATTAAAAAATAAAATTTACAGAAGAGCACTATTTGTATTTAAAGAAAATGAAAGAACAATTAAGTCTGCCGAACATCTTGAAAAAAATAATTTAAATCAATTTGGAAGACTTATGTATGAATCTCACAATGGGCTTAAAAATAATTATGAAGTAAGTTGTAAAGAATTAGATTTTTTAGTTGAATATACAAAACAATATGATAGTATTTTAGGTGCAAGAATGATGGGAGGTGGATTTGGTGGTTGTACTATTAATCTTATAAATAAAAAATTTACCAAAAAATTTATAAGATTAATTAAAAAACAATATAAATTAAATTATAAATTAGATCTTGGAGTAATTATTGCAAAACCACAAAAAGGACTAGAAATAATAAAATAAATTATGGCAAAAACAGTAAGTGAAGCAATTGAATACAGAAGATCAGTAAGAAAATATAAACAAATTCAAATTGATGAATTAAAAGTTAAAAATTGCATCAAAAATGCAACACTAGCTCCAAATAGTAGTAATATGCAGCTCTGGGAATTCTATCATATCACAGATAAAGAAATATTAAGAAGAATATCAAAAGCATGCTTTAATCAAAACGCTGCAAAAACTGCAGTTAATATGGTTGTTTTTATTACAAGAAGAGATAAATGGAAACAACGGGCAAAACAAAATTTAAACTTTCTTGAGTCTATGTTTGATAAGCAAGAAAAAGAAGGAATAGACGTAGCTAGGAGAAGAAAAGTATCCAGAAACTATTATAAAAAACTAATGCCAATAATTTATAATGATTTTCTAGGATTAATTGGTATATATAAGAAGATATTATCTTTTTTTATTGGATTATTTAGACCCGTCTATAGAGAAGTTTTATTCACAGATCAAAAAGTAATTATTCATAAAAGTATGGCATTAGCTGCTCAAAATTTTATGCTAAGTATGTCAGAAATTGGATATGATACTTGTCCGATGGAGGGCTCTGATACAACCAGAGTAAAAAAGATATTAAAACTACCTAGAAAAGCTGAAATTAATATGATCATTGGATGTGGTGTAAGATCAGAAAAAGGTGTCTATACCGAACAATTTAGAGTTCCACTAGAGGACGTATATAAAAAGATTTAAAATTTTAAAAATGAGAACAATATTATTAAAAATATTTTTACTGTCGTTTGTTTTTTCTAACGCACAGAATGACATATTATTGAATGCTTCAAATTCGATTAAAATAGATGAATTAAAGGAAAAGCTATACATATATTCATCTGACGAATTTGAAGGACGTGGAACCCCAAGTAAGGGTCAGGAACTAGCTGTTGAATATTTAGCAAATCATTACAATAATTTAGGAATTCCGTCTGTAAAAAAGAATAGTTATCTTCAGTCTGTTCCACTACAATTAGAAAGTAANCCTGATATTAGTTTATCTATCTCTNATAATAATTTTACTTATTATGATGATTATATTTCATACTCTAACGGAGCTGATACGAATTATGATTCGGCAGAAATGATATTTGTTGGATACGGTATTGACGATCCAAAATATAATGATTACAACGATAAAGATGTAAAAGGAAAAATTGTTGTTGTTTCAGGTGGTGAGCCNTTAAATAAGGATCAAGATTATTTTATAAATGGAAATAATAAATCTAAATGGTCTAATTCTAGAGAAGAAATAAGCCTAAAGAAAAATGTTGCCAAAAGAAAAGGTGCTTTAGCTATGATATTGGTTGANGAATCACTTTTTAGAAAATACAGATACAGATTTCAGTACAGTGATTCTGGCAAAGGAGAACAAAGAATGGCATTAGGAAANGATCAGGAAAATAATTTTCAAGTATTATTATTCTCAAAAGAACATAAAGAATTCTTATTTGATGATGATCTAAAATTAACTATGAAATTTAAAAAAAATGTAAAAAAATTTACTGCTGATAATGTAGTAGCTTTCATAAAAGGAAGTAAATTTCCAGATGAGTATATAATTTTAACAGCCCACCTAGATCATGTGGGTATTCANAATGGTGAGATTTATAATGGTGCTGATGATGATGGCTCTGGGACTGTTGCAATGTTAGAAATTGCTGAAGCTTTTTCATTAGCCAAAAAACAAGGTTATGGACCTAAAAGATCAATTGTTTTTTTGCATGTTACAGCCGAAGAAAGAGGATTACTTGGATCTCAATATTATGCTGATTATGAGCCACTAGTTCCCTTAAAGCAAACAATTGCAAATCTAAACATGGATATGATGGGAAGAGCCGACCCAAACAGAGGGATTAGAAATCTTAATTATATTTATATAATTGGTTCAGATATACTATCAGATGACTTGCATCATATTAATATTAATGCCAATACAAATTATGCAAACCTAGAACTTGATTTTAGATTTAATGATATTAATGATCCAAATCAATTTTATTATAGGTCAGATCATTATCATTTTGTTAAAAATAACATTCCTGCTATTTTTTATTTTAGCGGAGTGCATGAAGATTATCATCAGCCCACTGATACGGCTGAAAAGATTCTTTACGATGTATATAAAAAAAGAGTGAAATTGATTTTCCATACAGCATGGGATTTAGCAAATAGAGAAGAAAGAATAAGATTGAAATAGCCTAAAAAATAGTTTACTAAACCAATACACGATATCACTTAAACAAGTTTTCACTAACTTGTAGATAAATTGAACTTTATGAAAAACCTTTTTATTTTATTATCATTTTTAATTTTATTTCAAAGTTGTTTTAGTTACAAATCAGTGAATTATGATAATATTTCAAATAATAAAAAACAAAAGATTCAAGTTGAAATGCTTGATAGATCAAAATTTAATGGCCAATTAGTTTCTAAAGATGATAAAACAATAATTTTAGAAAATAATGGGAGTACACAAACAATACTTAAGAAAGATGTTTACGAAGTCAAAGTTGTAAAGTTTTCAATCCTTAAAACTCTAGGTAATGTTGCTAAAGGAGGTGCCTGGATAGCAGCTGCAGCTGGTATGATTGTTATTGTTTCTCTATTAAGTGTATAGAGCCATATGATATGAAAAAACTGTTATTACTATTACTGTTTATTCCGCTTATTTCATTTTCTCAATCACCAATGAGACTTTATGATAACGGGGATGATAGCTTGGTTGGCATTATCGTTTTTATTACTTTATTAATTATATTTTATTTCTATTTTAAAAACTCAGAAAAGAAAAAATGAAAAAACCGCTTTATAAAATTGCATCTGTAATAATCATATTATTGATTAGCGAAAAAGCCCTTAATGTTTTCTTTGATGTTGGGCCTTTTGCTCCAAAATATATTAAGTTATTTTTTGTTATAACTTCATTAATTTTATTTGGTATTCATTTTTATAAAAANAAATAAAAGTCGATATGAATAAGCTAACACTATTACTGATTATTCCAATTGTTTTTTCCTGCAGCAAATCAACTAAATATACTGATGAATATGAGCTAATTGAAAATTGGTTAAAAATACCTGACGATTATGTGTTTGGAAACCCTACAGGTGTTGCACTGAAATCAAATGAGAATTTGGTTGTTTTTCACAGAGGATCAAGATCTTGGCAAGTACCAATGCCAAAAGAAAAAATTATTGAAGATACCTTTATTGAAATAGATAAAGTTTCAGGAGAAATAATTAAATCTTGGGGTTCCGATCTTTTTATAATGCCTCACGGATTAGAAATAGACAAGGAGGATAATATTTGGGTAACTGATGTAGGTTTACATCAGGTAATTAAATTTGATTCAAACGGAAATGAATTGATGGTTCTTGGAGTAGAAAATACCCCGGGTAAAGATTCATTACACTTTAACTTACCTACAGACTTAGCTGTTTCAGAAAATGGGTCCTTTTATGTAAGTGATGGGTATGGAAATAGTAGAATTGTAAAGTTTTCATCATCAGGAGAATATCTTTTTGAGTGGGGTGTATTTGGAGAAAATAAAAATGAATTTAATATTCCTCACGGCATAGACTTGGATATGGAAGGTAATGTTTACGTCGCCGACAGAGAAAATAACAAGATTCAAAAATATGACTCGTTAGGAAACTTTATCGCTGAATGGAAAAATGAGATAATTGGACAATTATACTCTGTTAACGTAAATAATGATTATCTTTTTGGAATAGACTATATAGGATATGAAAATTTGATACCGTTGGGATCTGATATTATTAAGTTTGATTTAGATTTAAATATGAAATCAAAATTTGGCAGAAGCGGTNATTACAACGGACCAAAAGCAAGATACCATGATATTCAAATTAATAATAATGGTGATATTTATGTAGGAGATATTTTAAATAATACTATTCAAAAATTTAGACAAAAGAAAACATTAAACTAAACAACTAAAAGCTTTATATGGGAACAAAAAACAAAGATTTAATAAATAATATATCTCAAACAATTTCTAAAGAATTAAAAAAAGCTAATGGAGGTAATAAGAAACTTATTGATACACTACAAAAGATTTTAGACAAGGTTTCATAATTAACATGCGATATGAAAAGTACTTATAAAGTTGCTTGTATCTTTTCTTTAAGTATTAGCGTTATTGCATTTATTATTTGTAGGGCATATGATATTGAATTAGNTGAACCATTTGTATGGGGAGGAATAGTAATAGGCGCTATACTTGTTTGTTTAAATTCTTTAAAGAGTCTAAATCATAGGCAAATTTTTCACTAACTTGTAGATAAATAAAACAACTAACTATGAAAAACATCTTATTTACACTCGCTTTACTTATTTCTTTAAATTCTTTTGGACAAGCATTAAGTCCTAATCAAATGGGGATGAAGGAAAAAACCTATAAAAAAATTGCTAAAAAACTTGATTTAAAAATAATTAACAGAGGTTATAATGGTGAAACATTAAATTTAGAAACTGCAAATAAAATGGTAAACTATGCTATGATGAAGGCGAATTTAAATGGTACAGCTTATGATTATATAAAGTTATGGAGGGATGTTTTTTTTGAATTGGGAATTGGATTAAATAATGATGCCAATTGGACATTTCGTATAGATACTGGTGGTTTTACAGGAATTATTTTAAAAAACAATTCTATGGTTGTTAAATTTACTACTAAACAAAAAATGTATTTGAAATACTCAAACCCTAAACGAAAAGATGAATTTGTTCAAATAGCCAAAGTAGTTTTTAATGAAATTTTAAAGAGCGCTAGATAATTTAGTTATAATTATCAAATCATCTCTAATCTACTTAAGAGGCTTAGAAGTTGAGGATTTAAAAGACGGTGTGTTAATTAAAGATTAAGAAACGATATGAAAAAGCTAATACTATTACTTTTTATTCCGCTTTTCTTTGCCTGTAGTGATGGTGAGGAAATAATAAGTGAACCAAATTATTCAATTGAAGGTAAATGGCTTATAGAAGGAACTGTGCCTGAGGGCAATACAATGTATCTCTATGAGGATGGGGTGCGCTATACTTACTATTGTATAGAAGGTGATTGTAATGCATTATATAACTCATATGAAGCTAATGATGGAAATCATTTACCTACAACCAATCCTTACGCATTTGAAGATAATATTTTGACTGTTGATTTACATTTTGGCAATGAATTGATAACTCCTGTGACATTTGAATGTGATGGTGGTGAAGCATATTTTGAAATGCCTGAATATAGTTTGTATAGATTAAATTCTAACTGTCAATAATGAAAAAGCTAAAAGAGATTAGAGATGTTTTAGGTGTGATTTGGGGGATAAGTATTGTTGTTCGGGTTATTGGTAAGGTAACCGATTTATATGTAATGCCAAAATGGAGTGGTTATATGATAATGGGAATTATTTTTGCATTTGCTATATTATCTGCATATATCTATTTTAAAGAAAAGAAAAAATGAAAAAGTTAATACTATTACTTTTTATTCCACTTGTATCATTTGGGCAAACCGAAGAAGTGATTAAGTACTATAAAAGTGGAGCAGTTAAATTCAAAGTCAACCTTATAGATGGTAAAAAACAAGGTGAAGAGATTCAATACTACGAAAATGGAGAAGTTAAAAACAAATTTAACTTTGTAAATGGTAAAAAACAAGGTGAAGAGATTCAATACTACGAAAGTGGAGCAGTTAAATTCAAAGCCAACCTTATAGATGGTAAAGAACAAGGTGAAGTGATTGAATACTACGAAAGTGGAGCAATTAAACGCAAAGCCTACTTTGTAAATGGGTTACTACAAGATGAAGTGATTGGATACTACGAAAGTCGAGCGGTTAAATACAAATACAAACTTATAGACGGTAAAAAACAAGGGGAAGAGATTCAATACTACGAAAACGGAAAAGTTAAATACAAACTCAACTTTGTAGATGATAAAGCTCAAGGTGAAGTGATTGCTTACTACGAAAGTGGAGCAATTAAAGCCAAATACAACTATGTAGGTAGTTTACGACAAGGTGAGTCGATATTTTATAACAAAAATGGTGAAATAGAAAAAATTGAGAATTATAAAGATGGTGTGTTAATTAAAGAATAAGAAACGATATGAAAAAGCTAATACTATTACTATTTATTCCATATGTAATAATCGCTCAGGACTTCAAAATTGAACATAAAGTAAATGATGATAAAACTGTTGATTTTTCGTATAAAAACTTGAGCGCAAATACAATCACAGTGATAGTTAATTTTAGTTTTTTAGAGAACACTATGAGCTCAACAAGGGTGGTAGAAAAAGTTTCAAAACCTGAGGGTAAGTTGTTTAAACTTAAGCCTATGAATAACGAACAAAATATAGGGTTTAATTATTCTTATTTGTTTTTTAATCATAATATAAATCCAAAAGTAGATGATGACTTTATTTATATATTGCCATATAAAAAAGAAACTCAAATGTTTGTAGAGGAGCTTTCATATTTAGGCTCAACCTACTCAAACCAAGAAGAGCCAAAAGGATGGAAATCTTACTCATTTTCAAGTGATGAAGTTCAAAAAATATTTCCTGTTAGAAAAGGAGTTGTTATAGATGTAATTAGAGACTACAATGTTGACACCACAAAAACATTCACATATTATAACAAAATGAACTCCGTTAAAATAGAACATAATGATGGAACAATAGCTTTATACTCAGGGTTTAATAAAAATGAAATATATGTCAATGTTGGGGATATAGTATATCCAAAATATAATACACTTGGAAAAACAGAAGTTTATGACGCTAGGAAAAAACACAGAATCAATTTTTCTTTATTCTATTATTCAACAAAAAATGGTATAAAATTAACAAGTCTGTCTAAAAACGATCAAACTGAAGTAATCTATATAACACCAACTTTTTATCAAAATGGTGAGTCTGTAAACTTAAAGAAAGATTTTTTTTATGAATCAGATTATGATGACAAAACACTATTTCAGAACCTTATTAAAAGACAAATCAAAAAATATAAAAAGGGTAACTTAATATTATAATTATCATACGATATGAAAAAACTAATACTATTACTATTTGTATCTTTATTTTTTACAGTCCCCATGAGCTCCCAGAGTCTTGATTTGATTAATCCGTCTAAAGATATCGGAATAAAAAACTGGACTATCGTCAACGATGACGTTATGGGGGGTGTTTCCAACTCAACTATTTTAATTAATGACAAAAAACATTTAATTTTTAAAGGTTATTTATCTCTTGAAAATAACGGGGGGTTTGCTTCGTCAAGGCTAGAAATTCGAAAAGGGAATCTTAGTGGTATTAAGTTTTTTGAGATTAAATTAAAAGGTGATGGGAATAATTATAAACTTAGATTAAGGCAAAAAAATATCCGCGCTTCTTATTCTTCTGATTTTAAGTCTCAAAAAAATGAATGGATAATTGTAAATCTTCCAGTTGAAGATTTTAGACCAACTTGGAGAGGATACACTTATTCAAATTATCCAGACTTAGATCTTGATAAAATAAATTCGTTAAGCCTTCATATTTCTGACAAACAGGAAGGTAGATTTAATTTAGAAGTAGAATATATTAAAGCAGTCAAATAAACCAATATACTATATGAAACTAAAAGAATTTATTTATAATAAAGACACAAATGAATCCAATTTAGCAGGAGTTTTATTTGTTGTTTTAGTAACAGTAATATGTTTAGGAATACTTTACTATTTCTTTTGGATATAAACCAACACACCGTATGAAAAAGCTAATGCTATTACATGCAGATACATTAAAAAATTCTGTGCTAAATGATGGTTTTTTTCTTACTTTTCTATTCTTAATTTTAGTTAGTTTAATTTTCTTTCTTTATAAATATCTAAAAAAATGAAAAAACTTAAGTCTCAAAACTCAAATCATTTTATCTTTTTTCTGATTGTTATCGCTGATGTTTTCTTCTTATACAATTTGATTCAATATATCCGTTATGGACTTGATACTTATTTGAACGGATTTCTTATTTCTATAGGTATCGGAATTATTTTTCTAATCTATCTTTGGAAAAACGATTATTTCCCAAAACACGATAAACCATAAACAAATGAAAAATATTTACACCATACTATTATTAACTTTAGTATCACTAACAAAATTAAACGCCCAAGTCCCACAAGGTTTTAACTACCAAGCTACGGTTATAAACAGCTCTGGAGATTTAGTTGTTAATACCAATGTATATTTTAAGTTTAAAATTATGCAGGGCTCACAAACCAGTCTCCCCCTATTTACTGAAATACACTATCTCCCAACAGATGATTTAGGACAGGTGAATCTTATTATTGGATGGTTGCAGATTTTCTAGGCGGATTTTAATTGATGTAAAAAAAGAAACATACGATATGAAAAAGCTAATCCTGTTACTATTTATTCCATTTGTAATTTAATTTATATATATTCGCACCACACAAAAAGAATTGGTTTGATTGATTGCTATGGTTGGCTCTCTTTCGAACCTTTTCATTTTTATATAGCAACATACGGCTTGTAAAACCATAAACAACTTTTTCACTAAATTGCACATACATTAAACAACAAACAATATGAAAAATATAATATTTATTCTTTTATTCATTTTTTCCTTTTCTACATACTCTCAATCTATAAATGGGGTGCCCTTTTCAGAGATTGACTCTGAGTATATTCAAATAGTAGGAACCTCAAAAGTTCTTTCAAGTAAAGTTACCATTAACATTGACTTTGGGCAAAGCACTAAGCTATTTGGAAGTTCTAAAAAACAATTTTCAATATTAAATAAAGACAATAAAAAAGTTGAATTTAATTCTATGATTGATGCTTTAAACTTTATGACTAAAAACGGATATAAATTTGAGCAAGCCTATGTAGTGACTACAGGAAATTCAAGTACCTATCATTATTTGATGAGTAAAGAATGAAAAAGCTAAAGCAATTACTACATCCATCTTCTTGTTTTAGTCTTATATAATAAATATTCTTTGCCAAATTTTTCTGTAAGGAAAATCTCTTCTCTTTTAATTTGAAATCTATTTATCCAAAAATAAAAAAAGAAAGGGGTTGTTATTGAAAAAATATTTAAATAAAATATTGATGATGAAATAACGATCATCAACAAACCTAAATACATTGGATTTCTTGAATATTTATAGATTCCCGTTGTTATAAGTTTGCTAACTTTTTTAAACTTTATTGGATCAATTGTAGTTTTTGATTTTATAAACTTAAAAATTGGATTAATTAAAATAAGCATCCCAATT
>NZUH01000015.1 GCA_002697255.1 Flavobacteriaceae bacterium | reverse complement strand
TCCTTAATTTTTATCAGTATATAAGAGATTAATTTATCTTTTATATTAACAACAACCACAGCTTTTTTGATTGATATGGTTTTCAGGTTTCTTAATTCTACAAGAATAAGAGGGATATTTAGCAAGAAATAATTCCCCTAAAATAATATTAGAAATATGATTATCCCCTCCGAATTTATTTCTTATAGCAGACCCAAATTCTTCAATAGTGTATAGTTTGTTTTCTAACCCTAATGGGTTGTTATCATTATTTTTCATATTACAAATTTACAATATATAATATATGGACAACATACGATTAATTTCTAGATTCAATATTTTATTATTTTTTTTAAAATAAAAACTTATAAATCCAATTTTTCATATTATTTTCGCGCCCGAATTATTTTAATAACATTTATATAATGAAAAATCAAGACAATGGTAATGTTCAACTAAATTCGGTGAGAAATGAATTTAACAATAGAGTTGAAACCAAATTATATATAGGAAATACTAAAAGAGTTGCTTGGACTGGTTTAAGAAGATATAGAAGTATTTAAACTGGTAATAATTTTATTTTACTCTTGATAGTAAAATAGGATTTCAGTTTTAGTATTTAGCTTTTCTGATATTTTTCCTGTTGCTAGTAGTTATTCCTGGAGTAATCCAGTTAGTAACCCATCGGGTGCAATTACAGGAGGTCAATCGGGAGCTAATGAGTCAAGCATTTCAGGCACATTAACCAATATCACGAGTTCATCAGCTACTTTAACATACACAGTTACGCCATCCAATTTAGCAGATGGGTGTGTTGGTGAAGACTTTATAATTACCATTACTGTTAATCCAGAGCCACAGATTGATAATATATATTTATCTTTATGTAACGGTGATAGTTTTGATGTTACACCAGATGATATTTATGGAAATGTTCCAGTAGGAGTCACATATACTTGGACAGTAATTGATTTGTCAAATGTAATTACTGGACAGCTTGATGGTTCTGGTTCTTCTATATATGGAAATAATTTAACTAATACTTCTTCAAGTTGTGCTGATTTAGTATACACTGTTTCACCATCATCATCAGACGGTTGTATAGGGAATGACTTTACAATAACAGTAACTGTAGGATCTTCTGCTGACTGTGATGATTGTGGATTATCAATTAACGATTTTTCACATGAAATAATTTCATACCCAAATCCAACGTCTAATTTTGTATATTTTAATAGCGACGTAGAATTAGAAGTAATAGTTTATAATATTCTTGGCAAACATTTAATTCATGAATTTGTTACAGATAAGCTTGATATTAGTTTTTTAGAAAAAGGAACTTATATAATCAATATAATAAACGGTATAAACAGATCTACGCATAAGATAATTAAGAATTAAATGAAAAAGTCACTTTATTTATTATTCCTATTATTATGTTTTTACTCATGTAATAATGATAATATGCCAAGAATTGGTATTGCAGGATTAGGAATTGAATCTAGTACTTTTTCTCCAGCAAAGACTACAGAAAAAGAATTTAACATTAAGTATGGGGATGATATTTTCTCAAATTATTCTTTTTTTGATGATTCATATCTAAAAAAAGCTGATTGGTTTCCGTCAATGACTGGAAAAGCAATTCCTGGAGGCGTGGTTACAAAAGAAGCTTATGAATTAATGGTTAATGATCTAATTGAAAGAACAAGAAAGGTGTTACCACTTGATGGATTGTTTTTTGATATACATGGAGCTATGAATGTTGAAGGAATGATTGATCCTGAGGGTGATCTTATAAAAAGAATTAGAGATATTACTGGAAATAAAACAATAATATCTACTTCAATGGACTTACACGGAAATGTTTCTGAAAAATTAGCTTTACATTCAGATCTTATAACGTGTTATAGGATGGCTCCTCATGAAGATGCTATGGAGTCAAAGAAAAGAGCTCTTGATAATTTAATTGAAAGAATTATTTCAGGTGAAGGAAAGCCTAAATATAAGGCTTGGATTCCAATACCTATATTACTACCAGGTGAACAAACCAGTACAAGAGTTGAGCCAGGAAAATCTCTTTACGCAAAAGTAAGCGATATTGAAAATAAAGATGGAGTAATTGATGCTGCAATATGGGTTGGTTATGCTTGGGGAGATGCTCCAAGAAATCATGCAGTTGTTATGACTGTGGGAGATAATAAGAAAAATGTTAAAAAAGGAGCTGAAGAACTTGCAAATTATTTTTGGAATGTAAGGAATGAATTTGATTTTGTTGCTCCAACTACAACTTTAAAAAAGAGTTTAAATAAAGCATTTGAGTATTTAAATAATAGAGTTGATGATAAACCTTTTATTATTAGTGATATGGGTGATAATCCTACTGCAGGGGGAGCAGGTGATGTAACATGGACACTTAATAAGCTTTTGAAAATGCATGAGTTTAAAAAGGAAAATGGACCGGAAGTAATATATGCCTCAATTCCTGGTCCAGATCTAATAAAAAAAGCTATTGATGCTAAAATAGGAGATTATATTGAAGGAGACGTAGGTGCAATTATAGACGACAGATATTCTCCGCCTATTAAATTAAAAGGAAAATTAATTTCTATTAAATATGGAGATGCAAATGCCGAGGCTGAGGCTGTAATTCAGGTTGGCAGCATTAAGATTATAGTAACAAAAAAAAGAAAGCCTTATCATTATTTATCTGATTTTACAGATTTAAAACTATATCCATCAAGAACTGATATCTTAATCGTTAAGATAGGTTACTTAGTACCAGAATTATATGAAATAAGAGGAAATTGGATCATGGCATTAACGCCTGGGGGAGTTGATCAAGATTTATACAGATTAGATTACAAAAATATAAAGAGACCTATGTTTCCATTAGATAAAGATATGTCTAGACCAGATTTATCATCAAAATTAATTCCGGTAATAAATTAGATTATCAGATTAAATTAATTAAATTTATTATTATAAGAAAAATAATTCTACTGCTTTTTGCTTTAACCATAATTGGTTGTTTAAAAAACAAATAAATAAAATGACAAATAAAAGGATTTCTTACATCAGATACCCTTTAATTATTCTATCTATAGTTCTATGTATTTCTGGTATTAGATGGTTAATTAGTTCAGAACCTTGGATTTTAGACCAAGTTGCTAACGAAGAGAGGTTGCAAATGACCTTTGAAGATCTTTTTTTAATAGACGGTAATAAATCATTAATCTTATACTTAACCCAAATTTATCGTTTTTTAGGATTGTATGTTCTTGCAATAGGTCTTCTTCTATTATCATTTACATCTAAATATTTTATAAAAATTAATTTATTTAGAAAAAGATATTTGATTGTTTTAGGATTGTTACTTATTTCTAATTTAGTTTTAGCATATGTTTGGATTCCATCATCTCATTTTATTTATTTAATGTGGGGAGCAATTTCATTGTATTTCATAAGCCTTTATAATCATTTTAAAATTTAATTTTATTTAAATGAATCATGATGAAAAAAAGGAATTTTCAAAGATTCTTTCTCAAGAAATAAAAGATACTAAAATCTCACTTAATAAATATGTTGATTTATGTAAGCCGATATCTCCAGATGATGCAATTGGTAGAGTTAGTAGAATGGATGCGATCAATAATAAAAGTGTTAACGAAGCAGCTTTAAGACAGTCAAAGATAAAATTAATCCAATTAGAAAAAATGAAACTTGAACTTTATAGTGAAAGTTTTGGGAAATGTCTGAAATGTAGATCAAATATTAATTTTAATAGATTAATGATAAGACCAAACAGTAGGTTATGTATTAATTGTGCTATATAATTAAGTTATATTTTTCGTATTTTTTTTCATATATTGAAAAAAAAAAAAATCATGAAAAATATAAAATTAGCAATAGCAATAATGTTACCGGTTATCTTTATGATAAGTAGTTGTGGTTCAATTAATTTTAAAAGAGATAGCGGTGCAAAAACTGTAAAAATGCCTTTTGCCGAAGAAGATTTTCAGGATAACAATACTTATTTTTATTCTATCCAGAGTACTAGAGGTACAGGATCTAAAAGTGCTATTAAATCTGCTACACTAACTAAAGCTAAAAATGAATTAGCTCAAAAAGTTAGATCTCAGCTTATAAGTGAGAGTAATATCAATCAAAGTGGTGAAGATGGAGGAAACTTCAGTGAATCATTTAATGCTCGTATTTCTGACCAAGTAAATTCAGCTGTTGAGAGTGCACTTTTATTGAAGAGCGAATGGTTAAGTTACGGAAAAGATATTTCAGGAAGAGAAGAGTATGAATTTTGGGGTGTATACAGAATCGAAAAACAAAATATTAGATAATAAAATCAAATAATGAAAAAAATATTTTTTTCTTTTTTTATTCTATTTATTTCCTTTTCATGTTCTTCTGTAAGACTTAATGATAATGGTTGTGATAAAATAAATAGCAGTAACTATTTTATTGAAAAAGTTATTAATAAAAAGCAAATCAATAATATTTCTGAGAATGATAGAATTGAATTAAAGCAACAGCTTATTTCTCAGATTAGTTCATCTGTTAGAAAAGAATCTAAAGTTTTTTATGCGATTGAAGGCAACAATGCAAACGAGTCTTTTGGGGAAGATGTTTCAATAATTTCATACGGCTATCTTAATGATCCTGAGGTAACTTATTGTAAAAAAAGTAACGATTACATAGTAATATTGAGTATTAACAAACAAGATTTTGTTGATCAAACTGTTAATCAATTAGACAATGAATTAGATGTTAATTTGAGGGTAATTTCATCAGCATTAAGGAATTTTGATTCATTTAAAGAGAGTTTTAATAGACAGGAAGCAAAAAAATTTAATATTAAATCTCAACAATTAGAATCAATGCATTCGTTAGTTGTAAATGAAAACAATTATTCATTAGTTGAGATTAATATGTTAAATGATAAACTAGCTCAATATTCAGCTATGTCAGCGGAGTTTGCTAAACTAAGTTATGTTTTTGATAAACAAAAGAACAATATTAATCGTAAAATTCGAGCTGGCCTTCTCAAAGAAGCTTACATAGATTTGAATATTTTATTAAGAACCTATGGAGATAAAACAAATGAAGGTGTAGAAATTTCATCAATTTTAGATGGTTTATTATTTAAAATTAAACAAGAATGGAACAATCAGGATATGATTTTTAATGAACACATCAGAGAAAATCGAGTAAATATGGCTAAAACTAGATTAGATAACTTATTTAACTTGATTGTTTCAGAAGATTATCAGTCTAAATACAATAACAGAAAAGATATCTGGACAGAAAAAAGAAAAAAAATAGAACGTCAATCATTATTACTTAAAAGCCCAAAAAATCAAGAATTTTTCTTTGGTTTAAATGCTACCTCAAGTTTTGGAAATATTAGTTCTACTGATGAACAAATATTTTTAGATCCAGAAACAAGTAATTTTAATTTTGATAAAATATTACCCTCTTATAAATTCGGATATAGATTTTATTTTAATCCAAAGAAAAGATTGAGTGTATTTTTTCAATATAAAGTAAATAGCTCTAAATTTATTGATTTAGGTTCTGACGAAAGCTCTGATTATCAATTTCCATTTTCTACTGATTTCAATGAAATTCAAGTAGGTTTTTCAGCAGGAGCTTTTGACTTTTCTTATGGTAAATTGTTAGATCCTATGGATGTTAATAATCAACAAATTGATTTTAATACTGCTTCAATTAATTTATCATTAATAACAACCGATGGTCGTCCAAAAGGTGAGAAAAATTATTTTAATCTATATGGGGGAATTAATTTAATTTCTGATTTTGATGAATTGAGTTATTTAAACATATTGATTGGACTTAACTATCATATTAGATTTAACAGAAAATTAGCTAAATCTGACAGAAACTATTTATCAAATCTATAGGGAAATTTTTTCTGTTAGATTTTTGTAATTTAAAATAACNATTAAAAATAATTTATATATAATCAAATAATGAAAAAAATAATTCAATTTCAAGTCCCAAAATTATTTAGAATATTTAATCTTTTACCATTGTTTTTTCTAATTTTCTTGTCTTCATGTGGTGGAAGCTCTGAGCATGATTTATTTGCTTTTAAAAATTCTGACGGTGATTGGGGCTACTTAAATTCAGAAGGGGATATTATAATAAACAATCAGTTTGAAGAGGCGTATGTATTTAATGATGGTTTAGCAAGAGTTGTCATTGAAAATAGTGAAGGTAATGATGTTTATACATATGTGAACGAAAAGGGTGAGTACGATTACAATAAGACGTGGGATGTAGCTATGGATTTTAGCGATGGATTAGCTATCGTTAGAAATAATCTTGGTTATCCCATGGCTATTAACACTGATCTTGAGGTTGTATTAGAATTTCCAGACGCATATTCAATTTCTAGATTCTCAGATGGAAAAGCATTTAAGTTTATNGATTATGATGATACAACTGAAGCCACTATTATAGATAAAAATGGAGTTTCCGTTGATCAAGCAATAGTTGGTTATGACGGAGTTAAAATCAAAACNCATTTTGNAAATGGAATTGCGTATGTAAACGGTTTTGAAGGATTTTTCTTAGTAGATCATGATGGTGAGGAAGTTNATAATTTTGGTGCTGAAGAACAATTTACAGACATTGGAGCGTTTAATAANGGAGTTGCGGTTGCAAAATTTGGTAAAAAAGGAAACTGGGGTTTAATAAATGANGATGGAAAAACNGAAGTTAATCCTCAATTTGAAAAAATTTATCCCGACGGAAAGAGATATTTAGTAAGAGTTGGTAAAAAGTGGGGTTGGGTTGATGATGATGGAAAATATATTATTAACCCTCAGTTCAACGATGCCGGTAATAGAGGTTTTAATAACAGTGATTTAGCTCCGGTTAAAGTTGGTAAAAAGTGGGGGTATATTAACAGAGATGGTAAACTAGAAATTAACCCACAATTTGATAATGCATCTTCTTTTTTTGGTAATATTGCATTTGTTTATGATAGATCTATCAGAGCACATGGGATTATTGATTATGAGGGAAAATATGTGTCAAATCCTCANTTCAAAGAAATANTTTCTGATTATTATGAAAAGAGAATGTCATGGGANTCTGGTTATGGGAGTGGAATTTTTTCTNTTGAGACNGACTATTTAGATGTAGAATCTATTGTTAAATCAATAAAAAAAAATATAACAAAAAAAGGTATATATAATGTTTCATTGAGTGAGTTAAAAATTACTAATTTGATTGATTCTAGTATAAATGAATCTCTAATGTTTATGAAAGAATGTAATGAAGAAGGTTATAAAATTAATTCNGTTTCTAATTATCAAGACTACTATTATGACTATAATAACTATAAATCTTACAACGAAGGTTATTATAAGTTGAGTTCTATTTCAAGATTAAGTACTAATAATGAAGATAAAGCAGATGCATTAACAAATCTATTTAAAATTGATTTATCATCNTCTTTGGATATAAATCCTGAGTGTGAAGAATTTATAGTTTTAGATGATATTACTTTTTATGCTAATGTTAGATCAAATAGGAGAGTAAAAAAGGGATTTAGTCAAGTTACTACTAAGGTATATTCATCTGAAAAGGATAATGCTCTCGGAATATCGTCTCTTAAAATAGGTTTTAAAACTTTTTACGGAAATATTTTAAGCACCTATANACAATCTAAAAGAAAGTTAGTGGCAGCTCAGATTAGAGAATTATTAGATCCCAACTCAGAAATTTACAAGTCAATTTCTATAGATTCAGGTGGAAAAATTATTTTAACCATTGCAGACCCTTATCAATATTTTAATCAATAAATTATTTACTGAATTACCCAATNGTAAACTTAAATGGANAGTGTATTATTAATAATTTTGATTNTNTGGGGNTTTCCAAGTACTTTCTTTAGAAATAAATTTAGAAAAATTGTTTATGAAACTAATGATTGGAAGATTAANATNAAACCTTTTTTTATCAAAGAATTAAAAGGGTTATTATTNAATATATATCCTAATAATAATGAATACCTTAAAACNAGAAATCAGTATAGAACTTATCTTATCATATATTTGCTTTTATTTGTAACATACTTAAACATGAAATGAAAAATATTTTATTTAATTTATTATCTTCTTTAATAGCTTTTTATATACCTTTTCAAATAGCATTATTGACTGATTTACCACTTGTTTTAAATTTAGTCTTATTGATATTTTTAATACAGTGGGTGAGTTTTATTCCAGCCTATTTTTTTCAAACAGAAAAATATTTTGATCTCACAGGNAGCATTACATATTTATTTTCGGTTTCTGCTTTGTTANATATAACAGGTACAACGNAAATAACAGATATTATTGTNGTTTTNTGTGTAGCTGTTTGGGCAGTAAGATTAGGTTTATTTTTATTTAATAGGATTGTTAAAGACGGAGAAGATAAAAGATTTAGAAATATTAAACCTAATTTTACAAGATTTTTCATGACTTGGACCTTACAGGGTACATGGGTCTCAATGTGTCTTTTGTGTGTTTTAACAGCTCTATCCTCANCAAATGGTATAATACACAGCTATTTATTTTATGTNGGCCTATTTGTTTTTAATATTGGATTTTTGATTGAGATTGTAGCTGATAATCAAAAAACTATTTTTAGGAATGATAAAAAAAATAAAGATAAGTTTATAACAACTGGCCTTTGGAAATATTCAAGACATCCAAATTATCTTGGTGAAATCATTTTATGGTTTGGTATTTCGGTAATGTCTTTTTCTTCTTTAGAAAANCTACAGTTTTTNACTTTAATTTCTCCGATTTTTGTATACTTTTTANTAGTTTATGTCTCTGGTGTAAGAATGCTTGAAGATTCAGGAAAAAAGAAATGGGGACATCTCGATTCTTACAAGAAATATATTAATAATACCCCTANAATTTTTTTTAAAATNNNATAAGNNATTAATTTNTAATGAAAAAATATTTCTCCTTCTCNTCAACAATAAGNGGTAAATCNTTTTTTTTGAGATCACTTTTTTTAATAATAATGTGTATTCCTTTAATTATAGCTTTATTCACTAAATGGACATATTATTTTATAGGATTAGGTGATTTTGATATTTCTAATCCTAGCTTTGAAAATCAAGCCCAAATCCAAAAATTCGGTGATGAGTTGGGGATGAAAATTGCTGAAAATCCTGAATTTTACCTCAATGATTTTATGAGCTCNTTTNCTGTATTATGGATAATAATATTTTTGGCATGCATAATACCAGTAATATGGTTTGGTTTAGTTAATTATTATAAGAGAATTTCTGCACTATTNTATGAACAAAGAAATAATATATTTTTTGCTGTAGTTACATTTGATNTGATTTCAGATATTATANTTTTAAAATATAATACCGGATCATTTATTNTAGGCACTATTTCAANATTAATTTATGTTTATCTTATTGTTGAGAACTCTGAAATTGATTNACATAATGGCTAATTATGATTTAATTTCTTTTAAAATCTAAATAATTTCNACAAATANTATCAAGAAGGAAATTCCTATTACGAAAGTTCCAAAGTTTATTTTCAACGTATTATCAGAAACTTTTTGAGAATATTTTTGACCAATAAAAATTCCAAAAACTGAAATAAATGTAAAAAGTAAAAGAAAGTCCCAATCTATTTCTAAATTTTGAATATCCCCTATAAATCCTATTAGCGATTTTAAGGAAATAATAGCTAAAGACGTAGCAATTGCAGATTTCATTCTTAGATCAGAAAGAATAACAAGGATAGGTATTATTATAAACCCACCACCTGCACCAATTAATCCTGTTAAAAAACCTATTAGTGATCCTTCACTGAATATTAAGAATTTATTAGGTGCTATAGTTTTAGTTTTTTTAATCTTAACAATTGTTTTTGGTGTTTTATTAATCATTAAAATTCCAGAAGCAATCATTAATAGAGCAAATAATAACATGATTAACTGATCTTTTGAAATGATAATATAATTTGATTCTATAATAATTTCTGGAATTAAATTTATAAGATACCTTCTTGTAATATATACCGAAATTATAGCAGAAATAGAAAAAATAAATGTTGTTTTGTAATCAATAAGTTTATTTTTAAAATTTCTTATTGACCCGATTAAAGATGTTGTACCTACAATGAATAACGAATAGGCAGTTGCAGTAACAGGATTCAATCCAAATAGGTAAACTAATATAGGGACTGATAATATGGACCCCCCACTACCTATTAACCCTAAAATAAGACCTACTACAAATGCACCAATAAAACCTAATAAATCAAATATCTCCAATAAATATATTTTGATTAAAAAAATTGAATAATTGTTAATATAAGTCTAATATTTTAAAATCTGACACTCATTTTAAATATCTTTACTTTATATTATGACAATTAGAAATCTACTATTTTTTTTATTTATAATTCAATATTCTTATTCTCAGGACTATAGAATAAACAATTTAAATTTAGAATCCATAGATGATAGTAATAGTGATATTAATGTCTTTGAGTTTAATATTGGTATACCTGCAGGGTTTACGATTAAAAAGCCTGTAGATTATTTTGATTTTAATTTAAATTATGATTTTACAATTAAGAAAAATAAAGTTGATATAACTAACAATAATGATTTATTATCACCAACATGGAACATAAATCAAAAGTTTAGTGAAGGAAATATTAACAAGTCTAAATTTAGAAGAGATTTTTATTTAGGTAATATTGAAACGAATTCAAAATATATTATTATAAAATGTAGAGACCATGAATATATTGATGGGGATAGAATAAGATTGATGCTAAATGGATCAGTTATTCACCCAGACATATATCTAGGATCTTCTTTTTTTGTTGTTGATGTTGATTTAAGTGAAGGTTATAATAATATAGATTTTATTGCATTAAATGAGGGCGAGTCAAGCCCAAACACTGCTCAATTAATAGTTTTAGATGAATTTGGAAATCAACTTTCAAATAAAAAATGGCTAATTTCTACTGGATATAAAGCAAAATTAGTAGTATTTAAAAAATAATGATAATTAATTATTTAACATTACTGGCATAACTAACATTAGTAATTCCTCATTTTCAGAATATCCATCAAGTGGCCTGAGTATTCCTGCTCTATTTGGCAAACTCATTTTTAATTTAACTTCTTTGCAATCTAAATTATTTGTCATTTCGATCAGAAATCTAGAATTAAATCCTATTTCAATATCTTCACCTTTATAATCACATGTCAATCGTTCTTCTGCCTTATTACTAAAATCAATATCTTCTGCTGAAATATTTAATTCAGCCCCAGCAATTTTTAATCTAACTTGATGAGTTGTCTTATTTGAAAAAATGGATACTCTTTTTAGTGAACTTAATAATAAAGTTCTATTAATGATCAATGTGTTTGGATTTTCATTTGGAATAACTGCTTCATAATTAGGGTATTGTCCATCAATTAGTCTACATATTAAAGTTAAATCAGATAATTCAAACTTAGCATTTGAATTATTGTATTCTATATTAATTTCATGATCATCATCAATAATATTTTTAAGTAAATTAAGAGGTTTCTTGGGCATTATAAATTCAGCATGAGCAGAAGCTTTAATATCATTTCTCTTATATTTTACAAGTTTATGAGCGTCAGTTGCTACAAATGTGAGGTTTTCAGATGAAAATTGAAAAAAAACTCCACTCATTACAGGTCTTAAATCATCATTTCCAGAAGCGAATATAGTAGAATTTATAGCTTTTGCTAAAACTAAGCTAGAAATCTTAGTGCTGGACGGGTTTTCAAGAGTTATTGTTTTAGGAAATTGATTTCCATCCGTATATGCTAATGCGTATTTCCCATGGTTTGAACTTATTTCAATAGTATTATTTTCATCAACAGTAAATGTTAATGGCTGTTCAGGAAATGTTTTTAAAGTGTCAATTAATAATTTTGAAGGAATAGCAATTTCCCCCAAACTATTACTGTCAACTTTAATAGATGAAACCATTGTTGTTTCAAGATCACTAGACGTAATTGTTAGTTTTGAATTATTCAATTCAAATAAAAAATGATCTAAAACAGGAATAGTATTGGAGCTGTTAATAACGCCTCCCAATATCTGAAGTTTTTTTAACAAAGTAGTACTCGATACTATAAATTTCATAAAACTAAGATTTAGATATGTATTTTAAACAAATATATTATATTGAAGAAAGTTTATTAAATAAACTTATTAACATACTGATTAATTTAATCAAAAGTTACTGTTACAGAGTCATAAATTTTTAATCCCATTAAAGAAGACGCAGTTCCTACATTTTTTGGATTACTTTTATAAATCGATATTTGTAATAAGTCACTTGAATTAAATAAAACCATTCCTTTGCCCTCATCGTTTCTTTCAGTAATGTCAGTTTTTAAATTTACTATGTCAGAGTATTTATTATAAATCTTATCAAATTTATAATTTCTTGCAGAAATTATAAATTTTCTTCCTTTTCTAATTTCCTCAAAAAAATCTTTTTTTAGATTAGTGACTACATTTCCAAAATTGTCGACGTAGATTACACTAGAAACAATTTGCTTGAGATCTTCATTTATAAATGGTTTTAAATTTTTAACGGATTTTATTCCGTTTATTTGTTTTCCAACAATTTCTGGTTTTCCTCCTTTAGCTAGATGACTTGAAACTTCTGAAAATATTTTGATACTTGAATCTATAGTATTTAAATCTTCGTTAATAATAATTTCAAAAATTTTTTCAGGATTTATATTTTGAGACAGGATACTTAGTATTCCGTTATCAGATGCAATGAAATAGTGATTATCTAAATGCATAATAATATATTTCTTTTCTTCTGTCCTTTCTGAATCCACATCTATTATATGAACTGTTTCATTAGGAAAATTTTTATATGAATTCTCTAAAATATATGCTGCTTCCATGATATTAAACGGAGATATTTCGTGAGAAATATCAACAATATTAACGTGTGGATTATTTGAATAAATATTACCTTTTAATTGACCTACAAAATGGTCCTTATATCCAAAATCTGTTATAAGAGTTATAATTGGCATTAAATTGTTAATATTAATTAATGTAAGTAGTTATGAAATTACGTAATTTAGATTTAGTAATCTAGTATTTCACATTGTGATTGATAATAAAAATTAATTTGGAAGAAAAAGTAATTAAAATTGAATCGATTGATCCAAAAGATTTTTTTGGACCACAAAACAAAAACATTAAACTTATAAAAACCAATTTTCCAGATTTGAAAATTGTTGCAAGAGGTAATCAAATAAAAGCTTTTGGCAAATCGCATGACCTGTCAGAACTTGAGTTAAGAATTAATAAAATTATAAGTTATTTTTTAAAGTATAATATTTTATCCGATAACGAGATTGAAACTCTTTTAACTAAAACCGAAAAAGAACTTGAAACATCAGTTGACAGCCACAAACCAATTCTTCATGGTGTGAGCGGTAGAGTTATAAAAGCTAGATCTTTAAATCAAAGAAAAATTATTGATAGTGTTTCAAAAAATGATATGGTTTTTGCTATTGGCCCAGCTGGTACTGGAAAAACCTATACTGGAATTGCTCTTGCTGTTAAAGCTTTAAAAAATAAAAATATAAAAAAAATAATACTAACTCGTCCAGCAATTGAAGCTGGCGAGAATTTGGGTTTTCTTCCTGGTGATTTGAAAGAGAAGCTTGATCCATATATGCAACCTTTATATGATGCTCTAAAAGATATGATTCCAGCTGAAAAATTAAAAAAATTTTTAGAAGATGAAGTCATTCAAATTGCACCTCTAGCATTTATGAGGGGCAGAACCTTAGACAATGCTTTTGTAATTCTTGACGAAGGTCAAAACACCACTCACTCTCAAATGAAAATGTTTTTAACAAGAATGGGTAAAAATGCTAAGTTTATTATAACAGGTGACCCCGGACAGGTTGATTTACCAAGAAATTCGATTTCAGGTCTTAAAGAAGCTGTACTAATTTTAAAGAATACATCTGGTGTAGGAATAGTTCACTTAGATGAAACTGATGTCATTAGAAATAAATTGGTTAAAAAAATTGTAAATGCATACACGGATATACAAAACAATAATTAATTATGTCTAATTCTTTAGTACAATCAGATTTTAATTTTTCTGGCCAAACTAGTTTTTATAGGGGAAAAGTAAGAGATGTTTATTACTTGAAAAATAAATTTGTTGTTATGGTGGCTTCTGATAGAATTTCAGCATTTGACGTCGTAATGCCTAAAGGAATTCCTTTCAAAGGACAGATTTTGAATCAGATTGCAGTTAAAATGATGAATGAATCTGAAGATATAGTTCCTAATTGGTTGATTCATTCACCTGATCCAAATGTATCTATAGGACACTTCTGTGAGCCTTTTAAAATAGAAATGGTGATTAGAGGATATTTGTCTGGTCATGCGTTTAGAGAATACAGTAAAGGGGAAAGAATCTTATGTGGAGTCACTATGCCTGATGGTATGAACGAAAATGATAAATTTCCTGAGCCAATAATTACACCAGCTACTAAAGCAGAATTTGGAAATCATGATGAAGATATAAGTAAAGAAGAATTAATTAGTAAAGGTCTGGTTTCCGAAGATGACTATTGTATTTTGGAAAATTACACAAAGTTATTATTTAATAGAGGAACTGAGCTAGCCGGTAAAAGAGGATTAATTTTAGTTGATACTAAATATGAATTTGGAAAAACTATTGATGGAAAAATTGTATTAATTGACGAAATTCATACACCAGATTCATCTAGGTATTTTTATAAAGAAGGCTATAGCGAAAGACAGTCAAATGGAGTACCTCAAAAACAATTATCTAAGGAATTTGTAAGGCAATGGTTAATATCCAATCAATTTCAAGGATTAACGGGGCAAAAAATCCCTCATATGTCTGATGAGTATATACGTTCTGTTTCAGAAAGATACATTGAATTATACGAAAATATTATCTCTGAATCATTCGTTAAATCTGACACAAACAACATCTCAGAAAGAATTTTTATTAACACTGATAACTATATAAAGAGTAATTTTGAATCTTGAAAGAATAATTTCAGAAATTTCTTCTTTTGTATGGGGTTACCCCTTACTTATTATTCTTATTGGGGGTGGTTTGTATTTGTTGTTTTTATCAAAATTTATTCCTTTTAAATATTTTTTCCATTCAATAGATATTGTAAGAGGAAAGTATGATGATAAAGATTCTGACGGGGAAATAAGTCATTTTCAGGCGTTAACAACAGCGCTTTCAGCCACAGTTGGAATGGGAAATATTGCAGGAGTAGCAGTTGCTATTTCAATTGGAGGACCTGGCGCAATTTTTTGGATGTGGATTAGTGGTTTAATTGGAATGTCAACTAAGTTTTTTACCTCTTCTTTAGCAGTTATGTATAGAGGTACAGATTCTATCGGAAATATACAAGGTGGTCCAATGTATTTTATTGTTGCTGGATTAGGTAAAAAATGGATGCCATTAGCTGTTTTTTTTAGTTTTTGTGGATTAGTTGGTGCTTTACCTGTATTTAATGTAAATCAACTTACTCAGGCTATTAATGATATAATATTAATTCCAAACGGTTTTATTGTAAATGATTTGTCTAATACTTTTGTAGGATTAATATTAGTAGCTGTAACGTCTATAGTAATCCTTGGAGGTCTAAAGAGAATTAGTAATGTAGCCACTAAGCTAGTTCCTTTCATGGTTGGTTTATATATGATTAGTATTCTGGTTATTTTATTAACTAATTATGAGAAATTACCTGGTTATCTATATTTAATTTTTCATGATGCATTTCATGCTAGTTATTATGCAGGAGATTCTATTTTTGGTGGTGCTTTAGGAGCTCTTATAATATTAGGTATTAGAAGAGGGGCTTTTTCAAATGAAGCAGGAATTGGAATGGCTCCCATGGCACACGGAGCTGCAAAAACAAATAACCCTATCAAGGAAGGTTTAGTTGCGATGTTAGGTCCTGCTATTGACACTTTGTTAGTTTGTACAATGACTGCATTGGCTATTTTGGTTACTGACGTATGGAAGAGTGACGCTAGTGGTGTTTCTTTAACTGCATCAGCATTTGAATCTTCATTCCCTGAATTTGGAGGTTACATTCTTTTACTATGTGTTATTATTTTTAGTGTTTCTTCTCTGTTTTCATATTCGTATTACGGAACAAAATGCCTTTCTTTTTTAATTGGTGACAAAAACAAAAATAAATATAACTACATTTATATAGTAAGTATAATGATTGGTGCTACAACTTCGTTATCTATGATGATAAATTTAATTGATACATTTTTTGCTCTAATGGCTATACCAACGATGATAGCTACTTTAATGCTAGCGCCAAAAGTTGTAAAAGAATTAAAAGATTATGAAATCAAATAATAAAGAAAATATTTATTGGAGATCAAATATTAAATACGTTTCTGTATTACTTTTATTTTGGTTTACTTTTTCTTTCTTATTTGGAATTGTAGTTAAAGATTTTTTAAATCAGTTTTCGATTGGTGGATTTAAATTGGGGTTTTGGTTTGCTCAGCAAGGTTCAATATACGTATTTGTAATATTAATCTTTATTTATGTAAGATTGATGAATAGGTTAGATAAAAAACACGGGTTTAAGAATTAATTATGGGTATTCAGTCATGGACATATATAATTGTCGGAGTTACTTTTGCTATTTACATAGGAATTGCTATATGGTCTAGGGTAAAATCAACTAAAGAGTTTTATGTTGCTGGTGGAGGTGTAGGCGCTTGGGCAAATGGCATGGCTACGGCTGCTGATTGGATGAGTGCTGCTTCTTTTATTTCAATGGCAGGGATTATTTCATTTGCAGGTTATGATGGAGCTGTTTATTTAATGGGTTGGACAGGAGGATATGTTCTTTTAGCTTTACTGCTAGCACCATATTTAAGAAAATTTGGGAAATTCACAGTTCCTGATTTTATCGGTGACAGATATTATTCAAATAATGCAAGATTAGTAGCTGTTTTTTGTGCTTTACTGGTGTCTTTCACATATGTAGCTGGGCAGATGAGAGGAGTAGGTATAGTTTTTTCTAGATTTTTAGAAGTGGATATTAATACAGGTGTGATAATAGGAATGTTAATAGTTTTATTTTACGCTGTTTTGGGTGGAATGAAAGGAATTACTTACACACAAGTTGCACAATATTGCGTTCTAATTTTTGCGTTTATGGTACCTGCAATTTTCATTTCAATTCAAATGACAGGTAATCCGATTCCACAATTAGGGTTTGGTGATCAGCTTAACGACGGCTCATCAATGTATTTATTAGAAAAGTTAGACAACCTAAATGTAGAGTTAGGTTTTAACGAGTACACTGATAATACTAAACCATTAATAGATATTTTTGCTATTACTCTTGCATTAATGGTAGGTACTGCAGGATTACCACATGTTATTGTTCGTTTTTTTACTGTTAAAAAAGTTGCTGATGCTAGAAAATCGGCAGGAATCGCTTTGTTATTAATAGCTATTCTTTATACTACAGCTCCTGCAGTTGCTGCTTTTGCCAGAACCAATCTTATTGAAACGATTTCTAATAAACCTTATCATGAGGTCCCACAATGGTTCAAAAAATGGGAGGATACAGGATTAATAAGTTTTAATGACATTAATAATGATGGTTTGATAAACTATGTTAATAGTGAGGATAATGAGTTATATGTAGATAGAGATATTATGGTTTTGGCTAATCCTGAAATTGCCAATCTTCCAAATTGGGTGATAGCATTGGTAGCAGCAGGTGGTTTGGCTGCTGCGTTATCTACTGCTGCAGGTTTATTATTGGTAATTTCTGCTTCTGTTTCTCATGATTTAATAAAGAGAGTTTTATATCCTAAAATTTCAGAAAAAGCTGAATTGACAGCAGCAAGAATTTCTGCTTTTTTTGCAGTATGTGTTGCCGGTTATTTTGGAATCAATCCTCCAGGATTTGTTGCAGCAGTAGTAGCATTAGCTTTTGGTTTGGCTGCTTCTTCTTTTTTTCCAGCGATTGTTATGGGAATATTTTATAAAAAAATGAATAAGCAAGGGGCAATTGCCGGTATGCTAGCTGGAATTGGTTTAATGCTGTTTTATATGCTAAAATTTAAATTTAATTTTTTCGGTGGAGGAGATTCTAGTAGTTATTGGTTTGGTATATCGCCTGAAGGTTTTGGAACCATAGCTATGTTCGTGAATTTTATTGTTGCTCTCTTCGTTATGAATATTACTTCTCCTACACCTGATCACATAAAAAAAATGGTTGATAATATTAGAATACCGGAAAATGAATAACTATATAATTAATAATAAAGAAAACTATGATTTAGCCTATGCTGAATCTACTGAAAACCCCGTTAAATTTTGGGATGATATTGCTTCAAAAAACTTTGTATGGGAAAAAAAATGGTCTTCTGTTGTTAATTGGAATTTTGACAAAGCAGAAATAAAATGGTTTGAGAATTCAAAATTAAATATTACCGTCAATTGTATCGATAGGCATGTGAAAGAAAATCCAGAAAAAATTGCAATGTTATTTGAACCAAATAATGTGAATGAAAAAGAAAAGTCTTACACATATTCTGAGCTCTTGACTGAAGTTTGTAAAACGGCTAATGTTTTAAAATCTTTAGGTATAAAAAAAGGAGATCGTGTGTGCATATATCTTCCAATGATCCCTGAATTAGCATTTTCTGTTTTGGCGTGTGCAAGAATTGGCGCTATCCATTCTGTTGTTTTTGCAGGTTTTTCTTCTGAGGCTTTAGCCACTAGAATTAATGATTGCGATAGTACTTTAACCATAACCTCAGATGGCTCTTTCAGAGGTCCAAAATTACTAAATTTAAAACATATAGTTGATGATGCTTTATTAAAATGTAACGATAAACAGAAGGTTTTGGTAGTTAATAGAACTCAAGAGGAGATTAATGTCGTTAAGAATCGAGATTTCTTATTGGATGATATAATTTCATCTGTTGAAGATTATTGTGATCCTGTGTTAATGGATGCAGAGGATCCGTTATTTATTTTATACACATCTGGTTCTACAGGAAAACCAAAAGGGATGGTTCATTCGACAGCTGGTTATATGGTTTATACTTCCTATACTTTTAAAAATATTTTTAAATACAAAGAAAATGATGTTTACTGGTGTACTGCAGATATTGGTTGGATTACAGGTCATAGTTACATATTGTATGGTCCATTGAGTAATGGAGCAACTACATTAATGTTTGAAGGAGTTCCTAGTTATCCAGATTACAGTAGGTTTTGGAAAATTGTAGATAAATATAAGGTTTCACAGTTTTACACTGCCCCAACCGCTATAAGAGCTCTTGCTAAACAAGGAGTTGATTTTGTTAAAGGCAATGATCTTTCATCTTTAAGAATTTTAGGGACAGTTGGAGAGCCTATTAACGAAGAAGCTTGGAATTGGTATAATGAAAACATAGGTAAATCCAAGTGTCCTATAGTCGATACGTGGTGGCAAACAGAAACAGGAGGAATACTTATTTCGTCAATTCCAGGTGTCATACCAGATAAAGCAACATTTGCAACTAAACCTTTTTTGGGTATTCAGCCATTGTTATTGGATGATAACGGTGACGAGATCAAAGAGAATAATAAAGTTGGTAAATTATGTGTAAAATTCCCCTGGCCATCTATTGCAAGAACTATATGGGGTAACCATGAAAGATATATAAATACTTATTTCTCTGCATTTAAAGGGAAGTATTTTACTGGAGATGGTGCGTTTAGAGACGAAAATGGGAATTATAGAATTACCGGTAGGGTAGATGACGTGATAATTGTTTCTGGTCATAATCTTGGAACAGCACCTATCGAAGATGCTATCAATGAACATGAAAACATAGCTGAATCTGCCATTGTAGGTTTTCCTCATGAAATAAAAGGGAATGCATTGTATGGCTTTATTACATTAAAGGGCGTGTCTTTAGAAAATAAAAGCATAAAATCTGAGATAAACGAACTTATTTCAAAAAAAATAGGCCCCATTGCAAAGTTAGATAAAGTACAGTTAACCTCTGGCTTGCCAAAAACTAGATCAGGAAAAATAATGAGAAGAATATTAAGAAAAATTGCATCTAAAGAATTTAATAGCATGGGAGATATAAGTACTTTACTTAATCCAGAAGTTGTTGACGAAATAATTAATAATTCTTTATAGTTTTTCTTGTTATTTCTTCAATAACGTCTTTGTAGTATTTTTTGTTGATACCAATAAAAAAATTCTTTTTACTGTTTTTTAATAATGATTTCATTTCATTAAGCGATATCAGCTTTAGTTCATCAACTTCCTCGTTTTTAAAATTTAAATTAATTCCCTTTTTACTCAACTGTATAATAAAAGTGTGATGAAATTCATTATCAATTATTTCACCGCTTTTTGTACAACTTTTATAGACACCTAGCTTACATAGATCGCTAATATTTATAGCTATTCCAGTTTCTTCAAAAGTTTCTCTAACCAAAGCATCGGTATAGCATTCATTAAAATGAATATGACCAGCAACTGAAACATCCCACACACCTGGATTTAATATTTTATTTAAGGATCTTTTTTGAATTAATACATCTCCTTTTTTGGTATAAATCCATAAATGAATTGTAGTGTGATAGAGACCTCTTTTGTGAATTATCGATTTTAAAGCTTTTTTTCCTGTTCGATTACCAAAGGAATCATATATTTCTAAATATTCTTTTTCAAACACGATTATTTAAAGTAACTAAAATCTTCTCCATTCTTTATATCTAAAACTGTATTATAAATTAATTTAATGACGTTTTCAACATCATTTCTATGAACCATTTCAACAGTTGTATGCATGTATCTCAGTGGAAGTGAAATAAGTGCAGAAGGAACTCCTCCATTACTGTAGGCAAACGCATCAGTATCTGTACCAGTGTATCTACTAGAAGCTGCTCTTTGGAAAGGAATCTTATTTTTTTTAGCAGTATCAAGTATTAAATCTCTAAGCTTTTGCTGTACCGCTGGGGCGTATGTCACAACTGGACCTTTATTCAATTCACAATATCCTTGTTTTTTTTGATCAATCATTGGGGTAGTGGTGTCGTGTGTAACATCAGTTACTATTGCTACATTTGGTTTTATTGTTTGTGTAATCATTTCAGCTCCTCTAAGGCCAACTTCTTCTTGAACAGAATTTGTTACATATAGGCCAAAGGGAAGTTTCTTTTTATTTTCTTTTAATAACCTAGCTACTTCTGCAATCATAAAGCCACCTATTCTGTTATCAAGTGCTCTGCAAACAAAATTATCTTTGTTTAAAATATGAAAGGGATCTGGGTATGTAATAACGCATCCCACGTGAACTCCAAGTTTTTCAACATCTTTTTTATTCTTACAGCCAACGTCAATAAAAATATTATCTAATTTAGGAGTTTCTTCCTTTGATGCTCTTCTTGTATGAATTGCAGGCCATCCGAAAACTCCTTTGACTATGCCTTTATCGGTATGTATATTAACAATTTTACTTGGCGCTATTTGGTGATCGCTTCCACCGTTTCTAATAACCGAAATAAGTCCTTTTTCAGAAATATAATTAACGTACCATGAAATTTCATCAGAATGTCCTTCGATAACTACCTTATATTTATGATTGGGATTAATTACAGCTACAGCAGTACCGTACGTGTCAGTTATAAATTCATCAACATATGGTTTTAAATAATTCATCCATATTTTTTGCCCTTCCCATTCATATCCAGTAGGGGAAGGGTTGTTTAAATATTCTTCTAAAAATCTCATTGATTTCTTATTTAATATGCTTTTGCTACTCATTTATTTAAGTTTAATTTTTTATATATGTAAAAATAATGATGATTTCTTTATTTATTATATATAATTTTACCAATTATTAAAAATTTATTTTTTTTGAAGTTTAATTTATTTTTTCTCGCTTTTTTTTCTTTCTTTTTAAATTTTTCTCAAGAATTTGTTAGTGATTCAATAACTAAACTATATAAGATCTCTGGTGATTCAATTTTTAGAGAATCCATCGAATTGGATTTAATTGAGTTATTACCTAAAAGAACATTTACAAATAAAGAACAAATTAATAAATATTTAATTCTAAGAAGAAAGACTTTAAAAGTTTATCCATATTCGTTAATGGCTTCAAATAAACTTGATTCGTTATATTTAGAGTTGGATCAAATTAACACTAAAAGAAAAAGAAAGAGATATACAAAAAAAGTTCAAAAATTTCTTGAACAAGAATTTACCGATGAATTAAGTAAGTTAACGCAGACTGAAGGACAAATATTAATTAAATTAATCTATAGAAACACCGGTGAAACTGCTTACGATTTAGTCAAGAAATTAAGAAATGGAATCAAGGCTTTTTTCTACAATACAACAGCTAAGTTCTTTAATATGAATTTAAAGAGAGAGTTTTTACCATATGAAAATATTGAGGATTATTTTATTGAGGATATTATACAAAGATCAATAAGGAATAATACAATTGATTATATTGAGCCATTTAAAAAATACAGTTTGTTTGAGTTGAAAAATTTTTGGAAAACTAATAATTGATTTTTTATGAGTGATAATTTTAAAATGATCGCTAAAACTTTTTTTGGATTCGAAGATATTCTCGCTAATGAATTACTTAAACTTGGTGCTCAAAAAATAGAAAAGGGGTTAAGAAATGTAACTTATTTTGGAGATAAAGGATTTCTGTATAAGTCAAATTTAAGCTTAAGGACTGCACTAAAAATTTTAAAGCCTATTTTAGAATTTAGATTTATTGATAT
Source organism: Flavobacteriaceae bacterium (assembly GCA_002697255.1). GTDB lineage: Bacteria > Bacteroidota > Bacteroidia > Flavobacteriales > Flavobacteriaceae > MED-G13. Next base: position 46,860 of record NZUH01000015.1, on the reverse strand, counting down.
TGATGATTATTATAAGCAAATTAATAATTTTAACTGGGAAAGTTTAATGGATGTAGACTCAAGTTTTGTCATAAATTCAGTTGTATTTCATTCAAAAATCTTTAATAATTCAAAATATGCATCATTAAAAGCTAAGGATGCAATTGTAGATAGATTTCGTGATAAATTTAAAAGTAGACCTGATATAAATTCTAATAACCCAGATTTAAAAATTGAAATACATGTTAACAGAAATCTATGTACAGTTTCTCTTGATAGTTCTGGGGAATCTCTTCATAAAAGAGGTTATAAAAAATTTAATTCGATCGCACCTCTTAATGAAGTTTTAGCTGCAGGTGTAATTTTAATGTCAGAATGGGATAAAAACTCTGATTTTTTAGATCCAATGTGTGGCACAGGTACTATTTTAATTGAGGCTGCAATGATTGCAAGAAATATTGCTCCAAATCTCAATCGTTCATTTTTTGCTTTCGAAAAATGGAAAGATTGGGATGAAAACCTTTTTGAGTTAGTCGAAAAATCTGTATTAAATAAAATTATTGAATTTGACCACAAGTTTTATGGTTTTGATATATCAAACTCAATGATTAAAAAAGCTGAAAAAAATATAGAAATTAGTCAGGTAGATGTTGATATTGAAGTTTTTACAAAAGATTTTCTTAAATCTTCTAAAGATGACAATGATGATTTATTCATCATAATTAACCCTCCTTATGATAAAAGAATTTCTGCTGATGTAAAAATATTATATAAATCTATTGGGGATACATTAAAGAATAATTATCAATTTTCTAACGTATGGTTAATCACGGCAAATTTAGAGGCAATAAAATCAATTGGACTGAAAGCTTCTAAGAGAATCAAATTATTTAACGCAAACTTAGAGTCTAGATTATTAAACTATGAGATTTATCCAGGCACAAAAAAAAATAAAAAATAGTATTATTTTTTTACAATCGGTATTAGGTAAGAAATCTTGTAGCTAAATCCAGTACCTAGCCCTGAACTATCATAAGTTCTGTTAAATCCAGGTATATAAAGGTTAGTGATATTTTGAATATTTTTTTGTTTTACAACACTTTTTAATTGTAGCTCAAAACCTAGAAAAAGATTATTTAAGATTTCTGTTTTTAATCCAAAAACAAATTCAAACCATAAAGCATTTAAGTTTGATAAATTTATAGGTTCATTAATTGTTGATTCTCCCCAGTAGGAACTATTTGCGTTATAAATAGTATAGCTATTTATTTTTTGATCAAAATTGCTGAAACCTAGATTAAAACCTGAATAAACAAGATTTTGAGTTCTGATATCATTATTCATTTTAAAATTTACTCCAAATTTCAAATAACTTCCTTTAACTGATGAATTTAAATATTCATCGTTAATCTGTTTTTCCTCATTTCCAATTTCAGAATACACATAAAAAGATTTCTTTAATCTTATATCTCCGCTTATCGAAAAGCCTTTATAATCATCATTTGTTGCAGACTTTATAATTTTATTTAAATCAACACTTAATCTGACGCCAAACTTTTCTATAGTATCATTATATAAGATAACATTACCAAGGGTAATATTCATAAATAAAAAAGAAATTACACTAATGAAGTATTTTAACATGCGATTGATTTTCATTAGTTACGGAATTATTCAAAATAATGACCTTAGAAATCCAATTGGTTGGGTCTGTAGTATCTGCTGGGTCATAAGGTAGGGCAAGTGATAAATTATAATTATTAACAAAGCCACATGCTCTTGAAATAAAGGTTTCATTAATTTCATAATCAAAATAGAGATGATTAGGCAGACCACTTGGAATTATAGTTGTGTCTTCAGAGTAATTTTTACAGAACTTAAAGTTTGACACAGATTCATCATCTCTTAGGGGAATTGCAATGGAATCAGTGTTTAAACCATTTATTTCACTAAGCAAGATCAACTCACCATTTTTAACAATATATACCCCAAGACTTTTAATATTTTTTCTTTCTTCAGGGTTATCTACATCATAAAAAGTAACCACAAGTCTTGGAGTTGTCAATGTTGATTCAGGACAAATATCATCACTTTCACAACTAAAAGATAACATTAACACTAAAACTATTAACCAGCGTAAACTTTTCATCCTTAAATTTTTTCTAAAAGTACAACATTTTCCACATGATAGGTTTGCGGAAACATATCTATTGATTGAGACAGCTTGAAATTATAAAATTTATTTAGATCTACTAAATCTCTTGCCTGAGTAGAACTATTACAACTAACATATATAATTTTACTTGGTTTTATTGATATTACCGAATCAATAACAGATTTATCTAGTCCGTTTCTTGGCGGATCTAGTATTACTATCTCAGGATTACTATTTCCTTCAATACCATTCTTTAAAATTTTCTTTACGTCTCCCCAAATAAATTCAGCATTGTGAATTTCATTAAATTTTGCGTTCTCTCTAGCTGCAATAACTGCATCTTCAACTGTTTCTATTCCAATGACTTTTTTAACCAAATTTGCGAGAAAAAGTGAAATTGTACCTGTTCCGCAATAAAGGTCGTAAATAAGTTCATCACCTTTTAGATTTGCAAATCTCTTAACAATATTATAAAGTTTGATTGTCTGAAATGAGTTTGTTTGAAAAAAAGATTTTGCTGATATTTTAAACTTTAAATCTCCAATTTTTTCTGAAATATAATCTTTACCATTGTAACATTTTACCTCCAAATCATAAATTGTATCATTTTTTTTACTGTTTATAACATACATAATAGAAGAAATTTCAGGAAACATATCTTTTAAATCATTCAAAAGTCTATTTGCTTTTTTAGAATCCTTGAAGAATTGGATTAAAACCATAATTTCATTTAATGTAGTGGTTCTAATTGTTAATGTTCTGATATCACCTTTTTGATTTGTCAAATCAAAAAAATCTAAGCCTAATTCAATTGACCTTTGCTTAATGTAATTTCTGATCTTATTAGAAATATTGGTTTGTAAAAAACATTTTTTTATATCAACAACTTTACTCCACATTCCCGATTTATGAAATCCAAGAGCATTTTTGTCATTAATTATTTTTTTAGAATTAATTTCATTCGATGTCATCCATCTGGAGTTGCTAAAAGAAAATTCCATTTTATTCCTGTAATAATATTTCTTATCTGATTTTATAATCGGAAGTGTTTTTTCTGGGGATATTTTCGCTATTCTTTCAAGGTTGTTGGCTACCTCTTTACTTTTGTAAAATAACTGATCCTCATACTTCATATTTTGCCAACTACAACCTCCACATAATTCGAAATGTTTACATTTTGGTTCGATTCTCTTTTTTGAATAGTTATGAAACTTTACAATATCTCCTTCAATGTAGGATTTCCTTTTTTTTCTCACTTGAATATCTACAATATCTCCAGGCACTCCATATTTAGTAAAAATAATTTTTTGATTATCTGCTTTTGATAATGCTTTACCTAAAGATCCGACATCATTAAGTTCGATGTTTTTTAAAATAATATTTATTTTTCTTTTACGGCTCAATTTTAAAATTGTTAAATATGAAACAAAATATAATTCATAAATTTGGACTAAATTAAAATATATATAACACATAATAGTATGATGACATCTAAAAATCTAATTGATCTTGAATATAAGTATGGAGCTCACAATTATCATCCTCTGCCAGTTGTACTGAAAAAAGGAAGTGGGATATATTTATGGGATGTAGAGGGTAAAAAATATTTTGATTTTTTGTCAGCATATTCTGCTGTCAATCAAGGTCATTGTCATCCAGAAATTATTTCAGCCCTGGTTAGCCAATCTCAACAGTTAACATTAACATCTAGGGCTTTTCATAATAATATCCTTGGTCAGTATGAGAAGTTTGTTGCTGAATTTTTTGGTTATGACAAGGTTTTACCGATGAATACTGGCGTAGAAGGTGGTGAAACAGCTGTTAAGTTAGCACGTAAATGGGCATATGAGGTTAAAAAGGTTCCAAAAAATGCTGCAAAAATAATTTTTGTAGAAGGGAATTTTTGGGGTAGAACATTGGGTGCTATATCTTCCTCTACTGATCCATCTAGTACAAACGGTTTTGGTCCTTTTATGCCAGGTTATGAAATAATACCATACAATGATATAAATGCCCTAAAAAATGCTCTTCAAGACCCTAATGTAGCTGCTTTCATGGTTGAGCCAATTCAAGGTGAGGCTGGTGTTGTAGTGCCAGATAAAAATTATCTTTTAGAAGCTTATAATTTATGTAAAAAAAATAATGTCTTATTTATTGCTGATGAAGTGCAAACAGGAATAGGAAGAACTGGTAAGATGCTTTGTTGCGATCATCATGGTTTTAAACCAGATATTTTAATTTTAGGAAAGGCTCTTTCAGGAGGAGTATTTCCTGTGTCCGCAATTTTGGCTTCAAATGAGGTAATGTTAACAATCAAACCCGGGGAACATGGCTCTACATTTGGAGGTAATCCTGTTGCATGTCAAGTTGCTATTGCTTCTTTAAAAGTAATAAAAAAAGAAAAGTTAGCAGAAAATGCTGAAATTATGGGTGAAATATTTAGAGGTAGATTGTTAGAGTTTTCTCAAAATCATAATATTGTAACTGAGGTAAGAGGAAAAGGTCTTTTAAATGCGATTGTAATCAACGATACTGAAGGTAGTGATATAGCATGGAATATTTGCTTAAATATGGCTGGCAAAGGATTGTTGGCAAAACCTACGCATGGTAATATTATAAGATTTGCGCCGCCTTTAATCATAAATAAACAAGAGGTTAACCGTTGTATTGATATTATTATCTCTTCATTAAAGGAATTTGAGCTATAAATTTTTAAATTAGTAATGCTAACCAACATCTATGTCTAAAGTTTATCTTGATAATGCAGCCACTACAAAGGTAAGAGACGAAGTTGCCGATTCAATTGCTGAAGTGATTAAAAATGAATACGGAAACCCTTCATCTACACATAGTTATGGTCGATCATCTAAATCTATTATTGAAACATCAAGAAAGGAAATAGCCAACCTATTAAATGTTTCACCTTCTGAAATAATTTTTACCTCTGGAGGTACCGAGGGTGACAATATGATTCTAAGAAATTGTGTAAAAAACTTAAATGTAAAGCACATAGTATCTTCAAAAATTGAACATCATGCTGTTACTCATACAATTGATTATCTTTTAACATGTAATGACATCAAAATTAGCTATGTAAAAATACATTCAAACGGTAATATTGATTATGATGATTTAGAAAGTATTCTTGAAGGTTCATCTGAAAAAACTTTAGTTAGTCTAATGCACATTAATAATGAACTTGGTAATATTTCCAATATTAAGTTGATCTCAGATTTATGCAAAAAACATGATGCATTATTTCATAGTGACACGGTTCAATCTATTGGACATTATGATCTAGATTTTAATAAATTAAAATTAGATTTTTTTGTTGCGAGTGCTCACAAATTTCATGGTCCTAAAGGGGTTGGATTTGCATTTGTAAGGAAAAACACCAGATTAGGGTCATTTATAACTGGGGGAATGCAAGAAAAAGGATTTCGTGCAGGAACAGAGTCAGTTCACAATATCTATGGAATGTCTGAGGCCTTGAAAATTTCTTTAAAAAACTTAGTTAATGAAAAAAAGTATGTAACTGATATAAAGAATTATTTTATTACAAATATTTCAAATGAAATTAAGGGAGTTAAATTTAATGGAACATCTGGGGAAGTTGATAAATCTACGTACACATTAGTTAATGTTTTATTACCAATTGATAAAAAAACCGGTGGTTTACTTATGTTTAAATTAGATATGAAAGGTATTGCATGTTCAAAAGGTAGTGCCTGTCAAAGTGGAAGTGATAACGGATCTCATGTTCTTAATGAAATACAAAATAAGCAGGATAACGAAAATATTTCACTGCGCTTCTCATTTAGTGTTTTTAACACTAAAAAAGATATCGACTATACAATACTTGAACTGAAGAAGCTTATTATCTAAAAATCAATATCTAAATTTAAATTAAAGATTCTTGGTGTAAGATAATTTGGTATACTATACTGTCTTTTGGAATATACATCTCTAACCCAGGTATTCGTGATAGAATTTTGCATATCAAACATATTAAAAATCTCTATTCCAAAAGATATTTTATCAAATTTATTTATTATCAATTTTTTAGATTTCCCTTTGATTTCATAAGAAATACCTATATCAGCTCTTTTATAATCTGGTAATCTGTTTAAATACTCATAAGAATCGGCATAACTTGGTGATCCACCAGGAAGTCCAGTATTATAAACCAAGTTGATAAACATTTTAAGTTTAGGAATATTTGGAACATAGTCTTGAAAAAGTATTCCAAATTTTAATCTTTGATCTGTTGGTCTGGGAATAAATCCTCTATTATCAATATTTTCTTCTGTTTTTAGATAGCCAAAACTAAACCATGACTCTGTTCCTTTGACAAACTCACCATTTATCCTAACGTCTAATCCATATGCATATGCCTTTGAATTATTAGTTGCTGAATATCTTATTCTTACATTTTCCAGTGTATAAGGGTTAATATCCTTAAGATCTTTATAATATATTTCTGAGCTTAACTTAAAAGATCGATCCCACATGTCAAAATTATATTCATTTGAAATTACATAATGAGTGGATTTTTGTGCCAAAACATCTTCGTTTAATAATCCATCATAAGCTCTTAGTTCTTTATAAAAAGGGGGCTGGTTGTAAATACCATACTTGAATCGGTAAATCATATTTGGATTACTGTCTGGTATTAAACTTATTTGTAATCTGGGACTGATTACTGATTTAAATTTATTCGAATTAATTTTCCACATATGGTGACGCAAACCTATATTATAATAAATCTTACTATTTTTTAGAAAACTTTCGTTTTCCCATTGTAAATAAGATTGAACCCTATTGATTTTTGTTTTTGTTGTTGATCGGATGTTTTGAAACGGCACGATGGGACCTTCATTTGGCTCATAGGGCTGCTCAGAAAGATTTAAAATGAAAGGGGGATCAATTAGATAGCCAGCAGAATCTATTACTTCCCACTCAACGATTCTGTCGTTTATGCGCTCGCTTGTGTATTTTAAAGAGAGATTAAATTCATTTTTGTTTTTTATGTATTTAATTTTAGAATCAATATTGAAAATTTGAGCATTTAAATTATTCCTTGCATGATTAAGCTGACTACCAACTCCTTGACTAAATTCTATTTCCCCAAGATCCTCACTTCCAATATTAGTATTTACTTCAGCTAAATTATATTGAGCAAGAATATCATAATATTCCTTTTCATTTGAATTATAAAATGAAGAAGTTAAATTAAGATTAGTTGAATTATTTAATTCATAATCAAGAAAAAATGAATTAAAATAGCTTATGTAATTATCTTTTTCGTCACCTTGATAAAAAATAACTAGTGCAAGGGGGTCCTCAATTGTACCAAAATTTGTTTGTCTATTTACAGGTTTAAAGTTATAAGAGTTTCTTGAGTAATTTAAAATGCTGCCAATTTTTAGTTTATTTCCAATATTAAAGTTTAAAGAATTTTGAATATCCAAAAATGAAGGAGTGAAATTTGACACTGTCTCTTTTGAATTAACAAGCAGACTGTTATTTCTATATCTTACTCCAAGCATATTAGTTATCTTTCCATCCCTAAAAATATTATCAGAAATAATACTAGCACCAAGTAAGCTTGTATTTATTTTAAAATCATTTTTTTTAGGAACTCTGTATCTAATATCCAAAACCGAAGACATTTTATCTCCATATTTTGATTCAAATCCTCCGGCGGAAAATTTCACATTATCTGTCATTTCTGAATTAACAAAACTCAAACCCTCTTGTTGACCTGACCTTACTAATAAGGGTCTAAAAATTTCAACTCCGTTAACATAAATGAGATTTTCATCGAAATTACCACCTCTTACTGAATATTGAGAGCTCATTTCATTATTTAAGCTAACACCTGGAAGTGTTTTTAAAATATTTTCAATCCCAGGCATAATTCCTTTCACATCTCTTAATTTTTTTGGAGATAAGTTTAATATGGATTTAATATCTGATCTAGAATTGCTATTGATAATAATTTCAGAAATTTGCTCAAAGTATTCACTTAATATAGGATTAAATTCTAACACTTCATTTTGTATAAGATTTATAATAATTTTTGTTTTTTTATAATTTATATGAGAAAATGTAATTGTAACATCTTCATTAGAGTCAATTATAAATTTATAGAATCCATTTTGATCAGTTGTTGTACCTTTTTTAGATGAAATAATATTTACTCCTTCAATTGGCTCATTTTTCTGATTTAAAATTAATCCGGTAAGAGTTGATTTCTGAGAAAATGAATTACAAAATACAAGAGTAAAAAAAACGCATATTAAATTTTTTATCATTGCTCTTCTTTTCTAAAAAAAACTATTTGTTTTTGAGTTATATTTCCTAAGTTATCTTCTATTTTTACTTTGAGATTATTTTTTGATTCTGTATTTATCATATCATCAAAATTATAAGTTAATATTTTTTCTTTAGGTTCATATTCTAACAATATCCATTTATTATTTATCCATCCATTATATTTTTTTATTCCAGATTCATTATCAAATATTTTAATTTTTAGAAATTTCCTATCACTTATCCATTGGTTAGGTTTAATATTTAATATTTCAACCTTTGGAGCTACTGTGTCTTTAGAAATAAAATAGGTGCCTAAATATTGTGTCTTAGCTATCAAGCTGTCATTTATAATTGTGCTTGATACAAATAAATCTTGTCCATTATTTTTTCTTTTAGCTATATACAATTTTTCTTTTACTTTATCTTCAAAACGATCCAAAGAGAATTTAATTGTAATATTTTTTCTTAGAGGAAAAGAGTCTTTATCTATAGTTAATTCAAAATTATTCTCTGAGATGTTAATATTTGAATTATAATAGAACGTGTTTTCTGTAATCTTAAGGGATGTTGTATTAAATTTTTTTTCAAATATTTCGTTTAATAAAATTTGAAAATCTGGTTTGTTATTAATTTTAGTTACTTCCAAACCACCTTCAATAAATTTAATAGGAATAATTATTTTGGTCATGTTATCATTAAAATCAAACAATTGAATTGTGTAAAGGTTTTCTGAAAACTCAGAATTGATATTTAGTGAGCCGTTTCCTAACTCTCTATTATACATGCTTAAAGGGTTGACCCCCTCTATAAAAAGCTTTTGAATTTTAAATTTATTTTTTCTGTAATTATGATAATCAATGTATGCGTTTATGTTTCTGGACTCCTTAAATGTGAATTTATCAAATTTTATTTCAAATATAGGTTTGTTATTAAGTAATGTAATAATTTTATTCAACCCATATACATTTGATGAATTATTCATTTTATCTTCAGACTGAATTCCAAAACCTATAAGCCCATTAATTGATAAAGTATCAGAAATGTATAGATTTTGAGATATTTTTTTTAGTTTAATTTTTTTAAATGGATTGTAATTGTCTTCAAGTGATAAAGTTTTTGCATTCAAGCTTAATCTCTTGTAAAATAAGTTTTCTAAATAAGGTGCTATAGTGTCAAGAACTCTTATTTTTTTAAATTTTAGCGGGTTTTCCGGCCGATTTTTGTAATCTCTTATTTCGTAATGTAAGTGTGGTCCTGAACTGGATCCGGTATTTCCGCTTAATCCGATTAATTCCCTTGAATCAATTAGTATTTCATTTTTTTTAGGAAAGTGTGCTATAGAATAACTTTTATTCTTGTACTGAATAGATTTTACGATTTTTTCGATCTTAGCAGAAAATCTTTTTAAATGAGCATATACACTAGTTTTCCCATTACTGTGTGTTATGTATATGGCTTTACCATATCCACCAGCTGAAACTTGAATTCTGCTAACATATCCGCTATCAATTGCGTAAATTTTATATCCTTCTTTTCCTTTTGTCTTTATATCAATACCTGAGTGAAAATGATTAGATCTAAGCTCAGCAAAAGAACCGGATAATTTTATCTGTATATCAAGTGGAAAATCATAAATATTTTGTGAACTTGAAATTGTAAAAGCTGATAAAAAAATAAAAAAACAATAAAATTTCATTAAAGACTAAAATAATATTAATATGTAATTTTTAAGTTAAAAATTATAAAAAATTAATTTTAATGTTAAATTTGTTTTATACAGTATTAAAATGAAAAAAATTTATGACTTACTTTCAGAATTAGAAAATAAGATTAAAGAAAATATATTAAATATTTCTAGTTTAAGAAATGTAAATAATGATTTAAGAGTTACTAATACAGATTTGTTAAATAAAAATAAAAAGATTAAAGAAGACCTTAAATTATTAGAAAATAGGTTTAAAGCTTTTAAGATTGCAAATACTATTTCAGGTAGTCATAATAACATTAATGAAACCAAAGGTGAAATTAATTCACTTATTAGTGAGATAGATTTATGTATTTCACATTTATCAGATTAATCTATGAGTGATAAATTAAAAATCAAACTTTCGGTTGCTAATAGGGTTTATCCCATGATAATTAGCCCATCTCAAGAGGAAAGTCTAAGACTTGCTTCACAACAGATAAATGATTTAATCAAAAAATTTGAACAGAATTACTCTGTTCAAGACAAGCAGGATGCATTAGCAATGTGTGCCTTGCAAATTGCTTCTAGTAGAAAACAAGATAGTTTAGATGAAGATAATTTAATGGAAAATTTAGAAAATAAAATTTCTAGCTTAATCGGTTTTCTGGAAAAAAATAATTAATTTTCATAATAATTTAAACTACCTACATTAGTTTATTTTGTAAACTCAACGCAAATCAATTAAGAAGAGTGTGTTAAGGTTGTTAAATCGTGCTGATTTATTCAGATTTTTGATCAATTTTGTAGCTCTAAACCTGTTTAAACGGAGTTTTAATAAAAAAACTTTTGTAGGTTTTTTTATAAATTAATAAAAATTATAACAAATTCTTTTGATAGTCAGTAATATTTGATCTTGGATGAAATTTATTCATAACCTTTATTAATGTTTTATTATCTAAATGCATATATATTTCTGTAGTTGTTATACTTTCATGACCTAATAATTGTTGAATTGTCTTAAGGTCAGCTCCATTTTCAAGTAAGTGTGTTGCAAATGAATGCCTAAAAGAATGAGGTGAAATATTTTTTTTGATCCCAGAAATTTCAGCAAGTTTTTTGATAATTGTGAAAATCATAGAACGCGTTAATGACTTACCTCTTCTGTTAAGAAATAAAAAATCAGAAAATTCTTTATTAATATTGAGTTTTGATCTACTATTCATAATGTAACTGTTAATGTATACTTTATTTATGCCACTTACAGGAACTAATCTTTGTTTATTCCCTTTACCGGTTATTTTTATAAAATCTTCATTAAAAAAAAGATCTGAAATTTTTAAACTTATAAGTTCGCTAACTCTAAGCCCACAACCATATAAAGTCTCAATTATAGCAATATTTCTTTCAGATTCTTTTTTATTTTTGTCAATATTGTTAATCATTTGGTTGATTTCATTTTCTGAAAGTGTGCTAGGTAGTTTTCTTATAAGTTTTGGGGATTCTATATTAACAAGTGGATTTGTTTCTATTAACTTTTCAAATAATAAATAATCGTAAAAACTTCTAATTCCTGAAATTATTCTAGATTGTGAAGTAGATTTTATTTTTTTTGAAATATGATGTATAAATTCTTTAATTAAATCAGAATTAACCTCATTAGGTTTAGTCTTTTTACCATCTTTTTTTAGAAAATTATTTAGTTTTTTTAAATCGTTTTCATAAGCAGAAATTGAATTGCCGCTTAGACCTCTCTCAATTCTTAAATAGTCTTTAAAATCATTTATCAAATCTTTCCACGTCATATCTTATGATTATACTCTAATTTTAATAAATTTACGAAATGAAAAATATTATTATCATAAATGGACCAAATTTAAATCTTCTTGGAAAGCGTGAACCTAATATCTATGGGAATGTTTCTTTTGATGAATTTTTAAAAAAACTTCGAAAATTATATTCAAATATTATTATTGATTACTATCAATCTAATATTGAAGGTGAGATAATCGATAAATTACAAGAAGTTGGATTTTCTTATTCTGGTATAGTATTAAATGCTGCAGCTTACACGCATACTTCTGTTGGAATTGCTGATGCAATTTCAGCTATTGATTCACCTGTTATAGAGGTGCATATTTCAAACATACACAAAAGAGAGGAAATTAGACATAAGTCTTTAATTTCAAAGTCTGTATATGGAATAATATGCGGTTTTGGTCTTAAATCTTACGAGATGGCAGTTCACACATTTATTACAAATGAATAACCTCATCATATGCGTCAGCGACAGCTTCCATGACAGCTTCTGACATAGTTGGATGTGGATGAATTGCCTTTAAAACCTCTGCGCCTGTAGTTTCAAGTTTTCTGCCTAAAACTGCTTCTGCAATCATATCTGTTACACCTGCTCCGATCATATGACAACCAAGCCATTCCCCATATTTTTCATCAAATATAACTTTAACAAAACCTTCTTTGCTACCTGACGCACTTGCTTTACCTGATGCAGAAAAAGGAAATTTCCCAACTTTAATTTTATAACCTTTATCAAGAGCCTGCTTTTCAGTTAATCCAACACTTGAAATCTCAGGACTACAATATGTACAACCAGGAATGTTCCCATAATCAATTGGGGAAACATTGTGACCAGCAATCTTTTCAACGCATAATATTCCTTCAGCGGAAGCAACATGTGCTAAAGCCGGACCAGCTACAACATCTCCGATTGCGTAATATCCGGGAATATTGGTGTTATAGTATTTATCAACTAATATTTTATCGCTATCAACAGCAATTCCTACGTCTTCCAGTCCAATATTTTCAATATTTGATTTAATACCTACAGCAGAAAGAAGTATTTCAGATTCTATTTTTATTTCTTTCCCCTTATTTTTAACATTTGCAATTACTTTATCTTTTTGTTTTTCTACATAAGTTACTTTTGATGAAGTCATTATTTTTATCCCTTTTTTCTTGAATGATTTTTCTAAAGCTTTTGAAACATCATTATCTTCAATAGGGACAATATTTGGTAAATACTCAATAACGGTAACGTTAGTACCCATACTATTATAAAAATAAGCAAACTCTATCCCAATAGCTCCTGATCCCACAATAGTTATACTTTCTGGTTGTTTCTCCAATGTCATTGCTTCCCTATAACCAATGATTTGTTTACCATCCTGTTCAATTGAAGGTATAACTCTAGATCTAGTTCCGGTTGCTATAATTATATGTTTAGCTGAATAATCATTATCGTCAACAGAAACGATCTTGTTTTTTTTAACCTTTCCGTAACCTTTTAAAACATCAATTTTATTTTTTTTCATTAAAAAATTTACACCTTTACTCATTCCAGATGCAACATTTCTACTTCTTGAAATAATTTTATTAAAATCTTTACTAAATTTATCTATTTTAAATCCGTAATCCTCTGCGTGATTTAAATAGTCAAAAACTTGTGCTGATTTTAGAAGAGCTTTTGTGGGAATACATCCCCAGTTTAAACAAACACCACCTAAGCTTTCTTTCTCCACTATAGCAGTTTTAAAGCCTAGCTGGGAAGCTCGAATGGCTGTTACATAGCCACCAGGGCCACTTCCTAATACTATTATATCATAATTATTCATATACTATTTTTTATTTGATTCTTTTTTAAAGTCAATACTGATAGAATTTACACAATATCTCTTTCCTGTTTCGGTAGGTCCATCATCAAAAACATGTCCTAAATGACCATCGCATTTAACACATACTATTTCAGTTCTAACCATATTGTGAGAAAAATCATCAACATATTTAACAGCTCCATCTATTGCATCATCAAAACTTGGCCATCCACAATCAGATTCAAATTTTTGATTGCTTTCAAATAGTGGAGTATTACAACCATTACAATTGTAAACTCCATTTTCAAAATGAAGATTATATTTTCCTGTGTGAGGATATTCTGTACCTTTATTTCTTAAAACTCGAAACTCTTCTTTGCTAAGAATAGCTTCCCATTCTTTTTCTGTTTTAATTATCTTTTTTTCGTTCATAATATTATTTTTTGAATCAGGGGTATTTTGAGATTGAAGTATTGTAGTTACTGTAAAAAATAAGAGAATTGTATTTATATAATTTTTCATTTTAGATAAGTTAATAAATGATTAAAATATTCCTATATTAATGACTTTTAAAACAATACAAATTTATTTTAATTAAATGAGACTTTATAAAAAAGGTGACAAAAAATTATTAAATGCTTGGGCTTTTTACGATTGGGCAAATTCTGTTTATCCATTGGTTATTTCAACGGCAATATTTCCGATTTATTTTAAAACTATTACAAAAGGCGAACCGGTAAATTTTTTATGGCTAAATTCTATTGAAAATGATGCGTTTATAGGATATGTTTCTTCATTTACATTCATAATATTAGCTATAATTTCGCCAATATTATCTGGAATTGCTGATCATACTGGATACAAGAAGCTATTCATGAAGCTGTTTTGTTATTTGGGTGCTATTTCTTGTATTTTATTATACACATTTGACCTAGACAATTTTGATATAGGAATGATCTATTACTTTTTTGCTGTTGTTGGTTTTTGGGGTAGTTTAGTTTTTTACAATTCTTATTTGCCAGACATTGCAAATATTGAACAGCAAGATATTACAAGCGCAAAGGGTTATTCAATGGGTTATTTGGGGAGTATTATTTTATTAATATTTTGTTTATTGTTAACTGAATTTCCAGATTTCTTTAACCTTAATGATAAAACTCAAGCTGTTAAAATATCTTTTGTATTAGTCGGGGTTTGGTGGTTAGTTTTCAGTCAATATTCTTTTCATTATTTACCAGGAAAAGATTACTATAATATTAAAAAAACTAATATATACTCAAGATCAATTATTTTTAGTGGATTTAACCAGCTTATTGCGGTTATAAACCAGCTTAAAAAAAATAAAAATCTCAGAATATATCTATTATCTTTTTTCATTTTTACAATTCCCACACAAACAATTATCCTTCTTGCTAGCTACTTTGGCGCAGATTTAAATGAAATAAGTTGGGATTCTGAGGAAACTATGCAAACTGGTCTGATAATAGCTATTATAGTTATTCAGATTCTTGCCGCAGTTGGAGCTTATTTAGGTGCTAAATTTTCAATTTATTTTGGGAATATTAAAACATTAATTGGGGTTAATATATTGTGGGGCATAATATGTTTATTTGGTTATTACGTAACTAGTCCATTAGAATTTTATTTTGCAGCTGGCTTTATTGGTTTAGGAATGGGAGCAATTCAATCTTTATCAAGGTCTACTTACTCAAAACTGATAGATGTAAAATATTCAACCTCATACTTCAGTTTTTATGATGTGTCTCAAAAACTAAGTATAGTAATCGGTACGGCAATTTACGCAACAATGGATGTTTTCACTGGAAGCATCAGGTTAGCTATTTTACTATTTGCTTTATTATTCATTCCTTCAGTTTATTTATTAAATAAAATTTCAAAAAAGTAATTTTTGAATGGCATAGTAGTTGAATTATATATAGTGTAATTTAAATGATATCTGTCATTTTACAGGTTTAAACTCTTTAATTACACTAATCATTTTATATATGCCTAAAAAAAATCTATTTAACATTGACAATTTGTCAGCCCAAGATCTGGATGAAAATTCTGAACTGATTCCTTTGATGACACCGGAGGATGAAATTGAAATAAGCAAAGAAGAGCTGCCTCATACTTTACCGATTCTCTCATTGAGAAATACGGTTTTATTTCCTGGAGTTGTAATTCCAATAACTGCCTCAAGAGATAAATCAATTAAGCTTATTAAAGATGCAAATAATTTTAACAAACTTATTGGTGTTGTAGCACAAAAAGATGAAAATATAGAGGATCCTAAACTAAAAGATATCTATACCACAGGAACTGTAGCTAAGATATTAAAAGTCCTTCAAATGCCTGATGGTAATACTACTGTAATCATTCAAGGAAAAAAGAGATTTCAAATTGAAAGAGTCCTTTCAGAAACCCCTTATATTACTTCTAATATCATAGATTATCCTGAAGAAAATCCAGGAAACACAAATTCCAAATTTTCAGCAACAATAGACTCTATAAAAGATCTGTCTCTTGAAATAATTAAGAGAAATCCAAATATACCATCTGAGGCATCTTTTGCTATAAAAAATATTGAAAGTAAGTCTTTTTTAATAAATTTTGTCTCATCAAATTTAAACCTTCCGGTAAAAGACAAACAATTACTACTACAAACAAATGATTTGCAAAAAAGAGCTTTAAAAACTTTAAAGCACATGAATGTTGAGTATAAAAAATTAAAAATCAAGAACGATATCCAGTCTAAGGTTCAAAACGATTTAAGTCAACAACAAAGAGAATATTTTCTTCATCAACAAATGAAAACAATTCAGGAAGAACTTGGTGGAGTTAACCATGATTCAGAGATTGATGAAATGAAAAAAAGAGCTAAAAATAAGAAGTGGGATAGTGAAATCAAGAAACATTTTGAAAAAGAACTTTCTAAACTACAAAGAATGAATTCACAGGTTTCTGAATATTCAGTACAGAGGAATTACCTAGATTTATTATTAGATCTGCCTTGGAATGAATTTTCTGATGATAAGTTTGATTTAATAAAGGCTAAAAAAATATTAAATAGAGATCATTTTGGTTTAGAAGATGTTAAGAGAAGAATTATCGAATATTTAGCAGTGTTAAAGCTTAGAAAAGATATGAAATCTCCAATTCTGTGCCTTCAAGGTCCCCCAGGTGTGGGTAAAACATCATTAGGTAAATCTATCGCTGAGGCAATTGGAAGAAAATATGTGAGAATTTCCTTAGGTGGACTTAGAGATGAAGCTGAAATTAGAGGTCATAGAAAAACTTATATAGGTGCAATGCCAGGTAGAATCATTCAAAACATTAAAAAAGCAGATACATCTAATCCTGTTTTTGTGCTTGATGAAATTGATAAATTAACCTCATCTAATGTTGGAGACCCATCTTCAGCAATGCTTGAAGTATTGGATCCTGAACAAAACAATGATTTTTATGATAATTATTTAGAAAAAGGTTTTGACCTTTCTAAGGTAATGTTTGTGGCTACTTCAAATAATTTATCAAATATACAGCCAGCATTATTAGATAGAATGGAAATAATTAATGTTAGTGGATATACTACAGAAGATAAAATTCAGATTGGAAAAAAATTCCTTTTACCAAAACAAGTTAAAGAACACGGATTGACTAAGAAACAGCTACTTATTAGTAATAAGATTATGGAGAAGATAATTGAAGGTTATACTAGAGAATCTGGGGTTAGAGGATTAGAAAAAAATATTGCAAAAATTGTAAGATATTGTGCTAAAAATATAGCTACTGAAACTAAGTATGATCCAAATATATCAATTGATAATTTAACCACTATATTAGGGTCATCTAAATTACTTAAAGATCAATACGAAAAAAATGATATCGCAGGCGTAGTCACTGGATTAGCTTGGACTAGAGTAGGGGGTGATATATTATTTATTGAATCAATTTTAACCAAAGGAAAAGGGAAACTTACAATTACAGGTAATTTAGGTAAAGTAATGACCGAATCTGCAACAATTGCCCTTGAATATATAAAGTCTTACTCAAATGAATTTGATATTGATCCTGAATTTTTCAATAAATATAATATTCATATTCATGTTCCAGAAGGTGCAACTCCAAAGGATGGGCCAAGCGCAGGAATCGCAATGTTAACTTCTTTAGTTTCTTTATTTACTCAGAAAAGAATAAAATCTAGATTAGCAATGACAGGAGAAATAACATTAAGAGGTAAAGTACTGCCTGTAGGCGGAATTAAAGAAAAAATTTTAGCAGCCAAAAGAGCGAAGATCAAAGAGATCATACTTTGTAAACTAAATAAAGCTGATGTTGATGAAATTAATCAAAAGTATATTAAAGGATTAAAATTTCATTACGTAACTGAAATGAGTCAGGTGGTTAAAATAGCATTAACAAAACAAAGGGTTAAAAACCACAAGANTTTATAATAAATAATCTTTATTGTAGTTTTGATTTTATGAANATTAAAAGAGNAGGTTTACTTNCCGTTCTTATTTGTATTANGATTCAAGGAATNACATTGGGTCAATCNGCTGGAGAATCTACCTATCAATTTTTAAATATTTCAAGTTCNCCAAGACAATTGGCCCTNGGAGGAAAAGTAATTACAAACCAAGGATCTGATGTTACAACAGGAATNTATAATCCTTCTACTATAAATCTAGAAATGGATAATATTTTGAGTATTAATTATTTCAGTTATTTTTCAGACATCTCTTTTGGTTCTCTTTCATATGCATATACACTTGACAATAGAGGTAATACATTACATTTTGGATTTTTATACATAAATTATGGTGATTTTGATGGCTATGATGAATTTGGAAATTTTACATCTGAATTTACTGGGAATGAGTCTGTTTTTTCTGTTGGTTATGCTAATGATATCAAAAATTCACCTCTACGGGTAGGNGCAAATATTAAGTTAATTACATCANCATTTGAGCAATATAATTCATTTGGAATAGCTGCAGATTTTGGAATTTTTTATAAAGATGAAAATGATATTAACATGTCTTTGGTCTTTAGAAATATTGGTTTTCAAATCAAAGCCTATNANGAAGTTAGAGAACAATTGCCATTTGAAATTAATTTAGGTTTTTCTNAAAGACTAGAAAATGCTCCAGTAAAATGGCATTTAACATTAGAAAATNTCCAAAAATGGCCAATTGGGTTATCTAANCCTTCTAGAATAGTNACTGATCTTGATGGTAATATAACGGAAGANAATATCTCATTTATTAATGAAATATTAAGACATGCAATAATTGGAGTGGAAATATTTCCTGAGTCTATATTTTCATTTCAACTTGGTTATAGTTTTAGAAGATCAGAAGAGTTAAAGATATTGGAGCAAAGAAATTTTTCAGGAATATCTTTTGGATTTGGTATGAAATTTAATAAACTTCGTTTTAATTATAGTCATGCAAGATTTTCGAGTGCTTCTAATGTCAATTTTGTAGGTCTTCAGTTAGATTTAAATTAATGGNAAAACTTACTATCGCCATCGATGGGTATGCNTCAACAGGTAAAAGTTCAATTGCAAAAAGACTTGCAAAGTCATTAGGATACATTTATATTAATTCAGGATCAATGTATAGAGCAGTTACTTTTTATGCCATAGAAAATAATCTTCTAGAACTTGTTGATTTGAACATCGATAAATTCATTAAAAAGTTAAAGGAAAATAAAATNCATTTTAAGAANAANGAAAACAAGTTCATTTCTGAAATTTATTTAAATCAAAAAAACATTGAAAATGAGACTAAAAGTCTCAAGGTCTCTCAGAAAGTAAGTTTAATAGCTGCTGTTCCAAAAATCCGCAAAGAAATGGTGAAATTACAACGAAATATTGANAGAAGTAAAGGAGTTGTTATGGATGGTAGAGATATCGGATCCGTTGTTTTTCCTGATGCGGATATAAAATTATTTTTAACTGCTTCACCAATAGTGAGAGCTAAAAGAAGATTCAAGGAAATGATAAATTCTGGAGAAAAAGTTCAAATGGATGATGTTTTAAATAATATTCTTCACAGAGATAAGTTNGATTCTACAAGACCTGATTCACCTTTAACTATTGAAAAAGATGCTATTGTAATTGATAATAGTGATTTAAGTATTGAGGATCAGTATTTTGAGATTCTTTCAATAATTCATCAAAAAATCAATAATTAATATTTAACTGTAAGGTTTTTATAAGAATATTGTTTATTTTCGCGTGCCTTTGTCACTTAAACTGAAGCAAAGGATTTAAATTTAATTTAACTTCTTCCAAAGTTTGTGTGTTAAATCAGTTGAAATTTTGGAATACAAATGTCTTTATTATGCCTAAAAAAGNAGAAAAAAAGGAAACNGTAAAAAAATCTTCTGAAGAGCAGTTAGAAGTTAAAGTTTCAAACNAAATTACTATCCAGCCCNCTCAAGAAACAAATAAATCAAATANATCAACTGAAAATCCTGAAGAACAAAAAAAGGAATCAGATGAAAATATAGCTGAAAAAANANTTCCAGATGAATCTGTTGAGGAAACCAAAAAATCTGATAACCTTACCGAATCAGATGATGAGAAAGTTTCTCTTGAAGACTTTGATTGGCATAATTATGAAGAGGGTATTGATGAAGTTGATGACAAAAAAATCAAAGAGTTTGAAAATTTAGTTGAAGAAAANTTTGTTGAAACTCTAACCAATAATGTNGTTGAAGGAACAGTAGTTCATATGACNGAAAGAGAGGCAATTATNGATATTAATGCNAAATCTGANGGTGTAATTTCCTTNAATGAATTTAGATATAACCCTGATTTAACTGTTGGTGATAAAGTTGAAGTTCTTATTGATATTAGAGAGGATGCTACTGGTCAATTAATTTTATCTCACAGAAAAGCTAGAGTTATTAAAGCCTGGGAAAGAGTTAATAATGCTCACGATACTGGTGAAATAGTAAATGGTTTTGTTAAATGTAGAACAAAAGGAGGAATGATCGTTGATGTTTTTGGTATTGAAGCTTTTCTGCCTGGTTCTCAAATTGATGTTAAACCTATAAGAGATTATGATCAGTATGTAAATAAAACAATGGAGTTTAAAGTTGTAAAGATTAATCACGAATTTAAAAATGTTGTAGTTTCTCACAAAGCCTTAATTGAAGCTGATATTGAGTTACAGAAGAAAGAAATTATTAAACAGTTAGAAAAGGGTCAAATTCTAGAAGGTGTGGTAAAAAATATTACATCTTACGGAGTTTTTATGGATCTTGGTGGTGTAGATGGTTTAATACATATTACTGATTTATCTTGGTCAAGAATTAATCATCCAAATGAAATTGTTGAACTTGATGAACAATTAAAAGTTGTTATTTTAGATTTTGACGAAGACAAATCAAGAATTCAATTAGGATTAAAACAACTAAGTAAGCATCCGTGGGAGGCTATTGATGAAAATATTAATGTTGGTGATGTCGTAAAAGGTAAAGTTGTTGTGATTGCTGATTATGGTGCGTTTGTAGAAATTTCTGAAGGTGTTGAAGGTTTAATACATGTTTCTGAAATGTCATGGTCAACACATNTAAGATCAGCTCAAGATTTCTTTAATGTTGGGGATCAGATTGAAGCTAAAATATTAACATTTGACAGAGAAGAAAGAAAAATGTCTTTAGGTGTTAAGCAAATGACACCAGATCCCTGGACTGATATAACTAAGAAATATCCATTANACTCAAAACATACAGGAATAGTTAGAAATTTTACAAACTTTGGTGTATTTGTTGAATTAGAAGAGGGTGTTGACGGTTTAATTTATATATCTGATCTTTCTTGGACAAAGAAAATTAAACATCCTAGAGATTTTTGTAATTCTGGAGAGAAAATTGAAGTTATTGTCNTAGAACTTGATGTTGAAAACAGAAAACTAAGTCTAGGTCATAAACAACTAACTGAAAANCCGTGGGATAAATATGAAACTGAATTTTCNTTAGATACAATACATAATTCTNAAGTTACTGATATTGTTCCAAAAGGAGCAACTGTTAAGTTCAATGAAGATGTTGTAGGTTTTATTCCTTCACGTCACATGATTAAAGATGATGGTGGTAAAGTTCAGAAAGGTGAAGTAGTCGACCTTAAGGTAATTGAATTTAATAAAGACACTAAGAGAGTTGTATTATCCCATACTCAAACATTTAGAGATATTGAAGAAATAAACAAGAGAATTATGAATAAAAAGATGAAGGATGAAAAAGATTTATCTAAAACAACTCTTGGAGATGCTAATGAGAAATTACAAGAACTCAAAGATAAAATGGATGGAAAATAATAAAAAAAGCCTTTCAATTGAAAGGCTTTTTTTATAATTTAAACTTAGAATGAGTAAAAGTATAATACTAAACAACAAGCAATTAGAAGTATCACTAGATAGATTAGCCTGTCAATTATTAGAGAATCATAATGATTTTACAAACACCGTTTTAGTAGGATTACAGTCAAGTGGGATTAAATTATGTAATAAAATATTATATATACTAAAAAATAAATATAAAATTTATGATATTGATTTTGGTTATTTAGATATTACATTTTTTAGAGATGATTTTAGAAGAAATAAAGATTTACTTTTACCAAATAAAACTGACTTTAAATTACTTATTGAAGATAAGAAAGTAGTTTTTATTGATGATGTTTTATACACTGGAAGAACTATTAGGGCAGCTTTGACTGCAATTGAAACTTTTGGAAGACCTAAATCCATAGAATTGATGATTCTAGTAGATAGAAGATTTAGTAGAGAATTGCCAATTCAACCGGATTATAAGGGTATAAAGGTAGATATTTATGATGATCAGAAAGTTATCGTTGGATGGAATGATAATCAACACGGAAATTATATTTACATAGAGAATATAGATAATGAATAACCTGAGTGTAAATCATTTACTGGGGATTAAATATTTGAATCATAATGATTTGGAACTTATTTTTAATACAGCAGATAATTTTAAGGAAGTTATTAACAGACCTATTAAAAAAGTTCCATCATTAAGAGATATAACAATAGCAAATATATTCTTTGAAAATTCAACAAGAACCAAATTATCCTTTGAACTAGCTCAAAAAAGACTATCTGCTGACATTGTAAATTTTTCCTTATCACATTCATCAGTTAAAAAAGGCGAATCTTTAATAGATACCGTTAATAATATCTTAGCCATGAAGGTTGATATGGTAGTTATAAGACATTCAAATCCAGGAGCACCATATTTATTGTCAAAAAATGTAAACGCGACTATAATAAATGCTGGTGACGGGGCACATGAGCACCCTACTCAAGCCCTACTTGATTCTTATTCAATGCGTCAAGAAATTGGAGATTTAAAAGGTAAGAATATTCTCATAGTTGGAGATATATTACATAGCCGTGTTGCTTTATCAAATATATTCTCATTACAGCTACAAGGTGCTAATATTTCGGTTTGTGGACCAAACACATTAATTCCAAAATATATCGAAGAATTGGGGGTGAAAGTTGAAAATAATTTTGATAAAGCATTAAAGTGGTGTGATGTTGTTAATATGCTAAGACTCCAAAGTGAAAGAATGTCAGAAAGTTTTTTCCCTTCTATAAGAGAATATAAAAAATATTATGGATTAACTAAAGAGAGATTAAATAGACTAGATAAAAACATTATTATTATGCACCCTGGTCCAATCAACAGAGGGGTTGAGATTACTAGTGAGGTAGCTGACTCTGATAATTCTATTATTTTAGACCAAGTTGAAAACGGAGTAGCAATTAGAATGGCTGTTACATACTTGTTGGCTAAGAAAAATATTAATCATTGAATTTAACTATACTTGGATCTCAAGGTGCTCTACCTAAATTAAATAAATATTCATCTTCACATTTATTAGAAGTTTGCAACAAATATATTTTAATTGATTGTTGTGAAGGTGTGCAATTTCAACTTAAACGAAATAAAATAAAATATTCCAAAATTGAATTAATTTTAATAACCCATGCACATGGAGATCATTTCTTTGGGTTAATAGGATTAATTACAACATTATCTCTTTTAAAAAGAGACAAAGTTCTTAAAGTATTTTGCCCAGTCCCTGTTTTAAAAATTATACAGGCACATATCAAATATGCAAAGTTAAAATTGTCTTACGAAATAAAATTTTATGGGCTAAAATCTGTTCATTCTGAAATTATTTATGAAAACAAAAATTATTTTATACGCACAATCCCTCTAAAACATTCAATTTACACAAATGGATTTTTGATCAAAGAGAAATTGAAAAAGCGTAAATTATTACTAGATAAAGCTATAGAAAATAAAATTAATAAAATATATTTTAATAAGTTAACAAAGGGTTTTAATGTAATTAATGATGACGGAATTGAAATAAATTATTTAGATGTAACTGTTATGGGTGAAAAATCAAAATCATTTGCATATTGTAGTGACACAGCCTATACCGAGTCTATAATAGGGTTAATAAAAGAAGTAGACTTATTGTATTGTGAAAGTACTTTTTTAGAAAAACACCGGGATAAAGCAATAATTACATGTCATTCTACTGCTAAAGATGCCGGTACGCTAGCACTCAATGCAAAAGCAAAAAAATTAATAATTGGTCATTTTTCATCTAGATACGATAATCTGGATCAATTTTTATCTGAGACAAAAGAAATATTTAAAAATGTAATTCTTTCTGAAGAAGGTAAAAAAATTGATATATAAGGTTAAATTTTTTTAAATTTGTATCATGAATCGGGACATAAGTAACTTTAGAAAATCATACTCAAAAAATATTCTGGATGAAAGGTTTATTTCTGATTCTCCGGTTGTTTTATTTGATGAATGGTTTAATGATGCTGATTTGTTAAAAAATGATTCCGAAATTAATGCAATGACCCTATCTACAATTGATAAAAATGGTTTTCCAAAGGGTAGGGTAGTTCTACTAAAATTTTATTCAGAGGAAGGTTTTGTTTTTTTTACAAATTATAATAGTGAAAAATCTTCTTCAATAATTAATAACAACAAGGTTTGTATTTCTTTTTTTTGGGAACAAATGGAAAGGCAAGTTATAATTAAAGGTATTGCATCTAAAACATCAAATAAGTTGAGTGATGATTACTTTAATTCAAGACCTATAGGTAGTAAAATTGGTGCGCTAGTTTCTTCTTTTCAAAGTTCTGTTATATCATCTAGAAATATTTTAAATAACAGATTTACGAAGTTGGTTAAAGAGTTTTCTGGTAAAAAAATCTTAAGACCTAATAATTGGGGTGGATTTGTTGTGAAACCAATTGAATATGAGTTTTGGCAAGGTGGTGATAATAGACTACATGACAGAATTAGATATAGATTGATCAAAAATAATTGGATTAAAGAAAGACTAAGTCCCTAAATATACATTAAGTTAAACTGAAAGATTAAATATTTCTTTTAGTTTCATAATTGATTTGTTTTTCGTTTTTAACAAATCATATTTATCCTTATTTGTATATGCAAATTTTTCATCAATAGTTTTGTTAATTTTAATTTCAAGATTAATATTCGTGGAAAATTTATTTCTGAAATATGTTATTAGCTTCTGTTTTTCTAAATCGATTTCAAGTTTAGATGTATTATTTGGAACAGTATATGTGATTATGTTATTTTTATATGATGGTGTAGAAATCCTAAGAATTGAAGCTATGTTATATTTACCTATATTTTCCATAGATAATGAATACTCATTCCAAATTTGAATAATATCTACTTCGTCAATTTCTTTAATATCATTGTAATCTGTTAAATTTTCTTTAGTATCTATTTTTTCCTCAATTTCTTTATTAGTTATTATACTTTTTAATGATAGAGTAGGTGTTTTAAAATTATCTATTTGAATTTTTGCAACAGGTTTATTGATTTTTTTGATAAGATTATTATTTGTTTTAGAAATAAAATCCTGATTTATATATCTATTTGTGGGAATTAATTTATTTTTAAGTTTTTTTTTTTCCTTCAACTAAAATTGAAGAAGTGATTTTAAGTAAAGTCAACTCAATTAGCAATCTCTGATTAATACTTTTTTGAAAATTTATTTCTGCATCGTTTAGAATACTCATAAAATCTATTAATTGATTGTAACTTATTTTTTTAGTAATTTCAGAAAGCTCTTTCAAAGTCGTTTTGTCATATGTTGTTAGATTTTCCGTCATTTTATTTTTAGAAACTAATAAATCTCGAAAAAACGAAGATAGTCCAGAAATAAAGATATCTCCTGAAATACCGTTTTCAAGTATTTCATTTATTTTATTTAATAAGTTAGGAATATCTTGTGAATATATATATTCATATATTTTTATAAAAGTATAAATATCAACAGTATTTAAATTTTCTATTACTGTCTTTAACGTTATAACATTATCGAGACTGACTATCTTATCAAATAATTGTAATGCATCTCTCATTGCACCATCACTCTTATTTGCAATTTCCTCTAAAGCTTTATCTTCATATTTTATCTTTTCAACAGAACAGATATTCTTTAAATGAGTAACAATATCGTTAATGTTAATTCTTTTAAAGTTGTAAATTTGACATCTTGACAATATTGTTGGAATAATCTTATGCTTTTCAGTTGTAGCTAAAATAAATACGCAATGTTTGGGTGGTTCCTCTAGCGTTTTTAAAAATGCATTGAACGCTCCTGTGGACAACATATGAACCTCATCTATTATGTAAACTTTATATTTCCCAGTTTGAGGCGGTATTCTGGTTTGATCAATTAAGTTTCTAATTCCCTCAACACCGTTATTTGAAGCTGCATCAAGCTCAAAAATATTATAACTATTATCGTCATCAATTTCAAAATTATTCAATTTTCTAGCAACTATTCTTGCGCAACTAGTTTTTCCCACTCCTCTCGGTCCTGTAAAAAGTATAGCTTGAGCTAGTTTATTATTAGCAATTGCATTTTCAAGTGATTGAGTAATCAATTTTTGACCTAAAACTTCATTGAAGGATGATGGTCTGTATTTCCTGGCAGAAATTAAAAATTCATTCATATTAAAGATGTATGATAAAAATAAATATAGGAAATAGTGTAATTTAAATTATTAAATATTTATAATAATTATACTTTTATATTAACAATTATATATTTTTGCAATGTGGATTGTCTTGTCGCTATTTATAGAGGAAAGTCCGAACACCACAGTACAGCGCAATGGTTAATTACCATCAATCGCAAGATTAGGAAAAGTGCAACAGAAAGAATGTACAGGTTATGCTGTAGTGAAATCATGTAAACTCTGTGCGGTGAAATGCCATGTAAACCAACTTTTAAGAATTGTACGTTCGATGTTGGAGGGTAGGCAGCTACAATTTACAGGTAACTGTAAATGAAGATAAATGACAAGAGCTATTTAACGATAGTACAGAATTCGGCTTATAGATTCATAAAAAGCGGGTATTACCCGCTTTTTCTTTGAAAAAAAGAAAATGAACAATCGCCATAATTTTTAGTTCTCTGAAAGCCAGGTATATTTTCAAATTTTTTTTTCTTGAAATGTTCTAGTATAAGCATACTTTCTTTATTTTTTAAAAATTTCTCTTGAACTGTA
This sequence comes from Flavobacteriaceae bacterium, assembly GCA_002697255.1. Taxonomy (GTDB): domain Bacteria; phylum Bacteroidota; class Bacteroidia; order Flavobacteriales; family Flavobacteriaceae; genus MED-G13. The sequence continues at coordinate 19,476 of NZUH01000015.1, read as the reverse complement.
TCGATTAAAAATAAATATTTATCATCTGATAATTTATACGGTGGGTCTGCAAAAATTAAATCAAACTTAAGCTTACTTGTATTAAGGAATTTAAAAATATCCTTTTTTATAATTATCATATTGATATTTAATACTTTAGAGATGTTTTTCAGATGAGATATACATTTTTTATCATTTTCAATAAATGTAACACTCTTAGCCATTCTTGATTTAAATTCCAATCCAATTGATCCTGAGCCAGAAAACATATCTGCAACATCTTTATTTTTGAATTCAAAAATGTTATTTAAAATATTAAATACTCCCTCTTTGGCCATATCTGTAGTGGGTCGAATGGGCAAGTTTTTAGGAACTATAATTTTTCTACCGCCATATAGTCCAGAAATGATTCTCATATAAATTTACCAAGTAAAATATTATCAGATAATTCAAAATTATATTTTTTATTTTTCAAATGATTCATTTCTAAAACTTCAATATTTCGCACATATTTATATAGAAGTTCATATATTTTAGACTCTATATTAATATTACCACATGTAGAAATCAATATATCTTCAAGACTTAGATTTAGCTGCCTAACACTAAAAGTTAAAAAATATAAAACATCAACTTCGTTCTCGTAGATAAAAGAATTAAAGAAAACAATTTTTTTATTTTTAAAATATAATATATCTAATCGATTATTATTAAAGTTTAGAAAAATTCTGTCGGTGAAATTAGTATCAACATAATTTTGAAATTCCTTGACTAAAAGAGAGGTGTAATGAAAACAATCAAAGTTTTTAAATTTTTCTTTTAAATAATTATTTATTTTTTTGTCATGAGTATATAAATTCTTTAGTTCATCATTTAATAAATTATCAGTAATCCCGTCATAAGTTTTGGAATTAATATTAAATTTTAACAAATTCTTTGAAATTTTATCACTGTAAAGACTGGTAGGAACTAAAGTAGAAGTATTATTGTAATAAACTACTTTTAAGAACCTGATCTTATTAAGATCAGATTTAATAGATTTAAAAAATTTTTTTATCGACTTTAAAATGAATGTATAAGTTTTTTTTTCTGTAAAGATTAATTTATTTAAAGAGATTAATTCTTCATCAAAAAAAACACAAAAAACCAACCATTTATTATCAATATGAATGATAAGGCTTTTGATAATATTATTTGTTTTTAGAATAGTTTTTTGGCCAATTTCCATTAGTGTTGGCGCTAACCATTGAACCAATTTTTAAGGTAGAACCATTAACTCCATCAACAGACTGAACCTCATTTTCTTTAAGTATAAGGTTAATAGCTTGATCATGTAATATTACACTTTTTTTAACCTTTGCTTCAAATACCGGAACATTTATGTTATTTTCATTTATAAAACCTGCACTTAATTCAAAATTAACATTATCGTTTTCTGAAAATGGCACTTTCATCATGTTTCTGTATCTTTCATCATATTTAAATAGAGAGTCTTTTACAGAGATGAAACCTAAGGTATCAATAATTACAATATCTTTATAAGTTTTAACTCCACCGTATCTTTTTGTTAATTCTTTATCAATTATACTAGAATCTCTTCTTTGTGTAATAGTAAAAGAATCATTTTCAATGAATTGAACCAAACTGCTCCAATCACTCTGAAAACTACCCTTAATATCTTTATGCGCAAGTTGCGAGTCTCTTATATCAATTAAATTTTTTATAACTAGTTGGTAACGATCATTTTTAATTTCATCAAATTTAATTTCATCGTTGATTGATGTGAATGTTAAGTAAGAAAAAGTTATTATAAAAATCCAAAGAATAGTTAAGATTGGAGTCCTATGCTTATCTTGCATTTTATACTTAACAAAATAAACAATTGAAAGTGTTATTATAATTGATAAGATTAGAAATAAATTTTGAAGATTAAAAATCATTTTTTTTTAAAATATATAATAACAAATCTACAATTTTTTTTTATTTGTAAAAATCTATGAGAAGAAAAACATTTATATATTTGGAATTCAATTATTTTATTTAAAGTGGAGAACTCATTAAAGGCTGAAATATTAAATAACACGACAAAATCTTTAAATAAAAATCAGGAATTTGCAGTTGATAGGATTTGTAATTTTATAGTTGAGAAAAAAAGTGATTCAATTTTTGTTTTAAGAGGATATGCGGGGACTGGTAAAACCTTTATTATTTCAAATGTTGTAAAAAATTTATGGAAAATCAAAAAATCAGTAATATTACTAGCACCAACTGGTAGGTCTGCAAAAATTCTTTCTCTTTATTGTAATAAAGAGGCTTTTACAGTTCATAAAGAAATTTTTTATGCTAAAAATAATTTTTCAGGAATCATTGATTTTTCTTTAAAGATTAACAAACATAAAAACACCTTATTTATTGTAGATGAAGCATCAATGATAGGTACAATTAGAAAGGAGGGTAATGGTTTGTTTTCTCAATCCTTGCTTGACAATATAATTAAATATGTTTACTCAGGTTATAAATGTAAACTTGTTATTGTTGGAGATTCAGCACAATTACCACCTGTAAAATCAAAGTTATCTTATTCATTAGATGACATTTATTTAAGTAATGAATACGATAAAGTAATTGAATCAGCAGAACTTAATGATGTCGTTAGGCAAGATTTAGATTCAGGAATTCTCTCATACGCAACCTCAATCAGAAAAAAAATTGAAAATAATACATATGATAATATAAATTTCAATTTAAATCAGTTCAGTGATGTAGTTAGAGTAGAGGACGGTGAAAATCTTATGAACCTACTTAATGACTCTTATACTAATTGTGGACTTGATGATACAGCGGTTATAGTGAGATCTAATAAGAGAGCCAATCTTTATAACAAGAATATACGTGAAAGAATATTATTAAATGAAGGTATTATTTCAGTAGGCGATTTACTTATGGTTATTAAAAATAATTATTATTGGCTAAATAATAAGGATTTAGGATTTATTGCTAATGGAGATATAATTAAAATTGAAGAAATTTATTGCATAAAAAAAATTTATGATTTTTCCTTTGCAGAAGTTAAAATAAGTTTAGTTGACTATCCTGATTTCAATGCCTTTAATACTGTTTTAATACTTGATACATTGTATATAAATTCTCCTTCTTTAGAATATTCTAAGACTACACACTTATACAATGAAGTTTTAAAAGATTACATGAATCTAAAAACAAAGTATAAAAGACATTTAAGTGTTAAAAAAAACAAATATTTTAATGCATTACATGTTAAGTTTGCATATTCGTTTACCTGTCATAAAGCTCAGGGTGGACAATGGCATTCAGTTTTCCTGGAGTTACCTTATTTAACAAACGGGATGGATGAAGATTTTTTTAGGTGGTTATACACAGCAATTACAAGAGCTGAAAGTAAATTATATTTAATTGGATTCGATGAAAAAAATTTTGAATATTAAATTTTAAAAAATGATAAAAATAATTTCTAAAATAGTCTTACACTGGATTATAGGATGGAAAATAACGGGAAACATCAATCTTTCTAAAAATATAATAAAAAAAGCAGTATTAATATCTGCACCTCACACACATTGGTTTGATTTTTTTCTTGGTCTTTTATTAAAGGGATCAATAGGGTTTAAATCAAATTTTTTAGCGAAGAAAGAATTGTTTATTTTTCCAACATCTTTTTTTTTAAATTTTTGGGGTGGAATTGCTGTTAATAGATCATCAAAGAATAATCTTGTACAACAAATTGTGAATATGTTTTCTCAAAAAAAAGAATTTCGAATATCACTATCTCCAGAAGGAACAAGGAAAAGAGTGGATAAGTTCAAGACAGGTTTCTATTTTATCGCTAAGGAAGCAAAAGTCCCCATAATAATGATAACAATGGATTATGAAAATAAAAATAGCTTAATTTCTGAACCATTTTATCCAACTGAAAATATAGAAAAAGATTTTATTTTTATTGAGAATTTTTTTAGTGGGGTAGTTGGTAAAATTAAAGCAAATAGTTTCTATATCAAATAGAGTAATTCATATTATGGTAAACACTTTGAACATCATCATCAATCTCAATTTTCTCTAATAGCTTATCTATTTCTTCCTTTTCAATTGCTGAAACATCTTTGTAATTATTTGGAATTCTGTCAAAACCTGATGAAATAATATGATGGTTTAATTGTTCTAATATTTTTTGTATTTCACCAAAACAATCAAAAGATGCATATATTAATATATGTTCTTCATCAGTAAATAGTTCTTCTGCTCCATAATCGATTAATATAAGTTCGAGCTCTTCTATATTGATATCAGAATTACTTATTTTAAAATTACATGTGTGATCAAACATAAATGATACTGAACCAGATGTTCCTAAATTTCCGTTATGTTTATTAAAATAACTTCTAATATTTGCAACTGTTCTTGTATTATTGTCAGTAGCTGTTTCTACTAATATAGCTACTCCATGAGGTGCATAACCTTCAAAAAGAACTTCTTTATACTCTCCAAGTGATTTATCAGATGCTCTTTTTATAGCCCTTTCCACATTCTCTTTGGGCATATTAATAGATTTTGCATTTTGAATAATTGCACGCAATTTTGAATTTGAATTTGGATCTGAACCTCCTTCTTTTACAGCCATAACAATATCTTTACCAATTCTTGTAAATGCTTTGCTCATTGCAGACCATCTTTTCATTTTCCTGGCCTTTCTAAATTCAAATGCTCTACCCATATTATTTAAAAGGTGTTTTTACTATAATAGCTTTTTTTATATTTTTTCTAATTTTAATATATACTTCCGTATTTGTTTTTTCGTATCCGCTTTTAACATACCCAAGACCGATACCAAAATTTAACGAAGGTGACATTGTCCCAGATGTAACATTTCCTATTATTTCGTTATTAGAATTTAAAATTTCATAATCCTTTCTAGGGATAGCTTTTTCCAACATTTTAAAACCAATCAGTTTTTTATTAACACCCTTTTCTTTTTGACTTTTAAACAATTTCGAAGATGTGAATATTTTATTAGTTTTAGTAATCCATGATAGTCCCGCCTCTATGGGTGATGTCATTTCATCAATTTCATTTCCATATAAGCAAAAACCCATCTCTAATCGCAAAGTATCTCTAGCTGCAAGACCGATAGCTTTAATGTTGTAATTTTTACCAACCTCGAAAATTTTATCCCATAATTCAACTGCAGATTCGTTTTTACAATATATTTCAAAACCTCCACAACCTGTGTAGCCTGTGTTAGAAATTATTAAACCCTCAGAAAAAATAAAACTATAATACTTAATAGATTTTAGGTCAAAATCAAATATTGATTGTAAAACATTTATCGACTTAGGCCCTTGAACCGATATTAATGAGTAGTCATTAGAGACGTTAATCATCTGTACTCCAAATACATTCTTCTTACTCAAAAAATCCCAATCTTTTTTAATGTTAGAAGCATTTACAACCAACATAAATCTATCTGATTCAAGTTTATACAAAATCAAATCATCGACTATACCACCAGAATCATTTGGAATACAATTGTATTGAGCTTGGCCTTTTTCAAGCACGCTTAAGTCATTACTTAATACACTTTGTAAAAATTCTTCAGATTTTTCACCAAATAAATAGAATTCACCCATATGAGAAACATCAAATACGCCAACATTTTTTTTAACATTATTATGTTCAATAATGACACCATCGTACTGAACTGGCATCAAATAATCTGCAAACTCGATCATTTTAGCATTTAATTCTATATGCTTCTCATACAATGCAGTTTTTTTCATCACAGTTTATATGTTTTAATGAGTTAATTTTTTCTAAAAGATCATTATCAGATGGTCTTGGGGCATCAGCGGATATTATTTTACCGTCTATGTCAATTAATAAGTATCTTGGTATCGAGTTAATATTGTAAGCTTTTATAAAGTCTGAGTTCCAAGCATTGTCTGCAAATAAATGTATGCCAGATAAATTATTTTCTTTCACATAATTTAACCATTTACTATAGTTATATACAGGTCTTTTTTTATCATCAATTGAAATGCTTATAAAATGAATATTTTTATTCTCATATATTTTTTGAATTTCCTCAAAATAGGGTATCTCCCTAATGCATGGACCACACCATGTAGCCCAAACATCAATGTAAATATATTTCCCATAATAATCTGACATAGAATTATTTCCACCTAAAAAATTTTCATAATTAATAAATTCCGGAGACGAATTTCCTGGTAAAATTTTATTTATGTTCTCATATATTTTGGTTAATTCGTTTTTTGTTTCTGTTTTTGAGCTAAGATCCAGAATTAAATTATAGAGTTCATCAATATTATCAATTTTAGAAGTTAAATAATACTTTCCCTGATTAGCTACTTCTTCTTTTATCAAAATTGATTTACTTTTTGATAAATCTTCTAAATCTTTAAATTCGCCTAACATAAATTTTTCACTATTTAAAAAATAAGAAAGAACAATACTTTTATAATATGTTGAATTTTTAAATGAGTAATCATCTAAATAATCAAAATTCTCATAATCATTTAGAAATGCCTCACTTAAAAGAGGTTCTTTTTTAGTATAATATTTGTAAGCAGTTTCATAATTGAATAAGTAATAGAAATAACGATAATTTAAATCATTCAATTCCATTTTTTTAAAATTTCTGTTTAATTTTTTATTTTCATTTTCAAATGAATCTATAAAGGTTGATCTAATTTCAATTAGATCACTAATATTTTTTATGAAGTCTTTTTCATTTTTAGAAAACATTTCTTTAAAATTCTCTTTATTTCTTTCATCGAAAAGACTCTTCTGCTTTAAGTAATTGTTTTCGTTATAATAATCTCCAATAAAGCTAATAGATTTGTCAAATTCCTCATTATTGATTTTTATTTTTAGATCCATTCCTTTAACTAAATAAATTTTAGTAGTCTGATTACCGTGTTTTAAGTTGTAATATCCAGAAGGGATATCTAAAGTAGATTTAAATATATCATTATTTTTTATTATTATTTTTTCAATTCCATTAGCATAAATATTAATAGAATCATTTATCGAGTTTTCAATTTGTATACTAATGTGAATTTTATTGTTTTCACATGAGAGTACTAGGAAAACCAACAGAATTATTTTGATTACTTGTCTCATAATTTTTTTGTGTACAAACAAATTTAACTATTTTTAATTCATATTTAAATTTAAATGACTAACTACATCATAAAAAATAAAAATATTTCAGTACGTGAAATATTTGGTATATTTAATTTTAGTAAAAAAATATCTCTTTCCAAGTCGATTATTTCAAAGATCAATAAATCTAGAATATTTCTTGAAAAAAAAATAAATGAATCAAATAAGCCTTTTTATGGAATTAACACTGGTTTTGGAGATTTACATAATATTAAAATAAATGATAAAAACCTCTCTTTATTACAAAATAATTTAATAAAATCTCACGCTTGTGGTACCGGTGAAAAAGTAGATTCAAATATAGTTAAGTTGATGATGCTACTTAAAATAATATCATTGTCAAAAGGCTACAGTGGAATTAGATTTGAAACCGTTGAAAGGTTATTGTTTTTTTATAACAATAGTATTTATCCGGTAGTCTATAAATATGGCTCATTAGGAGCGTCAGGTGATTTATCACCTTTGTCACACATGTCGTTAGCTTTGATAGGAGAGGGGGAGGTTGAGTATAACGGTAAGATAATTAAAACTAGTGAAGTGCTTAAAAAATATTTTTTAAAAAAGATAAATTTACAATCCAAGGAAGGTCTTGCTTTGATAAATGGAACACAATTTATGCTTTCATCTCTATTAAATTCATTATTTGACGCATATAGACTTTGTTATTTATCTGATAAAATAGCTTGTATTTCTCTTGACGCTTATAATTGTGATCTTTCTCCCTTTAATAATCTCATTTCAAAAATTAGACCTCACAAAGGACAAAATGATGTTTCAAAAAGAATTCTTAATTTTTTAAAAGATAGTCATATTCAAAACAGTTCTAAGGATGATGTACAAGACCCCTATTCTTTTAGGTGTATTCCTCAAGTTCATGGTGCAACTTTAGATTCAGTCAATTATTGTTCAACAGTTATTGAAACAGAAATTAATTCTGTCACTGATAATCCTTTAATTTTTCCAGAAAATAATATGATTATTTCAGGGGGTAATTTTCATGGTCAGCCATTAGCTTTAGTTATTGATTTTCTGAAAATCTCTCTTTCTGAACTTGGAAGTATTTCAGAAAGAAGGACTTTTAATCTTATGTCTGGTAAAAGAAATCTACCTCCATTTTTAACCAAAAAACCTGGATTAAATTCTGGATTAATGATTATTCAGTATACTGCTGCAAGTCTTGTAAGTGCCAATAAACAATTTTCAACTCCTTCAAGTATAGATTCAATAACTTCTTCAAACGGGCAGGAAGATCACGTAAGTATGGGTGCGAATGGAGCAAACCAATTGAGGGATATTTGCAACAACCTTTTTGATATTCTTTCTGTTGAATTAATCTCTTCTGCTCAAGCAAAAGTTTTTAATGATCATAAATCTTCAAAAACAGTTAATAAATTTATTCATGAACTTCGAAAAATTTCACCTTTTATTTCAAAAGACAGGGTGATGTATAAAGAAATCAAGAAAGTTAATTTGTTTTTAAGAAAATATAAAATTAAAAATTTATTTTTTTGAAATTTTAGTCTCTTTGCTATTTTTAATTTTTAAAGTAAGCTCTGTTTTTTTACCAATATGATCTATATTAATTGTATCTCCATCATTAATTGAAGAATTAAGTATTTCTGCAGCAATCAGATCTTCAACATGCTTTTGAATTGTCCTTTTTAAAGGTCTAGCTCCATATTTCTTATCATAACCATTTTTACATAAAAAATCTTTAGCTTTTTTAGTTAGTTTTATTTTATATCCTAACTCACTAATTCTGATATATAATTTTTCTAACTCTATTTCAATGATTGAATGTATATTTTTTTCTGAAAGTGAGTTAAATATTATAACATCATCAATTCTATTTAAAAACTCTGGTGCAAATTTTTTCCTAAGAGAATTCATAATTGTTTTTTGAGTAAATGAATCTTCTTGAGATTTTTTAGCTGTAGTGCCAAATCCTACACCTGAACCAAAATCCTGTATTTTCTTTACACCTATATTTGATGTCATAATTATAACACAGTTTGTAAAATCTATTTTTCTGCCAACACTATCAGTTAAAAAACCATCATCTAAAACCTGTAAAAGCATGTTGAAAACATCTGCATGTGCTTTCTCAATTTCGTCAAGAAGAACTACTGCGTATGGTTTTCTTCTAATTTTTTCTGTAAGCTGTCCACCATCTTCATATCCAACATATCCTGGAGGAGCACCTATTAGCCTTGAAATAGCAAATTTCTCCATATACTCACTCATATCAACTCTTACTAAAGAGTCTTCAGACTCAAACAATTCTTTAGCTAAAATTTTAGCTAACTGAGTTTTTCCAACACCAGTTTGTCCTAGAAAAATAAATGAACCAATTGGCTTCTTAGGATCCTTTAATCCAGCTCTATTTCTTTGAATTGATTTCACAACTTTTTCTATAGCTTTGTCCTGTCCAATAATACTTTTCTTTACAATTAAAGAAAGGTTAGATAATTTATTACTTTCAGATTGTTTTAACTTATTTAACGGGATGCCAGTCATCATAGAAACAACATCTGCGATGCTTTCTTCATTAACAATTTCTTTATTCTTTTTACACTCTTCTTCCCAAATAATTTGAGCAGAATTTAATTTCTTTTCGATTATCTTTTCCTTATCTCTTAAGCTAGCTGCTTCTTCATATTTTTGATTTTTTACAGCATCATTTTTTTGATTCTTGATTTCTTCTAACTCAAATTCTAGATTAGTTATATGAGATGGCACATCAAGATTTGTTAAGTGGACTCTAGAGCCGGCTTCATCTAATGCATCAATAGCTTTATCTGGTAAATGTCTGTCAGTCATATATCTTGAAGTTAACTTTACACAAGCTAACAAAGCCTCATCAGTGTAAAATACGTTGTGATGATCTTCATATTTATCCTTTATGTTTTTGAGTATTTCCAACGTCTCTTCTTCATTAGTTTGTTCAACTATAATTTTTTGAAACCTTCTTTCTAAGGCTCCATCCTTTTCAATTGAATTTCTGTACTCATCTAAAGTCGTAGCCCCGATACACTGTATAGTTCCTCGTGCAAGTGCAGGTTTAAACATGTTAGATGCATCTAAACTGCCAGTAGCTCCACCAGCTCCAACAATAGTGTGAATTTCATCAATAAATAGAATGACATCTGAATTTTTTTCAAGTTCATTCATTACTGCTTTAATTCTTTCTTCAAATTGACCTCTGTATTTAGTGCCCGCTACAAGACTTGCTAAGTCAAGAGAAACAATTCGTTTATTAAATAATATTCTTGACACTTTTTTTCTTATAATTCTTATAGCAAGACCTTCAGCTATCGCAGATTTACCAACACCTGGTTCACCAATCAAAATTGGATTATTTTTTTTTCTTCTACTTAAAATTTGAGAAACTCTTTGAATTTCGGTTTCTCGACCTATTATTGGATCTAATTCATCCTTTTCAGCAAGCAATGTCAAATCTTTACCAAAATTATCTAAGACTGGAGTTTTAGATTTTTTATTAGGCTTAGTCTTTGAGACTCCTTTGCTTGACTTTACTTCTTCTAGATCACCAGCATCAGAAATTTTTTCACCATAGTCATCGGATAAATTATCATTGCCTATAATGGAATTATACTCATCTTTAACGAGGTTGTAATTGACTTCCATATTATTAAATATTTTTGCGGTTGGGTCATTTTCATTTCTTAGAATACATAGCAGTAAGTGAGCGGTATTAATTATTGAACTTTGAAAAAGTTTTGCTTCTAAAAATGTGGTTTTTAAAGCGCGTTCAGCTTGTCTTGTAAGGTGTAGGTTTTTTTTGGATTGATCCTTTGATTCATTATCAAAATTTATAGGGTTTAACGACTCTACCTTTCTTCTTAGTTCGTTAAGATCAACACCAAGAAAATTTAATACATCAATTGCTTTTCCTTTACCGTTTCTTATAAGGCCAAGAACAAGATGTTCTGTCCCAATAAAATCATGTCCAAGTCTTAACGCCTCTTCTTTACTAAATGTTATAACGTCTTTTACACGTGATGAAAAATTATCATCCATAAAAAATATTTTTCATAAAAATAATCATAAAGATTTTTTTAAACAATAGTAATGTTAATTAAAATTTGATCAATCAAATTGTTAATAAATTATAAATTTTATTGATCAATTATATTCATTATAATTTTGTATAATTATTATATTTGTTTAACACTATTTATATGATATAACTAAACCATATTTTTATTATGAATGACGGAGAAAAATTAATACCAATTAATATAGAAGATGAAATGAAATCAGCTTACATTGATTATTCAATGTCTGTTATAGTTTCAAGAGCACTTCCCGACGTAAGAGATGGATTAAAACCTGTACATAGAAGGGTTTTATATGGAATGCACGATTTAGGTGTGAAAGCTTCTTCAGCTCATAAGAAATCTGCAAGAATTGTCGGTGAAGTTATGGGTAAGTATCATCCTCATGGAGATTCCGCAATTTATGATACCATGGTTAGAATGGCCCAGGAATGGAGTCTTAGATACATGCTTGTTGATGGTCAGGGAAACTTTGGTTCTGTTGACGGAGATAGCCCTGCTGCTATGAGATACACTGAAGCTCGAATGCAAAAAATTTCTGAGGAAATGCTATCTGATATTGAAAAAGATACAGTTGATTATAAATTAAACTTTGATGATACTTTAAAAGAACCTACTGTCTTACCAACAAAGATTCCTGCATTGCTTGTTAACGGAGCTTCTGGAATTGCAGTAGGTATGGCAACTAATATTCCGCCTCATAATCTAACCGAAGTGATTAATGGTACATTAGAGTATATAAAGGATGATTCAATTGATATTGAAGCCTTAATGCAATTCGTAAAAGCACCTGATTTCCCAACAGGTGGTATTATTCATGGATATGACGGTGTAAAAGACGCATTTATGACTGGTAGGGGTAAAGTTGTTATCAGAGGAAAAGCAGAAATAGAAGAAGTAAACGGAAAAGAATCAATTATTGTAACTGAAATTCCATATCAGGTTAATAAGGCCGATATGATCAAAAAAATTGCAGATTTAGTTAATGATAAAAAACTTGAAGGAATTTCTACAATTAGAGATGAATCTGATAGAAATGGTATGAGAATAGTTTTTGTTCTTAAAAGAGATGCTATTCCAAATATAGTTGTAAATAAATTATATAAGTACAGTCAACTACAATCATCTTTTAGTGTAAACACTATTGCTCTTGTCAAGGGTCGACCTCAAATGCTAAATCTTAAAGAAATGATAAAGCATTTTGTTGAACACAGACATGATGTTGTTGTGAGAAGGACAAAGTATGAATTACAAAAAGCAGAAGCTAGATGTCATATTCTTGAAGGTTTGATAATAGCTTCAGATAATATTGATGACGTAATTGCATTAATCAAAGCTTCAAAAAATGCTGATGACGCCAGAAATAATTTGATAAAGAAATTTAAACTTTCTGACATTCAAGCAAAGGCGATTGTTGAAATGAGATTAAGACAATTGACTGGTTTAGAACAAGACAAATTAAGAACTGAATATGAAGAAATTAAAAAATTAATTGAAGACTTAAAAAATATTCTTGAAAACGAGCCAAGAAGAATGAAGATTATTTCTGATGAACTTATTGAAATAAGAGAAAAATATGGTGATAATAGAAGGTCAATTATAGAATATTCAGGAGGGGATTTATCAATTGAAGATATGATTCCTAATGAGAAGGTTGTTATAACAATTTCTCATGCTGGATATATAAAAAGGACTCCTTTGAACGATTATAAAGTTCAAAATAGAGGTGGCGTAGGTCAAAAAGCATCAACAACCAGAAATGAGGACTTTTTAGAAGATTTATTTGTAGGGACTAATCACCAGTATATGCTATTTTTCACCCAAAAAGGAAAATGTTTTTGGATGAGAGTTTATGAAATTCCTGAAGGAAGCAGAACTGCCAAAGGTCGCGCCATTCAAAACCTTATTAATATTGAACAAGATGATAAAGTCAAAGCATTCATTTGTACTAAAGATTTAAAAGATGAAGATTATATTAATAATCATTATGTAATCATGACTACCAAAAAAGGCCAGGTTAAAAAAACTTCATTAGAACAATACTCAAGACCAAGGATAAATGGGATTAATGCAATAACAATCAAAGAAAATGATGAATTACTTGAAGCAAAATTAACAAATGGTGAAAGTCAGGTTATGTTAGCACTGAAATCAGGTAAAGCCATCAGGTTTGAGGAGGCTAAAACTAGGCCTATGGGTAGAAATGCTTCTGGTGTAAGAGGAATAAGACTTCAGCATCAAAATGATGAAGTTATTGGAATGGTTGCAGTTAACGATATGGAAAGTAACATTTTAGTTGTTTCCTCTAACGGTTATGGAAAACGATCAAGATTGCAAGATTATAGATTAACTAACAGAGGAGGTAAAGGAGTCAAAACGATATCTATAACCGAAAAAACAGGTGATTTAGTAGCTGTAAAAAACGTTGATGACACAAATGGACTAATGATTATAAATAAATCTGGGATAGCAATCAGAATGGCAGTTGAAGATTTAAGAGTGATGGGGCGCGCTACACAGGGTGTTAAGCTAATAAATCTGAAAAAAGGTGATTCCATTGCTGCAGTTGCAAAGGTTATACATGAAAAAGAAGAAGAAGAAGGACAAGAACAAGAAGAGGAAGTTAAGGATTCAGAAATTATTAATGAAGAAACTAATTCAAATAACGAATAATGAAAAAAATTATAATAATTTTATTAATTACAGCAATGAGTGGAAATATTTTTTCACAAAAAAAAGAACTCAAAATAGTAGAGAAATTTATTAAAAGTGAAGATTTTAATTCTGCAATAAAAAACTTAGAATTAATCAGTAATTCAATTGAATCTTCTGAAAATAAAATCAAGGCTAAGTATTATTACTTAAAAGGTCTTTCTCTTTACCAAAACGGAGAATCTGATTTTGATATGCAAAATAATGCAATAAAGCAGTTTAAAATTTCAAAATCATTAAACGTTGGTGATATTTCAGAAAAATCCGTTAAAATTTTACAAAGCATATTTAATAATTATATTGAAAAATACAATTCTTTATATGATAACAAAAACTTTACAGATTCTTACAAACATATAGAGTCCGCATACAGGATTTATGAAAAAGACACTTTTTATTTGTACAATGCAGCTATTGTTGCTAATCAAGCAAAATTATATAAAGAATCTCTTCAACATTACCTTGAATTAGTAGACATGGGTTATACAGGGATTAGTATGGGTTATTATGCAACAGAAAAAGAATCTGGTAAGGAGTCGATGTTTAACGATAAGAAAAGTAGAGATCTGGTTGTTAAATTTGGAACTCATGATAATCCCAGAGATATTAAATCTCAATCTCAAGAGGTTAATATTTTAAGACAAATATCAGCAATTTATAAACGAAATGAAGATTTTGATAATTCTTTAAAATATTTAGACAATGCACTTGATGTAAATGAAAACGATGTTAATGTGATTTTAGATAAAGCATCTCTTTATTGGACAATGGGGAATATACAAGAATATGAGGTTAGCATTTCTAAGGTGTTAGAAATTGATCCAAACAACTATGATCTTCTGTGTAATTTAGCTATTTTAAACAAAGAAAAAGGCAATTATGAAGAAGCAACTAAATTTATAAATAGAGCTATTCAAATTGACGATAAAAACATTAGAGGTATTACAATAGCTGGTGAGATTTTACTCCAACCTGCTGATGAAATTTTAGACGAAATGAATTCTCTTGGGAATTCGAGATCAGATTATAAGAAATATGATGAATTAAACGAAAAACGTGAGTTAGTAATGTTAGAAGCCGTTACATTTTTTGAAAAAGCGTTTCAAATTGATAATGAGAACCAATTTGTCATAACTACATTGTATAAACTGTACTCAAATTTGGGCAATGAGGAAAAATATGAGTTTTATAAAAACCTCGTTAAATAATTTTTTTTAAGAATCTTAATGAGTGTGTGTGTTTATTCTGATCATTATTATAAATACCATTATGATCAATTCTGCCAATTCTCACACTTCCACTAGCGTGTATAATGTGATTGTCTTTTAAAATTATTCCAACGTGAATAATTTCACCAATTTCATTTTTAAA
This sequence comes from Flavobacteriaceae bacterium, assembly GCA_002697255.1. Classification (GTDB taxonomy): domain Bacteria; phylum Bacteroidota; class Bacteroidia; order Flavobacteriales; family Flavobacteriaceae; genus MED-G13. Next base: position 4,117 of record NZUH01000015.1, on the reverse strand, counting down.
AAAAGCTAAATCTCCTGGTTCAGATTCCTCAATAAAACTTAATGTCTTTCCTTGGTTAGCTTGATCTTTAGCATCCCTAAATAGTTTATATCCGTTAATTTTGTAAACCATTTGAGTAAATCCAGAACAATCTATCCCAAATGGAGTTTTTCCACCCCACAAATAAGGTGTGTGTAAAAACTTTAAAGCTGTATTAATTATCGAATCTTTGTCTTGTTTTCCTTTTACTAAATTTCCTTCAAACTTATGATTTAAAAAATCAATATTTGATATATTGGATCCTAAAGTTATGGTGAATAATTCTTTCTTTTCATTTTCAATAAATTCCACTAAATCTGCACTAAACAATAAATTCTCTGTTTTTATTAAAGATTTATCTTTAATATTCAAATATTGTTTGTTATTAATCCAACCAATATAATTATCAAAAATTGATTTTATCTTAGACCATTTATCCTTTATTTCTAAAATTTCAATTATATCTCCATATAGTAATTGATTAATCATTTCAGATTTTTCAGAATTACTTATTCTTACAGGGATAATACTTAAATTACAAATACCATACATAAAGATAATTATATTTTAATTTGAATAGATGATGAACCACCACCACCATTACAAATGGAAGCTACACCTGTAGAAAGGTTATTTTTATGCAAACTGTGTATTAAGGTGGTTAATATTCTAGCTCCAGAACATCCTAGGGGGTGACCTAGAGAAACAGCACCTCCGTTTATATTTACCTTATTCTTGTCTAATGATAAAATTTTCGTATTAACCAAAGAAACAACAGAAAACGCTTCATTTATTTCAAATAAATCAATTTCATTAATATCTGTTGAGGTTTTATTTAACAATTCTTTAATCCCCTTGGCTGGAGCTGTTGTAAACCATTCAGGTTTGTTAGATGAATCTTTATAACCTATAATAGTAGCTAAGGGATTAATTCCAAGTTCTTTAGCCTTAGTTTTACTCATTAGAATTACGATTGAAGCGCCGTCACTAATTGGAGAGGAATTAGCAGCAGTAACAGTTCCNTTTTTTGTAAATGCTGGATTAAGNGTCGATATTTTTTCATATTTTACTTTTCCGGGCTGTTCATCCTTTTCTATAAAAATTTTATTCCCCTTTTTGTCAATATATTCAATTGGAATAATTTCATTTTTAAAAAAATTATTTTCAGAATTATAAACAGTTTTTTTGTAAGAATCCTTAGCGTATTGATCTTGTTCAGATCTTGAGATTTGGAATTCTTCAGCACATTTATCAGCTAAGACACCCATAGATTCATTTGAATAAACATCAGTNAANCCGTCTAANAGCATACCNTCAGTAGAACTTAAATTTCCAATTTTTTTTGGTNTTCTTAAATTAATATANTGAGGACAGTTACTCATACTTTCAATTCCACCTGCAATTACTATATCATTNTGACCAAGTTGAATTGATTGTGCAGCAATACTTATCGACTTTAAACCCGATGAACAAACTTTATTAATACTTGTACAAGGAGTTTCAGNTTTTAAATTACATCCAACAGCAATTTGTTTAGCAGGCGCTTGACCACATCCAGCCTGTAAAACATGACCTATTATTAATTCATCTATTAAATTTTTATCCAGTTTTATCCTTTCTAATGCACCGTTTACAGCCTTTATTCCCAATTCTACTGCAGAAAAACTCGAAAGTGAGCCCATGAAGCATCCTAAAGGTGTTCTTACTGCACTAACAATAACAACCTCATTATTCATATTGTATAGTTTTTTATTAAAGTTAATAAAATTATAAATTGTAAAAGACTTTTAAATATTTAGTAAATTTATCTAATATTTATCATGAGAAAGCTATTTAATAAAATTAATCACGGATTTTCTAGACTTTTTAGAATTTTGCTTTTNTTTATTTCTTCATTTTTAATAATATATTTTTTTCCAAAAACCGGGAAATTTAAATATGATTTTGAGAATAGTAGACCATGGCAATATGAAAATCTATATGCGCCATTTGATTTTGCTATAAAAAAAACTGATAAAGAAATTAATGATGAACTATTAGATATTCGATTAAAAACACCTATTTATTTTTCGATCGATACAATATTTAGTTCTAAAGTTGATAATATATTTTTAGCTGATTCCTTATTTAGTAAAAATGATAAGACTAGTGTCGATCAGCTTAAAAACGCTTTTGTAGATATTATTAAAAATATATACAAAAAAGGCTTATTGGAGTATAACTATGATTATAATGATGAACAATTAGTTGTAATTCTAGAAAACAGTAAACAAATTAAATCCTCTTTTTTTAAAGAATTAATAAAGCCTGAAGATTTACAGATATTTATAAATGATAAAATAATNGAAAATGAGGTAGAGGATTATAAATCGAAGATAACTTCTTTAATATTTGATTTAATTTCTCCAAATCTAATTTTTGATGAATTTTTATCTGATCAGGCAATATCTGAATCAAAATCTAAAATTTCACCAAATAGAGGTTTTATAGCAAAAGAAACATTAATAATTTCTAAAGGCGAATTAGTCGAAGGGGAAAAATTAGTTGTTTTACAGTCATTAAAAGATGTCTATGAACAAAATAATAGTTCAATCTCTAGTTTCTTTGTTATTTCTGCCTATTCATTGTTGGTTATTTTATCAATGTTAATGATAGTTTTGTTCATTAGAAAATTTGAAAATGANATATATAAAAATAATAACAGAATTTCATTTGTTTATTTTAATATTACTCTAATTATTTTATTAACAACCTGGGTAGTAGATGTTAATTCAGATTATATATATACAATCCCTCTTTGTGTTATGCCATTACTGTTTAAGGCTTTTTTTGATTCTAGAATCGCTTTTTTTATTCATTCTGTTACAATAATGCTATTAGGCTTCATTGTGCCAAACAGTTATGAATTTATTTTTTTAAATATAATTGCTGGAGTTGTTACAATCTTGACATCTGACAATATTTATAAAAGAGCAAACTTATTTATTGCTGTATCACAAATAACCCTTGTTTATATGNTAGCATATTTTTCTTTTTATCTAATACATGAGGGTAATGTTTATAATTTATCATTTAATAATTTTGGTCAATTTATATTATGTGGATTATTAACTTTATTTATATACCCTTTAATATATATTTATGAAAAATTATTTGGATTAGTTTCTGATGTATCATTACTAGAACTTTCAGACACTAACTCAAGTTTATTAAAAAAATTATCAGATACAGCTCCAGGCACTTTTCATCACTCTTTAAATGTTGCAAATTTAGCTGAATCGTGTGCAAATAAAATAAACGCAAATGCATTACTTGCAAGAGTTGGCGCTCTTCATCACGATATAGGAAAAATAAAGAANCCTTCGTATTTTATCGANAATCAATTAATTGAAGAGAACCCTCATGATAATATAAATTCTGAAGAAAGTGTAAGTATTATTAAAAACCATGTTACCGACGGTATAAAATTAGCTAAAGATGAGGGGCTTCCAGATAGAATAATAGATTTTATAAGAACTCATCATGGGACTAATTTGATTTCATACTTCTACAATAAGGANTCAAATCTTAATAATAATATTAAAAGATCTGATTATTGTTATAGTGGGCCTAAACCTTTCAGTATTGAAACAGCAATAGTAATGATGTGTGATTCTGTTGAAGCAGCTACAAAAAGTTTAAGTAAACCAGATAGTGATAAAATAAATTCATTTGTAGAATTAATTATTGATAAACAAATTGAAGATAATCAATTTGTTAATTGTGAACTTACATTTAAAAATATATCGGAGATCAAATCTATTCTAAAAGAAAAATTAAAAAATATATATCACGTCAGGATTAAATATCCTGATAAAATAAGCTAAAAAAAATTGATTTATTGTTGCGTTGTTAGNATTGAAAAACTATTTTTGCAACCGCATTTTATTAAATACTTTAATGGTATTGGAGAGGTGCCAGAGTGGTAATGGAGCAGATTGCTAATCTGTCGACGTGCAAACGTCGCCAGGGTTCGAATCCCTGTCTCTCCGCCATTTCGGGGTGTAGCGTAGCCCGGTTATCGCGCCGCGTTTGGGACGCGGAGGTCGCAGGTTCGAAT
>NZUH01000014.1 GCA_002697255.1 Flavobacteriaceae bacterium | reverse complement strand
TCCCCCTCTCAGGGCCCCTATCTATCGTAGCCTAGGTGTGCCGTTACCACACCTACTAGCTAATAGAACGCATACTCATCTCATACCGTAATCTTTAATCTTAATAAGATGCCTTAAAAAGATACTATAGGGCATTAATCCAAATTTCTTCGGGCTATTCCCTAGTATGAGGCAGATTGTATACGCGGTACTCACCCGTTCGCCGGTCGTCAGCAAAGTGCAAGCACTTTCTGTTACCCCTCGACTTGCATGTGTTAGGCCTGCCGCTAGCGTTCATCCTGAGCCAGGATCAAACTCTTCATTGTTAAACTTTCAATACTATTTAACAAACTAAAGAAATTAAATTCTATCTGCTCATGATGGTTTATTCTCTGTAATTAAAAATAAATTTAATTTACGCTGTCAATCAATTTTCAATATTTTAATGAACATAAATTTTTTCCTACTTCATAAAAGCAGGGGTGCAAATATAAAACCCTTTTTTTAGCCAGCAAAAAAATAAAGCTGAAATAAATTATTAATTATAAACAACTTTAACCATATTAAAAGGCTTTTTGCCTATAGCGGGTGCAAATATACTATCTTTTTGAGATGTACAAAACATTTTCCAGATAAATTTCAAAGAATAAATAGATGTAGTTTATTTTCAGATACTTAACTACATGAAAAAATTCCAAACTAGTCCAAATCTGAACGTAAAATCACGATATGGATAGTTGGGTGCTGAATAAAAATTATAACCTGTAAATGAAGAATTAAGATGTTCAAATTTAAAAAACAATCTTGTTTGTTGAATTTTAGCATTAATAAAAAAATCAATTACAGGAAAATTTCCAATTTTTTTATCATTTTGAATATACAATTCTGATAATAGAGGGTCATATCCATTCATATAAAACTTTGAAAAATATTTAAAACCCAAACCAGTTTGAAGAAATAATGCTTTTTTAAACATATCTGAACTGTAATAAATAGTATTTCTTGAAATAATTTCTGGAAGATTAATTATATCATCGGCTAATGATTTTTGAATTAATAATTTTGAGTCAACAGAAAATTTACCGAAGTTGATCTTTCTGGAAAATCTAACCTTTATGAGTTCTAAATTACCAACGGACTGAATCGGAAAGATTGAGTGCGTTGTTTCACCTCCCAAATTTTCATTTATTATTTTTTCAAATTGAGTTAAATTATTCACTTTGATATAATCAATACTTATATTTGAAAATTTTCTTAATTTAAGATCTAACCCTATCAATTTTGTTTTTATATTTTTAAAATCATTATTCCAATTATAATTTATATAATTACTTGAATATAACCTATGATTATAGTTTGTTGGTTTATTCGTAAATAAGAAATTAAAACTTAATTGATAATCATTTTTAAGATCCATTTTAATGTCAGATTTAAAAAGATTTGATTGAGAGTTTCCTAACAAATAATTATTAGTTTCAAAACTTAATGTAGTCTTTTTTAATTCTTTTGAAAAATTAGCTAATAAATTAACCCTTGATGAGGTGATTTTTTGAGATGAATCTATAAACTCACCAATTTCAAAATTTTTTAAAGAGTATTTTTCATCTCTAAAAGATATTCCAAATTTGAAGTGACCTAGAAATGAGTTATAATTTAATCCTGTGTCAAAATTTAGAGAGGTTAAAAATATTTTGTCGTTTATTTCTTGGGGAGAAAATGCAGTTCCAAAAAAATCATCGGATGAATTTTGTTGAAATTTATATTGTTTTTCTTCATATAGAACCGAATTAAAAATTTGTATTTTATTTTTATTTATTGAATCAATCCTATCAAATTTATAAATTTGGTCAATGTAAAATCTTTTGCCTATGAGCTCATTGTGAGCATTTTCAAAATTTGGGTCAAATACTCCTCTATCTAAAAATTGATTAACTCCATTTTCAAAATTACTGATATCCACATCTGCAATTCCTCCATTTTGCTCTGAAAATAATTTTTGATTGTTATAGTGAGTTCTTAAAAAATATTTTCCGCTTTTAGAATGATAATTTGTGGTAAATCTAAAATTTGAATTATCACTTATAAAATTTTGATAATTACCCAAGGATCTCAATCCTTTTCTGGAAATTGAAAAATTAAAATGTCTCGATGTATTTACAGAATAAACCGCATCTAGTAATTGCCCCTGTTCAAATACTGATCTAAACATTAGTTCAGTAAACGGAGTGGGTAAATCGTAATAAACAACATCTTCTGCCTTATCATATGAAATAAGTTTATTCATTGCACCCATTTCAGGGTTAGTTGAGTTTACAGGATCAAAACTTAGATTATTGTATGCAACACCAGTATTTGAAAAAGGTAATAGTTCAAAATTGTCTTTTCTTAAATAATTAAATTTATAATATTTATTCAATGTGAGAGATGTATCTACACTGATACTGTCAAAAGTTTTAGTGATTATTAGATAATCTTGAATCTTTGCATCAGGGTTTTTATTCAATTTTGCACTATTATTTCCAAATTTATTGAAGATGGTATCTCTAATACTAGAATTTTGTAAATTACTGCTTTGATTTAATTTTTGAGGAGGCGGCATTTGAGATTCTTGAGCATACAATAAATATGGCAATAGAAAAATTATAAAAAGAAATTTTATTTTTTTCATAAATACTTAATTAAAGTATAATAAATAATTGAATAACAAATTAAGTATAAAATTAATATAATATATCATGTTAAAACTAAATTATAGTAATTGCAAATTAGAATGTGGTTTAGACGAAGTAGGTCGTGGATGTCTGGCAGGTCCTGTAACCGCAGCTGCAGTGATATTAAAACCTGGATTTAGCAATAAATTGATTAATGATTCAAAAAAATTAAGCAAAGAAAAAAGACTAGAATTGTCAAAAATCATAAAAGAAAATTCCTTAGCATTCAGTATTTCTAATATTCAACCAATAATAATTGATGAAATAAATATTTTAAACGCATCAATATTAGCAATGCACAAATGTTTAAAAAAATTAAAATTAAAACCAGAATTTATTATTGTTGACGGAAATAAATTTAAAAAATTTAATGATATTCCCCACAAAGCTATCGTAAAGGGTGATCAAAAATATATGAGTATTGCAGCAGCATCTATTCTGGCTAAAAATTACAGAGATGAATACATGAATGATTTAGACAATAATTTTCCAAATTATTCTTGGGTTACAAACAAAGGCTACCCAACCATAGCTCATAAAAAATCAATAATTAAATATGGAATTACTATCCACCACAGAAAAAGTTTTAAATTATATGATAAACAATTAATAATTGATTTTTAATTTAGTAGTTGAAAATATGTTAAAATGAAACTAAAATATTTTATCTTTTTGTTTGTTTTATTGTCATGTAATAAAATGAATTTGCCTGTTGCTGGGATTGAGAGCTATATTCCAGAAAATTCAAAAGTTATTCTGAAAATAAATAACCTAAGTAAATTCAGTAACAATTTTTTAAATAATAAATACCTAAATAACTTAAATAACTCAAAAACTATTATTGCTAAAATATTGAGTGTTTTAGAAAATAATATTTTTGAAGATAAAGTGGTTATTTGCATATATTATGATGATCAAATTATGTTTAATATAATTAGTGAAAATATTTCAGTTGACAACATTACAGATCTGTATGTTTATAAAGATCGAAATTTTACAATTATTTCTAATAATGATAAGATTGAAGTTAAAGAAAAAAATGAAAATCATCTCTATAAAAAATTTACAAAAATTGATCAGAATAATACAAATTTTAGCATTTCGTTTGACAGTAAACTTAGTACTGAATTGATAAATGAAATATTTAATATTTCTGTAACAGAAAAAGATGAAAATTTACACTTAAATATTAATGCTACTAATAACGTTGTCTATTTTAACGGAGTTATTGACAATAATTTTGAAAGCATAATCAATAATTCAAACGAATTAGTTTTAGAGGAACTTGAAGAAAATACTACAAACTTTTATTTTAATAAAGACCAGGATTTAACCGAAGATTTTGACCTAATCAATACAAATTTAAAAGACTCAATTAACATCCTAAAATTTATAAAAGTTAAACCCTTAATTAAAAATTTTAAAATTTTTCAATTAAAAAAAGGGATAAATGTATCATTTATAAATGGGTTAATTAGCGGAGTAAATAATTCCGAGAATAAAAATTTTAAAAACAATTATGAATTAAAATTTAAAAATAAAATTTTAGTAGGACCGATAATTGTTAAGAATCATTTTAACGATGATAATGAAATAATAGTACAAGACAATAATAATGTTATTTACCTGATCAACAATAAAGGACAAATTGAGTGGAGTATGAAAATTGACGGTAAAATTTTAAAAGAAATTCACCAAATAGATAGTTATAAAAACGGTGAACTACATTATCTTTTTTCTACCAAAAAAAAATTGTATTTACTAAACAGAGAGGGGATTAATATTGATAATTTTCCAAAAGAATTTGATAATGAAATCACAAAACCAATTTCTGTTTTTGATTATGATAATAATAAAAATTATCGAATTCTTTTAACCCAAAAAAATAAACTATTAATGCTTAATTCTAAAGGGGTTAAAATTAATGGATTTAATTATGATTTTAAAACTGAGATAATTACATCTCCAAAGCATTTTAGAATTTTAAACAAAGATATAATAGTATTTAAAACTGAAAAGGAATTGAGAATACTTGACAGAAAAGGCAACATAAGAATTTTACCAGAAAAAAAAATCGAATATTCTCAAAGTCCTATTTTTAAAAAAGATGAAGTAATATTGACAACATCTAATAAAAATGAGATAGTGGAAATAAATTTACAAGGAAAAATCAAAATTAAACAAAATAATTCCGATATTAAATTAAACACTTTTGATAACTCTGTCGTTATATTCAAAAATAATATTGTTTCAATTAAAGAAAAAAAGATTGAACTAAAATTTGGAAATTATAATAAATTACAGATTCATAAAAATGGCTACACAAACTTTTTAAGCATCTATGATTCACAAAAAAATGAGGTATATTTATTTAACGATAAGCTGGATATAATCGATGGATTTCCAAAAAAATGTTTAGAGCATTCAAGATTTGGAATCAAAAAAAACATAATTGAATTTGCTTATAAGGCTGACGAAAAAACTATAATTTTCACAAAAAAAACTATATAAATTTAGCGTCAAAAACCTCGGAAAAATTTTTCTTTATTAAAAGCCTTATATCGCTTTCATCAACAAAAGGAATATCGATTTCATTTGCAATAGAAGTGACAATATTATTACTTAAACCACACGGAATAATATTATTAAAATAATTTAAATCTACATTTACATTTAGTGCAAATCCGTGCATAGTTACCCATCTGCTTGCTCTAACACCCATTGCGCATATTTTTCTTGGAAATGGTCTATTTACGTCAAGCCAAACCCCTGTTTTACCTTCACTTCTTTCTCCTTTTAAACCAAAATTATTTAAGCTCAAAATAATTACTTCTTCTAAAAATCTGAGATATTTATGAATATCAGTAAAAAAATTCTCCAAATCTAAAATTGGATAACAAACTATTTGTCCAGGTCCATGATAGGTAATATCTCCACCTCTATTTATTTTATAAAAACTGGCATTTTTATTTTTTAGCTGGTTTTCATCAATTAACAAATTGGAAATATTACCACTTTTCCCCAAAGTATAGACATGTGGATGTTCAACGAAAAGAAAATAATTTGGTGTAATATTATTCGTGTTATTTTGTCTATTTTTTTTCTTTATTTCGATAATTTCATCAAATAGATTTTGTTGATAATCCCATGCTTTTTTGTAATCCATTAATCCAAGATCAATAAATTTTACTTTTTTATTCATAATCTTTATTTACTTACCCCCCCCAATTTTAAAAAATTAATCAAAAAAACTTTAAATAAAGTAAAAATTAAATTCATATGTAAAGATAATTATCTTTTAAATTAATTCTGTATTCATTTTTATTTCAATTAAAAGTATATTTGTATTTCTAATACCTCAGATGAAATGGAACTTAGCGAACAACAACAAGTAAGAAGAGAAAAATTAGAGAAAATAAAATCTCTTGGAATTAATCCTTATCCTGCTGATTTATTTCCAGTTTCTAGTTACTCGTCAGAAATTAAAAATAATTTTCAAGAAGGAATCAATGTTGTTATAGCTGGTAGGTTAATGTCAAGAAGAATACAAGGAAACGCAAGTTTTGCCGAATTACAAGACAGCAAAGGACGAATTCAACTTTACTTTAACAGAGACGAAATTTGTAGAGGAGAAGACAAAACATATTACAATGAATTTTATAAAAAGCTATTAGATATTGGGGATATCATTGGAGTTGAAGGTGAATTATTTAAAACAAAGGTTGGCGAGAAAACTGTATTGGTTAAAAATTTTAAATTACTTTCTAAATCACTAAGACCATTACCACTTCCAAAAGAAGATAGTGAAGGAAATACATATGATGAATTTAACGATCCTGAGCTAAGGTACAGACAAAGGTATGTTGATTTAATTGTAAACACTGATGTAAGACAAACCTTTATCAAAAGAACTTTAATAACAAATAGTATAAGGAATTTTTTAAATAATAAAGAATATTTAGAAGTAGAGACACCTATATTACAACCTATTCCTGGAGGTGCTACAGCAAGACCATTCTTAACTCATCATAATGCTTTAAATATACCTTTATACTTAAGAATAGCTAATGAACTATATTTAAAAAGACTTATTGTGGGAGGATTTGATGGCGTTTATGAATTTGCAAAAGATTTTAGAAATGAAGGGATGGATAGGACACACAATCCAGAGTTTACAATATTAGAACTTTATGTTTCTTATAAAGATTATAATTGGATGATGGATATGACAGAGCAGTTACTAGAAAAAGTTGCAATTGATTCTAACGGAAAAACAAATATTAAGGTAGGAGATAAACTGATTGACTTTAAAGCTCCTTATCCAAGGATTTCAATATATGAAGCTATAGAAAAATACACGGGAATAGATATTTCAACTATGGATGAAGCACTTATAAGACAAACAGCTAATGATTTAGGCGTTGAAATTGACAAAACGATGGGGAAAGGAAAGATCATTGATTCAATTTTTGGAGATAAATGTGAGTCAAATTTTGTTCAACCTACTTTTATAACTGATTACCCTAAAGAAATGAGCCCTTTAACAAAGGTTCATAGAAATGACATAAATTTAACCGAAAGATTTGAACTCATTGTGAATGGTAAAGAAATTGCAAATGCTTACAGTGAGCTTAATGACCCTATCGACCAAAAGGAAAGATTTGAAAAACAACTTGAACTTTCTAAAAAAGGTGATTTAGAAGCTGGAGAATTCATTGATCATGATTTTCTTAGAGCCCTTGAGTATGGTATGCCACCAACTTCTGGAATTGGTATTGGAATAGATCGTTTAGTAATGCTTATGACAAATAATTCTTCAATACAAGAAGTATTGTTTTTTCCACAAATGAGACCTGAAAAGCAAAAAATCGTGCTTTCTGAAAAAGAAGAAGCAGTTTTCAAACTTATTAATAATGAAAATCAACTTATTAATGAGTTAAAAGACCAATCTGGATTAAGTAATAAAGCATGGGACAAAACAATAAAATCACTAAGAAAGCTTGATTTAATTAAAGTCGAAAAAATTGAAAATGAGATATATATTTCAAAAATAAATTAGCTATATTTAGATAAACACAATAACATGAAAAAATATTTTTTAAGCCTTATAATAATTCTTTTAACATTAAATTTTTCGTTTGCTAATTCCGATTACAAATCTATTGAGGAAGTTAAGTCTCTGAATTTTGAATTATTTGAAGAGATTGGCCTAGATGAAAATAAAATGAATTATGTAAGTCGAGTTATTTACTCAACTTACAAAAAAGCACAGCATATGGCTTCCAATGGAGCTTCTCCACAAAAAGCATTATCATTAGATAAAGAGGCTGAAGAGATGTTATTAAGAGTTTTATCTCATACTGAACTTAAGAGATTTAATTCTATAAAGCATAAACTAAAATAGAGGTTTTTTGTTAAAAATTGATTTGCACGGTTTCACCTACGCAAAGGTTAAAGATATACTTCCAAACTGGCTGATTACTAATCACAATAACGGAGTTGATGATTTTGAAATTGTCACTGGAAACAGTGAGCAAATGAAGAATTTAGTCAAAAACATTTGTCTAAAAAACGGCTTTAGAGCTGAAAATAATTGGAATGGTAATTCTGGGTCACTAATAGTAGCCATTGACAGAATATAATTTATTAACAATAACCTGTTAATTTATTCTTTTAAATATTGGTATAATGGATTAAAATTTAAATTATTTTTGATATTATATATTTAATATTCAAGGTCATCAACATGATTTTTGGCACAGGCTATAATCAAACAAAATCCTCACTGGTCCACTACATTGATTACACCAAAAAGTTGATGACTTGAGTATTATTTTTTTTCTAAAATAAGTTTATCAAACCTGTATAGCTTATATTTTTCTATAATTGCTATTAATTTTGAAGGATATTTAGGGTCAGTTGCATAACCAGCTTTTTTTAAGCCATGTGCCCAATCTTTATAATTGTAAATATCTAAATCAAATAAAAAAGCATATCTCGATCTCGTGGTTAAAAAATTTGAATGATCTTTAAAAGACAGAAAAGGATCATCATATTTTCTAAAACACTCTTGTTCTTTATCGTCGTCATGATAAATTTCATCTCCACCCCATCCATGGCATTTAATTCCAAAATGATTATTACCTAATACTGCTAATCTTCCCTTTCCAGCACCAGATTCTAAAATACCTTGAGCTAAGGTAATACTAGCTGGTATAGAATTCTCCTTCATCTCATTAATGGCTATAGTACTATAGAACTCTATATAGTCATTGGTAGTTAATATTGGCTTAGAAAATTTGTTTTTTTGAGATTTGATATTCAAAGTATCATTACTAGATAAATTTTTTGTAATTTTTTTTCTAATTCTAAATTATTATGGACTATTATTTTAGAAACACAACCATTTAATAAAAAATTAAAAGTAAAAATTAGAAAAAAGTTTTTCATTAAATCGCTATATATACCAAAGATAATTTAAATTATTTTGATTTAAATTATCTTTGGTATTGCTTTTGTTGATATTTAAATAAATTTCATTTATAGATGATGGTGCAATTGAAAAAGCAACATCAAACATTGTCAACATAGATTTAACCCGAAAATAAATTAAATGAATTTCAAAACTGCAATATCCCAAGGAATACCTGATTGCTTACCGAAAGTAAGTAAATATAATTATTCTGTAAATCACGCCCCAAAAAGAGAGGATATATTAACAAATAATGAAAAAAAACTAGCATTAATTAATGCGTTAAGATACTTTGATAAAAAATTTCATAAACAATTAATCATTGACTTTAAAGAAGAACTTAAAAAATATGGAAGGATATATATGTATAGATTTAAACCATCATATAAAATTTATGCCAGACCTTTAAATGAATACCCTCACAAATCTAAACAAGCTGCTGGTATAATGTTAATGATACAAAATAATCTAGATAATAGTGTAGCTCAACATCCCCATGAACTTATTACATATGGTGGAAATGGTGCTGTTTTTCAAAATTGGGCTCAATATCTTTTAACAATGAAGTATTTATCTGAAATGACAGATGACCAAACACTTGTAATGTACTCAGGACATCCGTTAGGTTTATTTCCTTCTAATATTAATGCACCCAGAGTAGTTGTTACCAATGGAATGGTAATTCCAAATTATTCAGGGAAATTATACCTCGAAAAATTTAATGCTCTTGGAGTAAGTCAATATGGGCAAATGACAGCAGGAAGTTATATGTATATAGGACCACAGGGAATTGTTCATGGAACAACTATTACAGTACTTAACGCATTTAGAAAAATAAATAAAAATCCTATAGGAGGTGTTTTTGTTACATCTGGCTTAGGTGGAATGAGTGGCGCTCAGCCCAAAGCTGGAAACATCTGTGGATGTATCACAATTTGTGCAGAAATTAACATTAAAGCAATTAAAACTAGACATTCACAAAATTGGGTAGATGAAATAATTGACGACAAAAAAAATTTAGTTGATAGGGTTAAAACTGCAAAAAAAAATAAAGAAATTGTTTCAATAGCTTATCACGGAAATATTGTTGATGTTTGGGAAATATTTTATGAAAATGATATTTCAATAGATATTGGAAGTGATCAAACATCTCTTCATAATCCGTGGTCTGGAGGCTATTACCCTGTAGGATATTCATTTGAAGAAGCTAACAAATTGATTTATGAAAATCCAAATAAATTTAAAAATGAAGTAAAATCTACACTAAGAAAGCATGTTGATATTATTAATAAACATGTGAAAAAAGGAACATATTTCTTTGATTATGGTAATGCATTTCTACTAGAAGCTTCCAAAGCAGACGCAGATATCAAAAAAGAAGATGGAAGCTTTAAGTATCCAAGCTATGTTCAGGATATAATGGGTCCTATGTGTTTTGATTATGGTTTTGGGCCATTTAGATGGGTTTGTTCATCTGGAAAACAAGAAGATTTAGATCTTACAGATAGTATTGCTTGTGACGTTTTAGAAAAACTAGTAAAAAATGCAACAAATGACACTAAGCAACAAATGATTGATAACATTAAATGGATTAAAGCAGCTAAAGAAAATGACTTAGTAGTTGGATCAAAAGCAAGGATTCTATATGCTGATTCTGACGGCAGAATTGAAATTGCCAAAGCATTTAATAATGCCATTAAGGCTGGAGAAATTGGTCCAATAATTTTAGGAAGAGATCATCACGATGTTTCTGGTACAGATTCGCCATACAGAGAAACTTCTAACATATATGACGGATCTCAATTTACTGCAGATATGGCAATTCAAAATGTAATTGGAGATAGTTTTAGAGGCGCTACATGGGTTAGTATACACAATGGTGGTGGTGTTGGGTGGGGTGAAGTTATTAATGGAGGTTTTGGCATGCTAATTGATGGTTCTAAAAAAAGTGAAAAAAGTATTGAATCAATGTTGTTTTGGGATGTAAATAATGGTATAGCAAGAAGAAATTGGGCAAGAAATCATGGAGCTATTGATCAAATCAAAAGAGCAATGAAAAAAAATATTAAACTTAAAGTTACTTTACCTAACTTTGTAAATGATAAACTCTTATAATTCTTAAGTATGAAAAAAACTATAATCATAATTTTATTTTTATCAACTTTTATTTCCTGTGAATCGATTAGGGTCAGCTCTGATTTTAATCAAAATATTGATTTTTCAAATCTTAAAACATATGCTTTTTTAAAAGAAGGAATTGATAAAGTGAAAATTAACGATATTGATAAAAAAAGGATTTTAAAAGCAATAGATGTAGAATTATACAATAAAGGTTTTAGAAAAAGTTCAATTGACCCTGATTTTATTATTAATTTCTCCACAGAAACTAATCAAAAAGTTAATTATTACCCATCAAATAATTATTATGGTTCTGCTGTTCCCTATGGTGGCATGAGTAACTATGCAAGCAGCTGGTATCTAAATTCATTTAAATATAATGAAGGTGTACTATTCATAGATATAGTTGATAACAAAAAAAATGAGTTGGTATGGCAAGGAATTGGTAAAGGATACATTTATACTGATAGACCTGAAAAAAAGATTGAGAAAATTAATGCAATAGTTGGGAAAATTTTACTACAGTTTCCACCTGAAAATTAGTTTAATCTTGAACATCCAAGATATTTCTAAATGAATTTCCTACAAACATAAATGAGGAAACTAAGGCAAGTATGCATAAGCCAGGAATTATAGCTAAAAATGGTTCTCCCAGTATAATGTAATTATAGTTTTCTTTAATCATTAAACCCCAACTAGTCATAGGAGGTTGGGCTCCAAGACCTAAAAAACTCAACCCACTTTCTATTAATATTGCTGCTGCAAAATTAGCAGCAGAAATTACTATTAAAGGAGATATAATATTTGGCATTATATGATTGACTATAATTCTAAAATCGTTATATCCCATAGTTTTTGCTGAAATAACAAAAAGCCTTTCCTTATATTGTTTAATTTGACCCCTAACCAGTCTAGCAACTTCCACCCACATTGTCAAACCAACAGCTATAAAAACTTGCCAAAAACCTTTTCCTAATGCCAAGGTTATTGCTATAACCAAAAGAAGAGTTGGTATAGACCATGTGACATTAATAACCCACATAATAATTTTATCTAAAAACCCAGAATAATATCCAGAAAGAGAGCCTAATAGCAGACCAATTATTAAAGAAATAAATACAGAAATAAAACCAATTGAAAAAGAAACTCTTGAGCCAATTATAATTCTACTTAGAACATCTCTACCAAATTTGTCAGTTCCAAATAAAAATATTTTATTCTCTATCTCAACTTTATCTTTAAGAACTTTTTCAAAGTCCGTTTCAACTGAATCATAAGTTTTATAATAAAGAAATTGATTGTCAATTATATAATCACCAATTGGTATTTCAATTTTAGAAATCTTTTTACCCCAAAACAGGCTTCTTAATGAAATATTATCGATTGAATCATTTTTAAAAACCATCATATTAACTTTAAATCCTGGCTTTTTTGAATGTATAGATAAATTCATATTATTTGCATTTGAAGAATTATCAGGTGAAATAACATATGCTAAAAGAGATAATATAAAAACTAAAAAAATAAAAAAAAACCCAAAAATACCCAGCAAGTTTCTTCTGATATTAAAAAAACAGTTAAAAAAATTAAGCATAAATAAAAATTATTCCATAGATAAGGAAGATTTTAAATCAGAAAGAACATTTAATGCCTCATCAATATAAATATCTTTATTAAGACTTTTATGCCATCTCCTTCTTTTAACACCAAGAACTGAATCATTATTAATTAAATCAATTTCGTATTGAAGTGATTTAAATTTATAATTTGATGAATATTCATCTAAAGCATTAAATTTTTCAGATTTTTTGGAATTTTCCTCAAGTTGATTTTTATACACTTGATAATTCAAATTAACCAACTTATTATCTCTAATATTTTTAATCCACATAGCATTATCATCAACTAACCTTAAATATTCATTATTACTCATTCTTTCATTACTTTTTTGTATGGCTATATCAAAATTAAAATTACTTTCCCATAAAATATAATCAGCTTTATCAATCTCATCCCATTGTAGAGGATTTTTAGAGTCTCTTTCACCAAAATCAAGGTACTTGTACCTGTAAGGAACGTTAATATCACTTTTAACTCCTTCAAGTTGAACTGAACCCCCGTTAATTCTATAGTATTTTTGGGTGGTATATCTAAGGGCTCCTAAATCACCATTTGTATTACCTCTTACCATTCTATTTAAAGGAAAAATATTTTGAACAGTACCCTTTCCCCAGGTTTGATTCCCTCCAATAATAATTGCCCTTTTATAATCTTGCATTGCTGCAGCTAAAATTTCAGAAGCAGATGCAGATCCTTCGTTAACCAATATAACTAAAGGACCTTCCCATGAAATTGACCTATCTTTATCACTTAAAATTTGTTTTTCTTTATCGGAATATTTGACCTGAACTACAGGGCCGCTTTTGATAAATAAACCAGCCATATCAACAACTGTTTTGAGTGATCCTCCTCCGTTATTTCTTAAATCAATAACCAAACCTGAAACACCTTCACTTTTTAATCTATTAACTTCAATTTTTAAATCTTTCGCGGCATCTCTGTTATCCTGGTTGTCAAAATCAATATAAAATTTTGGTATGTTAATAATTCCATAATTATCATTATTCTTTTTAACAATAGATGATTTAATATACGTTTCCTCTAAAATTACAATATCTCTTTTTACAGAAATTTCACTTATATTTCCGTTAACTTTTTTTATAGTTAAATAGACTTTAGTTCCTTTTTCACCTTTGATTAATTTAACAGCTTCACTTAATCTCATTCCTAAAATACTCACCGGTTCTTCTTGATTTTCTTGTCTAACCTTTAATATAATATCCCCTTTTTCTAAATTATTTTCTCTCCAGGCTGGGCCACCAGAAATTACCTCAGTAATTTCAACTTTATCAATTTTTTTTTGAAGTCTGGCTCCTATGCCCGCATAATTTCCAGACATATCTACATCAAATCTTTCCCTTGTTTCTGGATCTAAATAAGAAGTGTTTGGATCATACTGAGAAACAAATGAATTAATGTAGACAGAAAACCAATCTTGTCTTTGAAGTTCTTCTTGTAAAAACCTATAACTATCATCCATAGTTTGTAGTAAATCTTTTCTTAATGTTTTTTGAATTTCATCATGAGATCTTATTTTAAAACTATTATCGTCATTATATTTTGTTTTATCATCTTCAATTTCATCATGAAAATTTTCAATCAAATAAATTTTAAGTATTTTTCTCCATCTTTCAGATAACTGAATTTTATTTTCTACATATGTGATTTTATCAGTATCAAGATTAAATATTTCATCTTTAGAAAAATCAAAAGGTGAGGAAAGAATTTCTTCATATATTAACTTAGATTCCGAAACTCTTTTAGAATATCTGTTATACACTAACTCAAAGAAATCACTGTTAGGTTTCTTAAAATAATCATCAATTTCATATTTATATTTTGAAAATTCATTAATATCTGAACTTATAAAATATCTCTTATACGGATCAAGGTTTTCTAAAAATGTATTATAAACCTTTTCTGAAAAGTTATCGTCTATTTCCACATCCAAGTAATGAGCCTCATCTAAAACATATGTTATTAATTGGATAATTAATTCATCTTTATCATTTGAATCAAAGTCGTTTGATATAAAACTACAGGATGCAATTGATATTAAGAAGGCTAAAAAAGGTGTAAAAATATTTTTTCTCATATTGTAGTAAAAATAATTAAAATTTATAGTAGATTTTTAGAGTGTTTACATAATTTTTTGTTAAAGTAATAAATTATTAATTTGTTTATTTTTGTCTTAATATATTTATGTATGAAAAAGCCTTTAATTTTAGTTACAAATGATGATGGAATTACCGCCCCTGGTCTTAGAGTTTTAATTCATATAATGAATAAAATTGGTGATGTTGTCGTTGTTGCTCCAGATAGTCCTCAAAGTGGAATGGGACATGCCATCACTATAAATGATACCCTTTATTTAAAAAAAGAAAAAATTGATAATGGTCCTCAATGTGAATATAGCATTTCTGGAACTCCGGCTGATTGTGTAAAATTTGCAATTAGGGAAATATTAGATAGAAAGCCTGATTTGTGTGTTTCAGGAATTAATCATGGTGCAAATTCATCAATAAATGTAATTTATTCCGGAACAATGAGTGCGGCGGTTGAAGCCGGAATAGAAGGAGTTAAATCTATAGGTTTTTCATTACTAAACTACAGTTGGGACGCAAATTTTAAACCCTGTGAATCATACATTTACAAAATTTGTCTAACCGTTTTAAATAAAAAAGAATCAAATATAATTTTAAATGTTAATTTTCCCTCAATTACAAATAAATTTAAAGGGATTAAAGTCTGTAGACAAGCAAAAGGATATTGGGAAGACAATTATGAGAAAAGAATAAGCCCTTTGGGAAAGGAATATTATTGGTTAACAGGAAAATTTATAAATCAAGATGACAGAAAAGATACAGACGAATGGGCTTTGAAACATGGATATGTATCAATTGTTCCGGTAAGTTACGATATGACTTCAAACGAAGGTTTTAACAAGATGAAAGAATGGATTATAGATTAAAAAAAAAGAAAATTTTTAGTGGACTTTTAATTGGAATAATAGCTAATTTATTTGGCATTTTTTTAACCATAATTATCTTATTTCAAGAATTCAACTTAATCAATATTATAAATATATTTAACGATGCTATTACAAATAAATATTTGACTAAACTAATTAGTTTGGGAGCAGTTATTAATTTAATAGTTTTTTTACTTTTATTAAAATACAATTATATTGAAAGGGCAAGAGGAGTTTTAATGGCTACATTTATTATAGCAATACTAACAATTTATTTAAATAATTTCTAGTGAGATATTATGTAATAGCGGGAGAAGCATCTGGAGATCTACATGGGTCTAATCTAATTAAAGAACTTAAAAAGTTAGATAACTCTTGTCAATTTAGATGTTGGGGAGGTGATTTAATTAAAAAAGAAACTAATTTTTTGGTTAAACATTATAAAGAATATTCACACATGGGTTTTCTTGAGGTTTTTTTAAATATTAAAAAAATTTTAAGTAATCTATCTTTTTGTAAAAGAGATATTTTAGAATTCAATCCGGATGCTATAATATACGTTGATTTTCCAGGGTTTAACCTAAAAATAGCCAAATGGGCAAAAAAAAAATAAATTTATAAATCATTTTTATATTTCACCTCAAATATGGGCATGGAAGAAAAACAGAATTAATTTAATTAAAAAAGTAATTGACCAAATGTTCGTAATATTACCTTTTGAAAAAAAGTATTATTCCTCCGAAAATTATAAAGTGAACTATGTAGGACATCCTTTGTTAGATGTTATTGATATCTCTAAAAATATTTTGAGAGGAAATAAAAAAGAAAAAATTATTGCATTATTACCTGGAAGTCGTAGTCAAGAAATAAATAAAATATTACCTAAAATGATTAGCATAGTTGATGATTTTAGTGATTATAAGTATATAATTTGTGCTGCCCCTTCACAAAAAAAATCTAGCTATAAAAAATATTTAAATGATTTAAAAACAGCAAAAGTTGAAATTGTTGAAGATCAAACATATGAAGTGTTGAAAAAATCCTCTGCAGCTTTGGTTGCATCTGGAACTGCAACTCTGGAAACAGCGCTTTTAAATATACCTCAAATAGTATGCTATAAATCAAGTTGGGTATCAATAATGATTGGTAGATTTTTACTAAGAAAGCTTAAATTTATTTCCTTAGTAAATCTTATATTAGATAAAGAAGTTGTTNCCGAATTAATCCAAGAAAAACTTAACAAGAAAAACTTAACAAGAGAATTAGAAAAAATCTTAAGTGATAANGGAAGATCAGAANTATTAATTTCTTATGATAAACTTAGAAAAGTCCTAGGTGATAGTGGGGCAAGCAAAGAAACGGCTTTGGGTATACATAATTATTCAGTTAATTCAAATTCATAAACAAAAGACTCGTAAAATTCATTAAAATCTTCTTGAGTCTGAATACTTTTAAAATTTTCATCTGTAAACAGCTTTAGAAAAACTTCAATTTGTTTTGGTGACTGATATCCTCTAAGTCTATGGATAAGGTTTGCAGATTTATCTAAAAAAACAATAGTTGGATAAGCAGAAACTCCAAGCGATNGAGTTAATTCATGACTACTATTTCTTCGATTAGACTTAGCTGGATCATAATTTGGATTTTTAAATTCATAACTCTTAAAGTTTATTGTTGCATTACCTTCAGCGTTAAATTTAACGGCATAAAAATTTTCATTAATATATTTAATAACACTTTTATTACTAAAAGTATTTCTGTCTAGCATTTTACAAGGTCCACACCAATTAGTGTACACATCTATAATTATATTTCTTGGAGCAGCTTCTTGCAAATAAACGGCATCTTCAAGAGAAATCCATTTAATCTCTTGAGCTACATTATTTAATGAAAATAGCAAGAAAAATAGAAATAAAATATGTGTTCTGATAATTGACTTCATAATATATATTACTTACAAAAATAAGAAAAGATATCAGATTTTAATTGTATTAATTTTTAAAAAATATTAAAGAATTTACCTAATTCCATGCATAGCCCTTTTAATATATGGGTGAAGGATTAAAGCAAAAAACCCTAATACTATTGGAATTACAGTAAAAATCATAAAGAAACCCGATAAGCTATAATCCTGAGTAATCTTTTCAATATCTCCACCAATATAATGAGCCAATTTATTACCAATAGCNATTGCTAAGTAATATACTCCAAACATAAATGCTACCATCCTTGCAGGAACGAGCTTACTTAAGTATGAAAGACCCATCGGAGATAAACACAGCTCTCCAAGAGTGTGAAATAAATATGCTAAAACGAGCCATATCATACTCAGACTAGCGGTCTCGGCTCCTGAAGGTACATTTCTTGCTCCAAAAGCCAGAAATCCAAAACCAACTCCCAGTAGTGCTAATCCCAAAAAATATTTTACTGAAGCAGGTGGATTAAAATTACTATCCCACCATTTTGAAAATAAAGGTGCAAATACAATTATATATAGAGAATTTAATATTGCAAACCAAGTAATTGGCACCTCAGTAGATAATGATTGTGATTCAGTATATAATTTGAAAATTATAATTCCCCAAACAATTACAAAACTTGATCCAAGAACGATATTAGAAAATGGTATTTGCTTATAAGTTTTCTTAAATAAACTGATAAGAACATACGTTATTATCAGTAATGGAACTACTGTAACTAAAAGATCAACTAATTTAAATATCATTGCCGAATTGCCCTCCAATAGTCTGTTGGTAAAGTCACGTGTGTAAATTGGCAAGGAGCCAGCTCCTTGCTCAAAAGCAGCCCAAAAGAAAATAGTAAAAACACAAAATATTGTAAAGACAATCATCCTATCCCTAACTAGGGGTGCATATCTTGGAATTCTTATCATTAACAAAATAATGAAAGCAATAAAAGCAAGCAAAGCGAAAAATAAAGAATCTGACATTCCCCCAATTGTGAAATTAAGTGTGTCAATTCCTCCTATTTTACTAAGCGGATCATTAATAATGAAAACAAGAGTNCTCAGTACAAATATTATTATTAGGAAATAATCAACGGTTAAAAAGGGATTTAACTTTTTATCTGATTTTTCACTGATTCTTATACGATCTGAGACTTTTTCAGGCTTATCACCAATTTTTCCAAATAATGGCTGGGCGTAATAAAACTGAATCATTCCAAGTAACATAAAGATGCCAGCTAATCCAAAACCAAATGACCAACCAACCCTTTCTCCAACCCATCCACATAACATAATTCCTAAAAAAGCGCCAGCGTTGACACCCATATAAAATATATTATATGCTCCGTCTTTCTTGTCATTCCTACCCTCGTAAATTTTTGATATAATTGATGTNATGTTAGGTTTAAAAAAACCATTACCTGCAGCTAACAGAGCTATTCCTATATACAAAAATACAGGCGTCTCGATAGCCATAGATGCATGACCCATTGTCATCAATAGTGCACCAATAACTACAGCTTTTCTGTAGCCGATTTTGTTATCTGCCAACCAGCCACCCAACAAAGGAGTTAGATATACAAACATTGCATATGTTCCTAACAATGATAACGCAGAAGAAGAAGTCCATCCCCATCCAGGGTTTTCTCCAAGAATGGCGCCTGTTAGAAATATAACGAGTATAGCNCTCATNCCNTANTANGAAAATCNNTCCCACATTTCNGTAAAAAANAANACAAANANTGCGGCTGGATGNCCTATNANNNTTNTATNNAAAAATTGATCAGTATTATTCATTATTAANTANCNATTTCTTCTGCNCCATGNGTTAATCTCTTTAAAGGCTTTANTANNAATAAAACTAAAATTCCGAATANNGTACAGAAAANAGCAATTCCAGTGAATACTTGGAATTCACCTGCTCCTTCAGAAAGCTGTCCAACAAATCCTGCAACTTTATTACCTAATCCNGTNGCTGCAAAATATGCACCCATCATAAATGCAGCATATTTAACTGGNGCCAATTTTGTTATAAAAGACAAAGCNACNGGAGAAGCACATANCTCTCCAATNGTGTGAAATAAATATGCTAAAACTAACCATATCATAGCAGATTTTTGAACAACTTCATCTCCTTCCATTATGACTTCGGTAGAAGCTTTTGTCATAAAAAAGAAACCAAATGCCATAATTATTAATCCAACTGCCATTTTAAATAGCGAAGATGATTCTNTACCTTTTTTTGCCCAATCACTCCAAAAATATGCAACAGCAGTTGCAAATATAATTATGAAGAATGCATTAATAGATTGGAAAATAGCTGCAGGAATTTCATTACCTATAAAAGGTAATGAAAAAGAAAGCATTCTATCAGTTTTTTGTTCAGTATAAAGACTCATTAAACCTCCTGCTTGTTCAAAAGCACCCCAAAAAACAATGATAATCAGAAAAGATAAAAACATTACCAACATTCTATCTTTCTCTATATTGGTTAATGGTTTATTCATTAATTCTTTGTCTGGAGATTTTTCACTTCCAATAAATTCACCTACTCCTTCTAAGTATTTAAGTCCATAAAAATATACCAACTGACCTAGAGCCATTCCGATACCAGCTAAACCAAAACCATAATGCCAGCCATATATATCAGCAACAGCACCTACAGTAAGAGCTCCTAAGAAGGCACCAATGTTTATACCCATATAAAAAATGTAAAAACCTGTATCTCTTTTATTATCACCTTTTTTATATAATCCACCAACCATCGTTGAAATATTAGGCTTTAAAAATCCAACTCCAACTACGATAAGAATCAAGCCAGAGAAAAAGGCCCATTCAGCATTAACTGCAAGAATTCCGTGACCTAAACATAATAATAAGCCCCCTAGCATAACTGCTTGCTTTTGTCCAATGAATTTATCTGCTATCCATCCACCGGGAATAGACATTAGGTATACACACATAGTATATGTACCATAAAAAGAAAGAGTCTCAGCATTAGTCCAACCATAACCTGATTGAGGATCATCCATTATTATCGGAGCAGCTAAAAATAATGTTAAGATAGCTCTCATGCCGTAATATGAAAATCTCTCCCACATTTCCACAAAAAATAGAATATATAATCCAGTGGGGTGTCCAAAAATTAGTTTTTCGTTATTTGCCAAATTAGTAGTCATAGTTTATTTTTTTAGATTTTACTAAAATATTATATTTTACCTAATTAAATTAATTAATCATTAATAAATTACTTTAATCAATTTTGAAGTAAGTATATTATATTTGATATGTAATAATTGAATTATGTCAAAAAAAGTTAAAGGATTTTCTAAATTATCAAAAAAAGAAAAAATTAATTGGCTTGTTAGCTCATATTTTAAAAATGATTCTAATGCAGTAAATATTTTAAAACAATATTGGAATTCGGACGAATCTTTGCAAAATTTACATGATGAGTTTTCAGAAAACAGTATATCTAACTACTACCTTCCTTTTTCTATTGCTCCAAATTTTTTAATAAATGATAAAAAATTTACTATTCCGATGACAATTGAAGAAAGCTCAGTTGTTGCTGCGGCTGGAAAAGCAGCAAAGTTTTGGATGAAACACGGAGGGTTTAAGGCTGAGGTCATCAATGATGAAAAAATTGGACAAGTGCATTTTTTTTATCATGGAAATAAAAAAACTATCAATGAGTATTTTGATTTTATAAAACCAATTCTTTTTAAAAAAACGGAATCAATCACTAAAAAAATGAAATCTCGAGGTGGTGGGATAATAGATATCAGCTTAGTTGATAAATCATCTCAATTAGCTGGTTATTTTCAATTATTTGCGACATTTAGAACGGCAGATGCAATGGGTGCAAATTTTATCAATTCCTGTTTAGAAGAATTTGCAAATATTTTTAAAAACTCAACTCAATTATTTAGTACCAAAAAATTAAAAAAAGAAGAAATTGAAATTATTATGAGTATTTTATCTAATTATGTTCCAAACTGCATTGTCAAAACAGAAGTTTCCTGTAACGTGCAGGACATAAATTCTTTGGAACCAAACACACCTAATTTTGCCGATAAAATAATTCAAACAATAAATATCGCAAATTTAGATGTTCATAGAGCAGTAACTCATAACAAGGGGATAATGAATGGGATAGATGCAGTTGTTATAGCAACAGGAAATGATTTTAGGGCAGTTGAAGCTAGTGCACATGCGTATGCGTCAAGAAATGGAATATACCAAAGTCTTTCAAACGCATATATTAAAAAAAATAACTTTTATTTTGAACTAACTTTACCAATGGCAATTGGTACGGTCGGTGGTGTAACAAATTTACATCCTCTAGTTAAACTGGCATTAAAAATTCTTGGAAATCCTAATTCGAAAGAATTAATGAAAATTATTGCTTCCGTAGGTCTTGCTCAAAATTTTGGTGCTTTAAGGTCATTGGTGACTTCTGGTATTCAAAAAGGTCACATGAAAATGCATTTAATTAATCTTTTAAACAAATACGAGGCAAATGAAAATGAAAAAAAATTAGCTCAAATTCATTTTAAGGAAAATACAGTAAATAATAATAGTGTAGAAAATTTTATAAATAAAATTAGATAAAATGTATTTTGAGAGTAACGGAAAAATTTTATTATCTGCAGAATATTTAGTTTTGAAGGGAGCTAGAGCTTTAGCGCTACCAGCAAAACTTACTCAGGAATTGTATGTTGAAGAAACTAATTCGGATTATATACACTGGTTAAGTCTAGATAAAAATAAGAACTCATGGTATGAAGAAAAGTTTTTTATAAAAGATAAATCAATATATTATAAGGGTAATAAAAACAATATCTCTGAAAAGATTGTTAGTCTATTTAATCACATACATCTGAATAATAACATTGATAAATCTATAGGCAAAAGATTTATTTCAAAAATAAATTTTAATCTAGATTGGGGGCTAGGTTCATCCTCAACATTTGTAAATAATTTAGCTAAATGGTCATCAACTGACCCTTATGAATTACTATTTTCTACATTCAATGGAAGTGGATATGACATTGCTTGTTGTGATGCTAAAGCTCCTATAATCTTTAGTAAGAACATAAATTCAATAAATGTTGAAGAAATTAAATTTAATCCAAAATTCAAAAAAAATATATTTTTGATATACAGTGGAAATAAACAAAATACACAAAATTCTATATCAAATTTTAATAAATTAAAATTTGATGAAAATTCTGTGATAAAAAAAATTAATCAGTTAACAAATAAAATTGTTAACTGTAATGATTTATATGAATTTGAAAAATTAATTGAAATTCACGAATCTATCATTTCAGATGTTATAAAAATTGATCCAATTCAAAAAACAAACTTTAAAGATTATAACAATGGAGTGGTTAAAAGTTTAGGCTCGTGGGGAGGAGATTTTCTTTTGGTAACGGCACAGAAAAGTACAGATTTAGATTTCTTCAGGGACAGAAATTATAAAACAATATACGAAATGTCGGAAATGGTTTATTTAAACTAATAAATTTGACCTCTAAAATCTTCGATTACAGCTATATCTTTAAGAGCATTATACGAGCCTGATCTAGCTGAAGCAGATCTTGAAGTTTTAATTTTATTGATTAAATTTTGATAGTTATTCAATTCAGAAGCTTTTCTTCTATCGGTGACAAAAATATAAAATACACCAGAATTACCAATAATAGCCTTAGATGTTGTTTCCTTATCAATACCCATGGCATAACCGACAACTGCTGGCTCATTCCCTACACCAGGGATCTGAGGAGTATTAAAATTAACGGATAATGCAGTTTTAACATCCACGTTATTTTGAGAAGAAATTTCATCAAGATTTAAAGAATTTATGCTATTTATAATAACATCTGCTTTCTTTTGATTTTTTACCTTTTGAAGAGCGGTTACAGATGATTTTTCATACGGCATAATTCCTTCTTCGTTAATCGAGGTTAACATGGCTACAACATAACCTCCATTACGAAGATTAAATCTTTTGATATCACCTTTTTGTGTATCTTCTTCATAAATCCATCTAACAATACTTCTTTCCTTACCTAAAATTGGGATATTCTCATCCAATTCACCAATATTATTTGCGGAATTTACCTTTATATTATTTTTTAAAGAATATTCTCTAAAATTATCTTTATTAACGGCAATCTCAAATTTGGAAACTACATTGTAAACACTATCCCTTGTTCTTTCAGAAGGCTCAATTTTAACAGCCAAATTAGCTATTTTAACAGCTTTTTGCTTTTTACCTTGTGATAAAATTTCAACTATCATAAATCCAAAATTTTCCTCTATCAATGATACTGAACCTGTCCTATTTTCAAATATAAAATTTCTAAGATTAGGAAATTCGTTGATCACAGGGTTTGAAGATGAAAACTCAATTTCACCAGTGCTTTCTGGGTTTGGATCAAACAACCTCAATAAGGAGTTGAATTTTCTTTTATCTTTTTTAAATACTTTGAATACGCTATCAGCTTTTTTTGAGGCTTCTTCTCTATTATTAAAGTTCTGAAAAGGAATTGAAATACTCCTAACTTTAACAGAATCAGGCAATATTTTTGTGTCAATTAGCTTTGTGATTTTCAAAAAACCATTATCCGTGTAAGGTCCAAATAACTCATTTTTGTTTAGATCAAAAATTTTGTTAGCTATATTTAAATCAGAAAAAGAAGACTTAAAACCGTAAAAATCATTAAACTTTATTGCAGAATTATTATTAATAAAACTTTCATTATCATCTGTATTTTTAAAACCTAAATATGTGATAGTTTTACCATCTTCACCTATATCAGTTTTATCTTCTAACAAATTTGTAAGTAACGATTCAGCCTCTATTTTATCCAACTCTGAGGGGGCTTCATCATATTTAACAAAAATAAAATCTCTAGAAGATTCTATTTCATAGTCATTTTTATTTTTTTTCACATAAGTGTTTACATCAGATTTATTAACCTTAATTAAAGAATCTGATATAGAATTAAAAGGGATTCTTACATATTTGAAATCTACAAGATCACTTGAGTTGAAATAATCCTCTTTTGCTTCAAAAATGGTAGTATTTAATCCTGACTCTATAAATTTATAATAAAGCTGCTCTAAATCTTGATTAGCTAAACTTTCTTCAAAATTATTCCAAGATTCATAACTGACAGGAAAAGTTCCATTTGGTGTTTGAAGATCAAGAGTTTCAGGTGAAATTTCTTTTAAATTTGCGATAAATTGATTCAACTTTAATTCACTAAACTGACCATTTTCATCTTGAAAAGATTCATAACCAATAAGATACTTCTTCAATATAGCTCTCATCATTTCTCTTTCAACACTCAGACCAATTTTTTCAAATTCAGATCGAAATATTAAATTTTTCAATTCATTATTCCATGTAGAATTCATAGCCTGAATAGATGTCATTGAACCATTACTTCCTCTTTCTGCATTTTCAACTTTGGTGGAGAACTCTTCTCTATCCATCTCAATACCGTTTACAACTGCTACTCTACTTTGATTAAATTCATTCGCTTTAAAAACATCGGTAATAGAACCCGAACCGGTTGAAAAAACAAATGCAAATAATGCCAAACCGATTACGCTTATTAGTGCCACTGGTCCAAGAGATCTTATTTTTCCTAAAACTGCCATAATTTATAGATAAAAGTAGGCGCCAAAAGTAGTATTTTATTATCAATTAAAAAAAAATAAATTTAAGATAGTATTAAAGAAATTTTATTTATTCTGTTAAATGACACATTCGTAATTATTAATTTATACTTATCTATATAAATTATATCATTTTTATTGGGTATTTTTTCAGAGTAGCTCATAATTAATCCACCTAATGTTTCATAATGAGAATTTTCAGGTAAACTTAGATCATATTTTTTATTTAAATCATTTACCGAAAGTCTTGCTGAAAAGTGATATTCTTTATCAGAAATTTTTTTCTCCTCTAAATTTAAGTTGTCAAATTCATCATCAATTTCACCAAATAGTTCTTCCATAATATCTTCAATAGTTAACATTCCTGAAGTACCTCCGTATTCATCAATTACTATTGCAATGCTTCTTTTTTTTGATGTTAAAAGCTTAAAAACATCTTTAATCAAGATTGTTTCTGGAACAAAATCTACGGGAATTAGTATAGATTTTAGAGTTTTTGGATTTTTAAAAAGGTCAAAAGAATGTACATAACCAATTATATCATCAATTGTGTTTCTAAAAACAAGAATTTTAGAAAAACCAGTTTCGATAAATAATTTTTTTAAATCAGAAATATGATCATGAATTTCAACCGAAGTTAGCTCCACCCTAGGAATCATTATATCTCTTGATTTGAGTTCGGAAAAAACAAGTGCATTCTGAAAAATTTGGACTTCATTATCAATTTTTTCAATGTTATCGACCTTACCAATCTCTTCATTAACATAATGTTCTAATTCAATCATAGAGAATTTCAAATTTTTTTCATCGATCTTAGAATTAAAAAAGAACTTTAAAAAAAAGTCAGATACCCATATGACAAAATCAGAAATAAAATAAAATAATATGTAAAATATATATGCAGGCAAAATGAATAATTTAAGAAATCTAACAGAATAGATTTGAAAAAAAACTTTTGGGAAAAATTCAGCAGTAATTAAAATAATTACTGTTGAAATAATTGTCTGAAATAAAATACTAAAATCAAAATAATTAGATAAAACCTCACCCATAGAAAAACCATAAATTACTAAGGAAATATTATTACCAATTAACATTGTTGTTATAAATTTGGAAGGATTCTGAGTGATTTTTTTTATTAATTTTGAAGAAAAAGTCAATTTATTTTTTTCAATTTCTAATGAAATTTTATTGCTAGAAATATACGCGATTTCCATCCCTGAGAAAAAAGCAGAAAACAAAAGTGAAGAACAAATTATTATAATTTCACCCATTTAAAAAATTTTACTCCTTAAAAGAAACGTAACCCGTAACTTCTAAAAATTTTATTTTTTCAAAAGTTTTATCTGAATTAAATCCAACGCCATAAATTTCTTTATCATCAGAAATATATCTAAACTTATTATCTGTAAATAACCATTCTTCTAACCTTTCGTAATATAGTTGGTCAGTAAATAGGGTATCACCTAGATGGGTAGAAACAATAACATTACCTCTTAAATCAATTAAATCAGTATTAGAATAAGAGATAGCATAATCTGAAAAAATTTTAGTTTTATTGTTGTTTTTATCATACAATATAACTTCTAAGTTTTCTGGGAATTCAAAATAAGGGAAATCAGAATTGGTAAAGTTATACATCTTAGGGCTTTCTAAAATACTACTTACCAATCCAGAATCCGTATGAACAGAACTTATTTGAGTAGCTGATGAAATAGGGATTTTAAGTTTATTTATATCCATGATTATTCTTTTTTCATCTGAACATGAAAATAAAAATAAAAGAAAAATTAAAGTATAGAATTTCAAATTTAAAGATTTGGGACCTTAATGGTTCTTCCTATCCAACATCCGATTCTTATGGATTCTCCAGCACGACCTTCTGAAAAAACCTCACTCTTTTGGGGTGCGTTTGAATTATAACTCTTTACAGCACGACTTGCATCTTTTTTTAGCTTACTATCAACTCTACCTGCCTTTGCAGCTTCTTTTGCAGCTAACCAAAAAACCGCACGTTTATTAAAATTACTATCTCCACATCTGTTTGCACTTTTTGCATACATACTAGCAATCGCTAAATGCGCTTGGCCCATAGATGGATTATTATCTAAAGCCTGATTATAGTATGATCTAGCTTTGGAGTAAGAACCCTTTTTTCTGTAGTTTTGGGCAATTAAAAATAATATTTTAGCCTTCTCATATGAATCATTTTCCAATTCAATAGCTTGATTGTAATACACCAAAGCTTCAGAAGAATCGCCTTGTTTATCTTTTATATTTCCTAAATAAAAAGCTGTTTTTGCGTCTGGTTCAATACTTACTTTTTGCTTAACTATTTTAATATATAATTCTGTTTCTACACACTCTTTTTTATAAAGTCTATTCATAGCTCTACTTAGCCATTTAGTATCATTTTTATTTACCTCAAAATTATTTTCATAAAGCGGAATTAAATTTTCACAATTTCCCCGATCTCCAATGTCTTTGGACATACCTCTCATTATCTTGTCATAATTGGATAAATAACTATTGTAAGAATTTAATCTTTTTTGATCCTTTGATGAAAGAGCAATTTCATCGTCTGAAGTACTTATAAATTTATTTACCTGAGCTGTATAATTTTTTATCTCATTTTCAACCTTCTCTAATATTTCATCATACTTTGTGAAAAGCTCTTCAGCAGTTTTAAGATTATTATCAAATAATTTTACCATTAATTTAAAGTATGTATATAAATGTAAGGGGTTATTAAATGTCTTAAGATCTCTTTTAAAAGCTATATCAAAACCCGAATATAATTCTTGAACTGTTAAACCTAATTCGTTTCGATAATCATATCTTGTTTTTGCAATCTTTCCTAAAATATCACCTTTTTTGATTTTATTTGGAAAATTTTGAGTGTACTCTTCATATAAATTTATAAGGTCATTAATATAATCTAATTTTTCAAGACCTTCGTTGGTTTTAATTTTATGCTGTAAGATCTTAACTCCATATTTGTTAACATATATAGCTTCAGTGTATTTTGGATTTCTCAACCTTACTGACATCCAAGGCTTATATGCATCTTCATAATTTTTGCTTTTAACAAAATCGATAAAAAACTGAGTTTCATTTACATCTAGAGCTCTTAAACTATCTAAATCTTCGGTCGATTGTAAAGATTGAGCTGATGAATTAAATGTAATTAAACAGATTATTAAAAACTGATATATTTTATTCATAATTAATTGTATTTTCTCTTAATAAACCACCTATCATTTAAAGATAAACTTAACTGAAAATTAATAAATTTTTCTTCTACTAAATTAGCATTAATAGTTCCCCTTTTACCAAACTCAAGCATTGTATTAATGTTTGAAAACATTCCTCCTGCAGGTAAACCTAAACCAAATGAAATGCCAAACTCTTTTATTGACTCTCCGTTAATATTTAAACCTGTTTTTTCAAAATATACTCCCCCTCTATACACTATTCTACTTAAAAAGTTTCCAAATGAAGCGTAATCAGGAATATAAAATCCACCTAAGGAGTATAAACGCGAATCTTCAAATAAACTATTTTCAATATTAATTAATTCACTTGAAAACACACTACTGTTTAAAAAAGAATAATCAGCACCTACAAACCATTTTTTTGACTTACCTACTCCTAGGCCAAGATTTATCTTGGAAGGCATTTTAAGATCTGTTTTTTCTAATCCAATAGACTCTAAATCAACGTTTATCTCATTAACTGGGTATTCTAGTTGAGTATTTGGATTTATAATTACAGAGGAAAAAACCCTACTATTTCTTGAACTTAAATTATATTTTGGTGAGTAAGTAAAAGAAGTGTGTAAATCAAAATCATTTTTAATTTCAGTCTTAAAAATTAAACCAAAATTAAAATTAATCCCACTTAAATCAGACCTATTAACCTCTCTAGCTTGATAAGCTAATGGTTGAGATTCATTATCATACAAAAACTCAAGTGCAGTGTTTTGTATGTTTCCAAAATTATATCTAGAATCAAATCCAACAGATATATTGTCATTTAGCTGAAATGCAAAACCTAAAAAAACCTTATTTAAACCACCATTTCCAGAATACTTATACTGTAATTGACTATTTTGATTTGAGGATTGTAATTTATAACCAACAGAGGAATGAGGAATCAATCCAAAACCCATACCAAA
Organism: Flavobacteriaceae bacterium; assembly: GCA_002697255.1. Classification (GTDB taxonomy): domain Bacteria; phylum Bacteroidota; class Bacteroidia; order Flavobacteriales; family Flavobacteriaceae; genus MED-G13. The sequence continues at coordinate 36,379 of NZUH01000014.1, read as the reverse complement.
TTTACCCATAGGTATATTTAATCCTAAATAATCAAAACTTGTATTAGTGGTTTCAGAGTTACTGTTAGATGTTCTTAAATCTGTCTCTGAGTGACCAACACCAACTGAAAATTTCACTAATCTACCTTCATTGTTAAACGAAAACATATTTTTACCAGTGTAAGAAGCCGGATTTCTAAAATTCATATGAATACTATCATTATAAACACTGATTCTACCCATCGCTCTGTTTTCGGATGTTCCTTTAAAGTCTAAAGAACCAATTCCGTAAAAAGAATAAGGAGATGAAGTACTATTTTGACAATAAGTTAATGTTGAAATTAAGAAAACAGTGATTAACGATAAATATATTTTTTTCAATTATAATTTATTTAGGTTTAGAATAGAATTAAGTCCCTCTAATATAAAAATTTGATTCGCAAATATGGTGATTTTTAATGTCTTTGACAAAAGTTTAGCATCACCGCCAGTCAATATAATGTTAACATTTTTATATTTTTTTACTATTTGATCAATAAATACTGAAATTTCATTAGAAACTCCTCCGATAATCCCAGCATGAATACATGATTCAGTAGAATTTGCCGGAAATTCAAAATTATTTGACTTATTAATGAGAGGTAATCTTGATGTATAGTTATTAAGTGACTTATACCTCATTTCAAGACCTGGAGAAATTGAACCACCTAAATAAATATTTTTACTGTTAATAAAATCGATTGTAATGCAAGTACCAGCATCTATGATTAGATTATTAGAATTTGGGCGTAATTTAATTGAGGCAGCCACTAATGCTAACCTGTCATTACCTAAGGAATCGAATGATTCATATTTAATTGTAAATGGTAGCTTTAGAGATGAAGAAAAATTAAAAAATTTAATTTTTTTATTAGAAATCAAATTATCAATATTAATATTTGAAACATTTGATACAATACAATATTTTATTTCTTGATAATTATTAAATAATTTATTGACACTGTTGTTTAGTTGGCTGTTTTTTTCTTTATGTTTATGTATTAAGATCTGATTATCAAAAACACCAATCTTAAAATAACTATTACCAATATCTATAACTAAATTCATATCAAATTATAAGTTATCAAATTTACAAAAGCATTTTTACAAAATAATTTTGGGAATAACAAAATTGAATATATCTTTGACGCGCTCTAATGGTACCTTAGCTCAGTTGGTAGAGCAACGGACTGAAAATCCGTGTGTCCCTGGTTCGATTCCTGGAGGTACCACACAAAGCCCTCAATAACTTGGGGGCTTTTGTTATAGTAAAGCTTTTTATATATTTACTATATTATATAATTAAAAAATAAATGGGTGATACAGATATAAATAAATATACAATTGGTTTTTTTTCAAATGATTGGACTGTGACAATAATATGTGTCAGCATCTTAATTTTTAGTGTATTATACATAGGAAATAAAGTTTCTAAAAAAAATAAAGAACAATACGCTAAAATATTAGCATATATAATGATTGGTTTTTTTATCACTAATCATATATTTTTATTCTCACTGGGGAAATGGGAAATAAGTAAAGAATTACCCTTTCATTTATGCTCGATAAGCGGTTTGATATGCTGTTTTATCATGTTTATAAGAAAAGAAAATAGACAATTTTTATTTGAATTTTTATTTTATTGTGGAATAATTGGTGGAATACAAGCAATCTTGACTCCCTTGGTAGATGATTATGGTGGCTATAACTATTTTTATTTGCAATTCTTTTTTAAACATGCAATGATTATAGCATTCCCAATTTATTTAAGAAATAATCTTGGAATGAAGCTTTCTAAATTTTCATGGTTTAAATCATATATAGTACTTAATATACTTATGCTTATTAACATACAAGTAAACAATAGCTTGGGCTCAAATTTCATGTATGTTAATTATCCGCCCGCGGTATCAAATCCACTTGTAATTCTTGAGCACCCTAGTTATTTAGAGTTTTTAAATTCTATTCCTATGAAACCATATATTTTTTGGTGGGAGTTAATTATCATAATATTAATATTATTTGTTTATTTCATCGGTAAACCAAAAGAAATTGAAAAGACTTTATAATTTACTTTTTTTTATTCTAATTCTTTTTTTTAACTGTAAAAAAGAATCTCCTACTAAGATTGAAAATGTTTCAAAAGAAAACTCTATTAATTATAGTTTATTAAATTTTGATGAAATTTATTTCAGCACAAATGATATTGTATTAAACAAATGGTCAAATTATATGGAGTTAAAAGAATTAATTGATCAATTTAATATAAAAAGATTTGATCTGATTATTGAAAATAAAAATTACATGAAAAGATTTTTTAATGGTCTTAAAAATACAGTTCCAGATATTTTAAATCAGCCAGAGATTATTTCTAGAATGACTGTAATCGAAACAAACTTTATGAAATTCGAATCATTAATTTCTAAGTCTGCATTAAGCGAAAAAGAAAAAGAGAATAATGTAAAAAAAATCAATAAATCTTTTTCAAATTTAAATTTTCAAATAGACAAAGTAATAGAAAAACAAAAAATTATTATTCTTCAGTGATTTTTTGAGAATTTAAAGCGTCAATACTAATTTTAGCGAGATTAAAATTTGGTGCTATTTCTAATGCTTCATTCATAATCTCAATAGCTGAATCAATATTGTTTACTCTATCCTTATTTATTTTGACTAACCCTTTTAGATATATAAAAGCTGCTTTCATAGGAACAGAATATGGTTGTTGTGACTCGTAATAATTTCTGACAATATCTCCCTCTGAATTTGCCATTCCAAAAGTGATATTTGTTTCAGCACCATCTAGATCTCCAATTCTGATCTTCATTTCTGCCATATCATAAGCAAAAAAGGGATTTGGATTTCTTTTAAACAGTTCTTCATAATGAATAAGAGACTGATCAATGTCATTAATCGCTTTTAAAGAAAATGCCTTTACTTGAAGAGCCAAATCGGAATCAGTATTATTTTTATCAATGCCTATTGTATTTAAAGCTTCTACATACCTCCCTTCATTCATGTACAGTGTTGCTAAAGTATCTTTTCTAGCTTGATTTGGTTCTAGAACATTCAAATGAGTTAGTGCATTAATTACACCTTGTATGTCAGCCTGTGACTGCATTTGTTTATAGTATTTAGTGTAATGAGTGGTTAATTCTTGGTTAGACTGTGAGATTGCTGTAAAAGAAACCAAAAGCATCAAAGATTTTACAATATTTTTCATAATTTTTTTTTGCGAAACTAATTAATTTTTTTTAAAATGCTATCGTAACCACAAAAGAAGCAGACATAAATTCATCATCTTGAAGTCCAAAACTATTTTTATGATTAGTTTTAAAAATACTAGTTTGTAATTTGAGATTATTTCCAACTAAATATTTAGAAATCCCAACTCCTAAATTAGAAGACTTATTTAAAATTGAATTTGTATTTAAATCAAATTCTGGATTAAATTGTTCATATATAAAATCCAAGCTGTATCCACTTTTTGTCATATAACCAAATTGTATTCCTTGGCTATCTCCCAAAACTAAATATTCGCTTATTTGTGAAGGCTGTATAAGGGTAAGGTTAGTATCAGTATATATATTATTCAACCCTGATGCAAAGGAGTCTGCATATTCAAAAACAAAAGAAAAACCTTTATATTTTAAATTTAAATCAAAGAATAACTGTGAGTAATCTGGAAATTTTTCATTATCCAAGTTATCATACATAATAAAATCTCCATGACCGTCACCAACTAAATTACTAGCTCCGATATTCTTTGAAAAAGCAAAACCAATTTGAGCCTTAAGTTTCTGTTCACCAATAAAATCAACTGTACTTTCCCTGTTACCAGAAGCAAAATCTCCTAACGGAAAAATATTAACTCTTGAACCAAATTTTACTCCACCTTTATCTGAATCTCTAGAGTCATCTCCAAATGAATTTCTACCGTCTCCAGAAGTAATCGCTAATTTCGGTTCAATAACAAATGAATTTCCAAAACGAGTCTCTAAAAAGAGTCCAAATTCTTCTCCGTTTTCAGTGAATATTTGACTAATTAATCCTCTGTTTGCAAATCTCAATTGATCTTCGTTATGAGTCATTTCAAGATTATTATGATACACTTGCATTTGACCGATATATAAGGTCATATTTTCACTTATATGATAACCAATAAATGCCTCAACTAATGGATCATTAGAGCTGTAATCCATCTGAATAGTAAAGCTTAACTTTTCATCAACTGCTTTGCCTGTAAAATACAAATTTGAATTTTGACTTTTAAATTGTCTATAGACATCAGAAAATTGCCCTTCATTAGTAAAAGTTTTTTCGTCTGAATATATATATGAAGGTCTAATAAAACCAAAAATATTGAATTCGTATTTACCCTCGTTGAAGGAAAAGTTTATCCCGTTGCCTAAATTATATTCTGCATTATTTTTCTCATCCGATTGAGAAAAACTATTTATACTGATAAATATCAGTATGAAAGTAATTATATTGTTTTTCATAATTTTTAATTATTTATTCTGTAAACTGTTAATATATCTTCTAAATTGGTTTTCATGATGCCAAACGAAATAAAACTGTTGGGTGCTTCTGGCTCCATTAACTCAACGATTAAATTAGATTTTTTTTGTTCTAAAGGGATTAAAACATCTCCTTCTGTAAATTTAATTTTATCATTTATAATCTCTGTCTGAACTTCTTGCATCTTCATCTTTTCATAAGGTTTAAAATCATTTTTAAAATTTACAACCAAATATTTTTCAACCTGAATTATTGTGTCTGATTTTATTTCAATTTTTTCAATACCTAGATTATCTATTTTTTTGATAACATTAAGATTATTCGATTTTAACGCATAAAAAACAGGCCTTGACCTTTCTAAAATAGGTTTAGATTTTTTTGCATCACGCATTATTATTGGAAGTTTAATTATTTGATTACTTTCCAGGTCAATTGCTAAAATTGTATCACTGTAAACACTCCTTTCAGATGTTACTACAATATTTTCAGAGTGTTTATTTGCCAAATCTAATTCATCTAAAAGAAAATCTATATTATCATAAGCTGTTTGTAAAAAAGAAGTTGCTACAGAAAATCCTGAACCTACTCTTCTTTTGAATGAAGTTTTTCCGATACCCACACCCCTAATTTCAAATAGAGTTGCATAAGAACCGCTAAGTGCAAAAAAGTTAGAACTAGATCTTGCAGTATTTGATCCTGTACTGAATTGAATTTCTCCTAAAATCTTGTCAGATTTCATATAATGTCTATTGGTTAAACCCAAAGAATCTAATTCAACTTTAGCGTTTTTAACAAATAACGTGTCAACTATAGTCCTAATATTCTTTGGAACATTCAAATTACCAGAGTGAAGAAACATCAAATCATAAATGGAAGCAATTCCAAAAGAACTTAACTGAGCAAAATCCTTTCTGTAAGGTCTGTACTCATGAAAATCTAAAGCTACATGCGGATCAAACTCTGCAAATTCTCTTTTAATAACTTGAGTTTCAATAGCCATTAGCTTAGTATGATCTCGATTAAGATCTAGACTATTTGCAGCATATCTCTTGTTTTTTATAAAGCCATCGATATTTGCCATTGGCAAAATAGCAATGTCTAATTTTTGAGTCAAATGAAGATAATTTTTGTCTTCTAACAACATATGTAATGTGTATAGAAGAGACTCAGTACTTGCAGGCTCATCACCATGTAAACCTCCCTGCAGCCAAACTTTTAGTTTATTTTTTGATTCATTATTATCACTTAAATAAAGAATTGGTATTTTTTTTCCTTTTTGTGATTCACCAATATATTTTATTTTGACTTTTTCAGGATATTTAATTGAAAATTTATCTAAGAAACTAACAAGCTCCTCATAGTTTGTAAAACCTTTTTTCTTTTTTAAACCAGGTGTTACAGCTTGAATTTCCTCAAAATCTTGAAAGAAAGTATTTGTAACCTTTTTAGATTGAGGATTTAACTGAGATATTATATAATCAGAATTAAACAAAAATAATATTAGAATAAAAACTCTTATCAAAATGAAATTGTTGTTATTAATCTAAATAATATTTCATCAGTGAATATAGCATCAGTGCCAATATCATAATCATGATTTACACCTAGACTTCCATCAACATAGGTGACAGAAGCCTGAATTTTAAAACCGTAATTTCTTGACATTAACTTACCTACCCCCAAAGTATAATAATTAGGCCTATTGTAAAAAGTTGAGTTATTCAAAAATGAATGTTCATCAGCAATTAAATGAGTGTATCTGGTATCAACAGAAAAACCTGATTTAAACAAATATCCCATTTGAATGTTATATGCTTCCCCTAACATCATCCTTCCACGCACATAATTAAGCATATCATTGATATCCCCGTTTCCATCTTCAATTCCGTTAAAATCAGAGGAAAATGTACCATTATTTCTTACCCTTTGAGTAATGTCATCAGGTACTGTAGCTTCAGATTTGATATATTCACCAATTGCAGAAAATCCCCTGTACTTTAGCATAAAATCAAGTCCATATTTAACATAGTCTGGAAGAGATTCTTCATCATTTGCATTCAAATATATTATATCTCCACTACCTCTACCTCTTCTGCTACTCATTCCTGAATTGTGACTAAAATGTGCTCCAACAACAAATTTTGGTGTTTGTTCACGCATCACATCAATTTGCCTAAATTGCCCTAGGTTGGTAAAAAGTCCAAACGGCAAATAGTCAATCCTTCCACCTACTTTTAATCCACCATGGTCCTTATCAAAAGCATTTCTTCCATCACCATTTGTTAGAGCAAAGTATGGTCTCAAATAAGAGCCATTATTCATTCTAAATCTTCCGTTAACAAACAGCCCAAATTCTCTAATAGATGAAAAAGCAGAAGTTAGCCTACTTCTTTCTACAAGCTGTAGTGAATTAGAATTCATAAAAAGTTCTCTATTGTCAGTATATGTAGCTCTTTGGCCAAATAATACACTTATCCTGTTTGTGACAGCATAGGAAACATAAGCGTCAAGTAAATAATCTCCCGTATTATCTCCGACTTCAGATGTTCCGCTTAAATCAACCTGAAATCTGTATCCAAATCTCTCATTACTGGAGGTTCCATCTAATCTTAGTCTTAATCTCCTTAACCTATACCTTTCTGAAGAAGAGTTTTCTTCAACATCGGTATAGTTTTTTAAGTCAATCATTGGCTGAGCATAACCAGTTAATCTAATGGAATTTCCAAATTCTCCATTAAACCTAAGCCCCTCGCCAAAATTATATGACTCCATTTGCACGGATTGAGAAAAACCAATAATTGAAAAAAAACTAAATAAGCAAAATATTATTTTCTTATTCATAATTAATTAAAGTTAGTTCCATTAATCCTAGTCCCAGGTGAAAACAAAGTCCCTGATGATTCAGAAAGTGAAGCATGTTGAAAAAATAAATTACCGTCTGAATCAGGCTCTGTATTTAGGTCAGGATATCTAGAATAAGATTCATCTGGGTTATTTGATAAAGGTTCAATATCAAATGTAAGTACAACTTCTCCGTTATTGTTTTGTAATGTTACAAAATCGCCTGCATTGTTCATATTCAATAATCCAGTAGTTGCCGTTTGTACAGTTGCATTACCAAAAGCTCCTGTTGGATTTCCTCCTCCAAATAAAACCAATACTCCTCCAGAGGGGATAACTGTTCCTTCAGGAAAAACATGCCTTTCTTGAGCATCATCGTGAACTGAGTAGCCAGATAAATCAAGTGTTCCACCTATGTTGACAAACTCAATAAATTCATCTTCCTGAGCTTCTCTTGTACCGTCACCGTTTGCATCTCCCGCATCATCTCCAGCTGGTGGATCATAAAGAACCTCATTGATAATTAATAAGGGTTGAGAGCATCCATTATATTCTGGAAGTCCAGCTTCATTTGGACAATCATCATCACTATCATTAATACCGTCTCCATCTGAGTCGGAATCATCATCTAAAATGGATATTGTAATTGATGAATTTGTCAAAACAACATCATTTTGCGATTCAACTGAGATTATAATTGTTTCTATTTCTTCAATGTCATTGTCTTGCATTGAACTAATCGAAATTGAGCCCGAACTATTTACTGATGAAATGATTAAAGCAGACTCAGTGGTTACATAATCCTGATCAAATGTTGCCGTACCTGCAAATGATAAAGGAAGAAGTATGTCTTCATTTATATCAGAGTTTAACGATGCAGTTATTATAATTTGTTCTTGATTTTCACTGATCTCATTTGAACTTGTTGTCAGCGTTAAGGCTGGTAAAATATCATCTGTATCACAAGACATAATTACAGACAAAATCAACAATAGAGAAAGTGTTCTAATTTTCATATACATTAGTGTTATATTTGATAAACACTAACATAGACAAAATATTTGAAACGGAATTTTTTTATTCGTATAAATTTCATTTATTTATAACAATAATATAAAGAACTTTTATGAAAATAATTTTTAAAAAACTATCTATATTTTTTTTGTTTATAATTGTTTCATGTGACCCTGCAGGTTCAACTTTCACACCTAGTCCTGAGCCAATTATTCCGGTTGAAATCAATGTTGGCTCTGGGGTGTTTACATTTACGAAAAACAATATTGACTTTGAAGTTTTTTATCACGTACCCGAATCCTATAATTCAAACTCTAAAATTTTATTTACAATGCACGGAGGTAGTCGTGATCCTGAAGGGATTAGAGATAATGCAATAGCTAAGTCTAACGAGTATAATTTTATAGTAATTGCTCCGAAATTTTCAGCCGAAAACTTTCCATTAGGCGACGGCTATAATCTTGGAAATGTTTATGAAGATGGAGATAATCCAAGTACTTCAACATTAAATAATGAGGAAGAGTGGAGCTTTTCAGTTATTGAACCTTTATTTGATTCTGTAGTTAGTGCTTTATCACTTACTCAAGAAAAATATAATTTATTTGGGTTTTCAGCAGGAGCTCAATTTGTTCATAGATTTATTCTTTTCAAACCAAATGCAAGATTTGAAAAAGTTGTTGCTGGCGCAGCAGGCTGGTACACAGTACCAGACACTTCGATATCTTTTCCTTATGGACTCAACAATAGTATATTAATGAATACTAACTTTAATAATTTACTTTCTAAAGATTTATATATTCAAGTTGGAGCACTGGATAATAATCCTAATGCTGTAGGACTTAGACGAAATGAATATGCTGACGCACAAGGATTAAATAGAGTTACTAGAGCTATTCATTTTTTTGAAAGTGGCCAAAACATTGCTGAGGCAAACAGCTATAACTTTAACTGGTCAATACATATAATCCAGGGTGCTGGACATGATTCAAACCCGAATATAAATAATGCATGTGACCTAATGTTTAATTAAATGAAGCCATCTAAAAACATAATTGGATTAATTCTTGGGCCACTAGTATTTTCATTAATATTAGTGTTTTTTGAAGCAGACGGATTAAGTTTTGAAGCCAAATGTATATTAGCCTCTACAGCGTGGATGGCAGTTTGGTGGGTAACCGAATGTGTTCCTATTTCTGTGACAGCTTTACTTCCTATAGTTCTTTTCCCCCTTACTGGAGGGATGGATCTTTCTACAACTACGGCTGCTTATGGACACAAACTAGTATTTCTTTTTGTAGGTGGTTTTATGATTGCACTTGCAATTGAAAAATGGCATTTACATAAAAGATTAGCATTAAATATTATCAGAATGACTGGAATTAATAAATCCAGAGTAATACTTGGTTTCATGTTAGCTACAGCATTTTTATCTATGTGGATATCCAACACTGCTACTTCTATTATGATTTTGCCAGTTGGACTTGCAATAATTTCACAGTTAAAAGACGATCCAAATACTAAAGAAAATGAAAATGAAATTTTTGGAAAATCATTAATGATTGCTATTGCTTACAGTGCGTCTATTGGGGGTATGGCGACCTTGATTGGCACTCCTCCAAATATGGTTTTAGCTGGAGTTGTTGAAGAAAGTTACGGCATTAAATTAAATATGTTTGATTGGATGAAATTTGGAGTTCCTTTATCATCCTTTTTATTAATGATATGTTGGGTTTATTTAACTAAAATTGCTTTTAGATTTAAAAATGAAGAATTTTCTGCAGGAAGAGATGAAATAATAAGACAATTAAAGAAACTTGGGCAGTTTTCAAATGAAGAAATAAAGGTTTTAATTGTTTTTACTCTTACAGCTCTAGGATGGATTTTAAGAGGAAGCATCGAAAAGATTTTCCCTTTAATTGATGACACCATAATAGCTATTTTCTTTGCTGTAATATTATTTATTATACCTACAAGCAATAATAAATCCTATAAAACATTACTTGTTTGGGACGACACGGTTAAATTACCATGGGGCATTCTAATCCTTTTTGGTGGAGGTATGGCAATCGCGAGTGCATTTGGAAAAAGTGGACTTGCTTTATGGATTGCTGACCTTCTTCAAAATTTGAATGGGATTCCGCTATTTTTAATCATATTGATTATCGTTACGTCAATTAATCTATTAACCGAAGTTACTTCAAATATGGCAACAACTGCAATGCTACTGCCTGTTTTGGTAACTATTGCTTTGGCAATCGAAATTCACCCTTATTTCCTGTTAGTTAGTGCAACCCTAGCAGCATCATGTGCATTTATGCTCCCAATCTCTACTCCTCCAAATGCTGTAGTTTTTAGTTCAGGATTTTTGAAAATTGAAGATATGTTTAAAAAAGGAATTTGGATGAATATTATTTCAGTTATTACAATAACCATTGTGGTTTATTACACCCTTCCATATGTTTTTGAAATGACAGCAATGCTATACCCTGTAAATTAATTAAAATTCATCTGATAGATGATTTTTTTCAATCATATCTCTGAATAATTTTTCCAATTTTTCGTGGTTTGAGTTTTTATGAAAATGTTCTTGAAAGGCTTTTAATCCAAACTCAATAGCTTTATTTGAATTTCCTGAAAAATCGTCAATCCATTTTTTTACAGAATTTTGAACGTTTTCTTTACTACAAATTTCATCGACAAGACCCCATTCTTTGGCAATCTCAGCATTAATTTTATAACCCCTTATACACCAATCAATTGTTTTCTTGAGTCCAATAATACTTGAAATTGATTGCATAACTTGAAGAGGAAAAATCCCTCTTTTTACTTCGGGTAGAGAAAATTTAATATCCTTTAATGAAAGTACATAATTACATCCTGCAACTATTAGGCAACCTCCTGCATATACATTGCCCTCAACTATCGCAAGTTTTGGCTTATATAGATTGTTAAATAAGTTACCTAATATAATTTTCTTATTTGGATCAGGGATGGTTGAAGTGTGCGGTTCAATATTATTTGACAAAGCTTTTAAATCTGCTCCGGCCGAAAATGTGTCGCCAGTTGATTGAATCACAACCAATTTTATTTCATTATTTTGAGAGATATAGTCAAAACAAAATGCAATCTCATTCTGCATTTGTGGATGTAAAGCATTCTTTTTATTAGATCTATTTAGAGTTAAATAAAAGACTTCATCTTTTTTACTGATATTTAAAAAATGGAATTCATTCTCCCAAAAGTTTAATAATTGTTTGTTTGTATAATAATTCATAAAAATATTTTACATTCTAAAGACTCCAAACGAGTCTGTTCCTTTAATTTCTGAACTATAAACAGCTGATAAAGCCAAAGACAAATACTTCCTGGTATCTCTTGGATCAATCACTCCATCATCCCAAACTTCTGAAGTAGTATGCCATATACTTGCCTTTTTATCCGCTTGTTTTGCCAATTTCTTTTTCTCCTCTAATAAAAGATTTTCATCGATTACTTTATTAAGTGATATAGCTGATTTTCTTTTCACAATTTCCATTACTCCGGCTAACTGATCAGCTCCCATTACTCCAGACTTTGCATTAGGATACGAAAACAAAAATCGTGGATTAAAAGAACGACCACACATCGCATAATTTCCTGCACCATAAGAATTCCCTACCTGTAAACTGATGTGTGGAACTGTACTACCCGCAACAGCATGTATAAGTTGCGAACCACTATTAATCATACCGTTTTGTTCGTGTTTTTTTCCTACCATAAAGCCAGTGGTATTATGTATGAAAAGCAAGGGTGTATTTGATTTGTTAGCAAGTTGAATAAAATGAGTTGCTTTACGGGCAGACTCAATAAATATCACACCGTTATTAGCAATAATTCCTACTGGGTAACCGTTAATTTTTGCCCAACAACATAGCATAGTTTTTCCATAATTTTCTTTAAACTCTGTGTACTCTGAACTATCAATAAATCGCATGATAAGTTCACGAATATCAAAAGGCTTCTTTAAGTTTGATGGGATTATACCTAATATTTCATCATTTACAAACCTTGGAGATAATGCTTCTTTCTCATACTGCGAAATTTTAGGTTTTTTAATTTTAGAAACCAGGTCTCTAGCTATTTTAATAGCATGTTTTTCATCATCAGCTAAAAAATCAGATGCCCCCGAAATACTACTATGCATAAGAGCACCACCAAGTTCTTCATCATTAGCATCTTCATTAGTTGCCATTTTAACCAATGGAGGGCCTGCTAAAAATACCTTGGCATTATTTTTTTGCATTATTGTATAATCTGACATTCCAGGAACATATGCTCCTCCAGCTGTTGCATTTCCAAAAACTACAGAAATTGAAGGTATGCCTTGTTTTGATCTTTGAGACATTTCCATAAAAAATTTACCATAGTTATTAAAAACCCTATCTTGGTCCGGCAAATTAGCTCCTCCACTTTCCACAAGGCTTATGGTCAATAATTTATTTTCAGAAGCTATTTGTGATAATCTCAAATTTTTAAGACTAGTGGCATAATCAATTGCACCCGCCTTTCTTGTTGCTACATTTGCATTAATTAAACAAAGAATTCCTGAAACATAACCCAATACGACTACTGTAGTGCCGCCTGCCCCAAAACCTCCTTCATGTTTTAATCCAGCTAATGACATTAATTCGATGAACGGCTTATTATCGTCAAGTAGTAAATCAATTTTTTCCCTAGCTAGTAACTTATTTCTTTTTCGTGTTCTTTTGATTTGTTCCTTACTTCCCTCCTGACGAGAAACTTCAAAGTAAGATTCAAGTTCATTTACAATCTTCTTCATAGAAGCATAATTTTCAATATATTTTGAACCTAAAACATCAATTTTTGACTTTTCCTCGTCCATTTAGTGGGTATTAAATCTTGAGTAAACAATTTAGCAATTTTAATTTTAAGAGTAAATAAGAATATTGTCAAATATTCAAAATTTTCAATCAATAATTATGAAAATATTTTTTTACTAAATATTAATTGAATAATTCATAATAAAATTAAGACAATTTTGTAATTTGATATTCCAAAAAAAATCAAACTATAGACATGTCAATAAATAATAAGTATCATTTTAAATTTTATGATTGGGAAGAAAAATTTAAAAACAAACCATTTCTAAGACAACCTTTTGGAGATGATTGGGAAGAATATAGCTGGGGTCAAACGGGATTAATGGCTCGAAAACTTGCAACTGGGTTAAAAAGTTTAGGACTACCAAAAGGTAGCCATATAGGCTTAATGTCAAAAAATTGTCGTGAGTGGATTATTGCAGATTTAGCAATAATTATGGCTGGATATGTTTCCGTTCCCTTTTTTCCAAATTTAAAATCTAATGAAATAAAAAATCTACTTGAATTTGGTGATGTGAAAGCTTTATTTGTGGGGAAAGTTGAAGATTGGGCTGAGATTAAAAAAGGAATTTCTGATGATATCCCTATCATAGCTTTTCCACATTACGAGCACAATTCTAAAATTGACAAAGGCTATCAATGGAGTGAATTCATTGAAAAACATGAACCACAAATGGAAAACTATCATCCCAATCTTGATGATGTATGGACGATAATTTTTACTTCAGGAACTACAGGAAATCCAAAAGGGGTCGTTTTAAATTATAAAATAAATCAAAATACAGATGTAATGTACACAAAGGAGTACAATCCTTTGTGTGTAGATTTTAAAGGAAATAATACTTTTTTCTCCTACCTTCCCATGAATCACATAGCAGAGAGAATTGCTATTGAATTCACAGCTTTTAAAAATGGCGGAGTTATTTCTTTTACGGAATCTATAGATACATTTGTTAAAAATTTAAGCGAAGTACAACCTTCTGTATTTTTTGGAGTTCCTAGAATATATACAAAATTCCAACTAGGAATTCTTTCCAATTTTTCTCAAAAAAAATTAGATCTTCTTCTTTCTATTCCAGTTTTATCAATATTTATTAAAAATATATTAAAGAAAAAATTAGGTCTGGGAAAGGCTAAAGTTATTGTCTCTGGTGCAGCTGCCATGCAAGTTGCACAAAGGGATTGGTTTAAAAAAATTGGGGTTAATATTACAATTGGCTATGGTATGACAGAAAATTGTGCCGTAACAACTCAATTACCTGGATCCAATTTTAATAAACCTGGATCCGTAGGAACGGTTCAACCAAATGTTGAAATAAAAATTGATCAAAATACCGAAGAAATTTTAATGCGTGGTCCATATGTAATGCTAGGTTATTATAATGATACAGAAACAACTAATAATACAATTAAAAATGGCTGGTTACACACAGGAGATAAAGGACTGATTGACTCAGACGGTCATTTATATATCACCGGTAGAGTAAAAGACACTTTTAAAACTAGCAAGGGGGAATTTATAGATCCTGCTAAAATTAAGGCAAAATTCGGAGAAGTTGAATACTTTGATCAAATCTGTGTTGTTGGGCTTGGAGTTCCCCAACCGTTAATGCTTGTAAATATTTCTGATATTGGGAAAAAATTAAAAGAAGAAGAATTGATTAATAAATTGATTGAAAAGTTAGAATCTGTAAATTCAGAATTGTTTAATTACAAAAGAGTTTCAACAATAATAATCTGTAAAGACAATTGGACACCTCAAAATGGAATTTTAACGCCAACTATGAAGATAAAAAGAGGAAATGTAGACAAAACTTATTTGGATAAATATGATAAATGGCATAATGAAGATCAAAAAATAATCTGGGAATAAAAAAAGTTATATATGAATTATTTCACCAATGAACATGATATGTTTAGAGAAAGTCTAAGAACTTTTTTAAACAAAGAGGTAAAAGGAAATATTGAAAAGTGGGAATCTAATCAAAAAATTCCAAAGGAAATTTGGAAAAAAATGGGAGATCAAGGATTCCTCGGTTTATGTTATCCTGAAAAATATGGAGGATCTGGTTTAGATTTCTTTTTTGATGTTATTTTATTTGAAGAAATGTCAAAAATGAATTCAGGTGGTTTTGTGATTACTCAACAAGTTGTACAATGCATGTCATCTCCTTACATTCTAAAATATGGAAGCGAATTTTTGAAAAATAAATATCTGCCGGGAATTATTTCAGGTGAGCTAATAGGTTGTATCGGAATCACTGAGCCTGATACAGGATCAGATGTTAAAAATATAAAAACCCGTGCCGAAGACAAAGGGGATTATTTTTTGTTAAACGGATCAAAAACTTTTATCACAAACGGTATGTACGGGGATTTTGTAGTGACTGTTGTTAAAACTGATCCCAATAATGGTACAAAAGGAATTAGCCTTATAGTGATTGATCTTAACTCTAAAGGAATTAACAGAACAAAAATTAATAAACTAGGCTGGCATTCATCTGATACTGCAGAAATCAGTTTTGATAATGTTAAGGTTCCAAAAGAGAATTTAGTTGGTGAAAAAGGAAAAGGTTTTTACTACCTAATGAATGGATTACAACTTGAAAGGTTATGTTTTGTACCTAGTTGTATTGGTGCCATGGAATATGCTATGTCAGAATCTATCAAATATATGAAGCAAAGAAAATCATTTGGTAAAACAATCGATAAATTCCAAGTATTGAGACATAAAATTGCTAGCCTTTCCTCAGAAATTGAGTCTGTAAAAGTATTCGGATATTATTGCTGTGAATTATACAATAAAAATGAATATGATGTTAAACTTTGTTCAATGGCTAAACTTCTAGCCACAGAATTGCATGAAAAAGTTTCAACTGAATGTTTACAGTTCTTTGGTGGAAATGGCTTTAGTGAAGAATATCCAATGGCAAGAATGTATAGAGATTCTAGGGTAGGCACAATAGGGGCAGGAACCTCTGAAATTATGAAAGAAATAATTTCAAAAATTGTTTTAGAGGAGACAGAATATAAAGAAATAAAATCTTAGTTATTGTTTTTTAACTTATCAATCTGATATTTAATCTCAGAATCTTCTATTCTTTTAAATAATAGCTCTGGCTCATTTATAACAACCCCCTTTGTGATTAAAAACTGATCATTTACTGAATTTTCCCAAGTCCATTTTGAAGAATGATCCTGTGAGTTTAAGATAAACTTAATTTTTTTTGATGTAAATGGTAAGAATGGCTCTGAAACAATGGATAAAATTGATGATATATGTAAACTAACAAATAAAATTGTTTTAACACGTTCTGGATCAATTTTAATAAGTTTCCAAGGCTCCTCATCAGCCAAATATTTATTTCCAAATCTTGCAATATTTATAAACTCAGCACAGGCATCTCTGAATTTAAATAGACTAATTAATTTTTCTATTTTTTTCACTGCTTCATTGACAGAAATAATGACTTTAGTATCAATATCATTTAAATTGTTTGGGTCAGGAATAACAGAATCGTAATATTTTTTTGTCAGAACAACTACTCTATTTATAAAATTACCCAAAATGGCTACTAGCTCTCCGTTATTTCTGTTTTGAAAGTCCTTCCAAGTAAAATCATTATCTTTATTTTCAGGTGCATTAATTGTGAGAACGTATCTTAAAACATCTTGTTTTTCAGGAAAATCTTTTAAATAATCTGGTAACCAAACCGCCCAATTTTTTGAGGTTGAAATTTTTGAACCTTCCAGATTTAAGAATTCATTTGCTGGAATATTTTTTGGAAGAATATAATCTCCATGTGCTTTGAGCATTGAAGGAAAAATAATACAATGAAAAACAATATTATCTTTTCCTATAAAATGAACTAATTCTGTTTTTTCATCCTTCCAATATTTTTCCCAATTTTTGTTGTTTTTTTTAGCCCATTCAATCGTAGAAGATATATATCCTATTGGGGCATCAAACCAGACATATAAAACTTTACCTATTGCTTCCTTAATAGGAACAGGAACTCCCCATTCTAAATCTCTAGTTACTGCTCTAGGCTTTAAACCATCATCTAACCAAGATTTACATTGGCCGTATACGTTTGGTTTCCAAAAATTTTTATTTTCTTCTAAAATCCATTTTTTTAAAAATTCCTGAAACGTGTCCAATTTTAGAAACCAATGTTTTGTTGATTTTAGTGAAGGAATATTTTTAGTAATTGAAGATTTTGGATTAATCAAATCACTAGAATTGTGACTTGTTCCACATTTTTCACATTGATCTCCATAGGATTCTTCAAAGCCACATTTTGGACATGTCCCTATTAAAAATCTATCAGGAAGAAATTGATTTTCCTCTTTGTCATAATACTGTTCGGAAGTAATTTCTTTAAAAGAACCATTGTTATGTAATTTTAAAAAAAAATCTGAAGCATTTTTATGATGAATTTTAGCTGAAGTTCTAGAATAGTTATCAAAAGAAATACCGAATTCTTTAAAAGATTCTTTAATATTTTTATGATATCTATCAACTATTTCTTGAGGACTTTTATTTTCATTTTTTGCCTTTATGGTAATTGGAACTCCATGCTCATCACTACCGCAAATATAAATAACATCATTTCCGGTTATTCTTAAAAATCTAGCATATATATCAGCTGGAATGTATACTCCTGCCAAGTGTCCGATATGAATTGGACCATTAGTGTATGGAAGTGCAGCGGTAATGGTGTAAGTTTTACTCAAAAAATGTTTTTTATATTAGTAAAAGTAATCATTTTATGATTATAAATATTATGTAAATATAACTTCTAGTATATTTTAAAAACTCTTAGCGTAATAAGGAAAAAAATCAAATTAATCTTTTGATTTCCTCTAATATTTTTATTGCTTTTGAAATTGAATCAATATCAGTAAGTTTCACAATAAATCTATCGCCATCCAATTTTTTCTTTTGTGAAAAAGTAATTTTTGAACTAGGCTTAAAAGAATATTTAAATAATTTATCAAGGTTTTTCTTTTGTTTATTGTTGTTAAAATCTTTTACAAAAGCTAAAAGCATATTTTTTTTTAAAATAATTTTTTCAAAACCTAATTCTATTGCCAACCATCTTAACTCTATACTCTTCAACAATTCAACTACAATTTCGGGAAGTGATCCAAATCTGTCAGCTAGTTCTAATTTTAGTTCATTAAGCTCATCAATTATATTAATTTTATTAAGTTTTGTATATAATTTTAACCTTTCTTTACTTGAATTAATAAAATCACTTGGAAACATAAGTTCAAGATCAGTTTCAAATATCAAACTAGTCTTTTTATAAAATTTATTTTTGTCTATATTAAGATCTTTAAAATCATTTTCTTTAAGCTCTTCAATTGCCTCGTCAAGAATTTTTTGGTATGTCTCAAAACCCATTTCGTTGATAAAACCGCTTTGCTCTCCACCAAGTAAATCACCAGCTCCTCTTATCTCTAAATCTTTCATAGCAATATTAAATCCACTTCCTAATTCAGAATAATAATCTAATGCCGTAATTCTTTTTTTCGCTTCATCAGTCATCTTTGAAAATTCTGGGGTAATTAAATAGCAAAATGCTTTTTTATTACTCCTACCAACTCTACCTCTCATTTGATGTAAATCACTAAGACCAAAATTATTTGCATTATTTATAAAAATTGTATTTGCATTAGGTACATCTAATCCACTTTCTATTATTGTTGTGCTTACTAGAACATCGAATTCATTATTAATAAATTTCATCATTAGGGATTCCAAAGTTTTACCATTTAATCTTCCATGAGCAACAGAAATTTTAGCCTCAGGGACTAAAGTTTTTAAAAGATTGGATACTTCTTCAATATTTTGAATCTTATTATTGACAAAAAATATTTGACCACCTCTTTCAATCTCATACCTAATTGATTGTGTAATTAGATTTGAATCAAATCTAATTACCGAAGTTTCAATTGGGTGTCTGTTTGGTGGTGGAGTTGTAATTAAAGATAAATCTCTAGCTGCCATTAAACTAAACTGTAGTGTTCTTGGAATCGGGGTAGCTGACAAAGTCAGAACGTCAATATTTTTTCTCACTGATTTGATTTTATCCTTGACACCCACTCCAAATTTTTGTTCCTCATCGATGATTAATAAACCCAAATTCTTATAGTTAATTTTATCGTTAACCAACTGATGAGTCCCAATGATAATATCAATTTTACCGTTAGCAAGATCTTTAATTATTTCTGATTTTTCCTTATTTGATTTGAATCTATTTAAATAATTTAAGTTAACCGGTAGGTTTTCCAATCTGGAGCTGAATGTTTTAAAATGTTGAAAAGCTAATATTGTTGTTGGAACTAATACGGCAACTTGCTTATTATTATCAACAGCTTTAAAAGCAGCTCGAATTGCTAATTCAGTTTTACCAAAACCTACATCGCCACAAATTAACCTATCCATTGGTTGCTCACGTTCCATGTCATCTTTTATATCTCGGGTAACCTTAATTTGGTCTTCTGTATCTTCATAAATAAACGAAGCTTCAAGTTCATTTTGTAAATAACTGTCGTGATCATATCTGAATCCCTTACGTTGCTTTCTTTCAGCGTAAACCTTAATCAAGTCATAAGCTATTTTTTTGGCGTTTTTTTTGGTTTTTTGTTTTAACAAAGCCCACGCTTTACTGCCTAACTTATATAATCTAGGAACTTTTCCGTCCTTTCCATTGTATTTTGATATTTTGTGTATAGCATGTACGCTTAAATATAAAATATCTCTTTCACCATAGATAATTTTAATCGATTCTTGGATATTACCATCAACTTCAATTTTCTGTAATCCTGCATACTTTCCGATACCGTGATCAATATGAGTAATATAGTCTCCTTTATTTAAATGATTTAATTGTTTCATTGCCACAGACAACTTATTCTTAAATCTTTTTTTGAACTTGAATTTGTGATATCTTTCAAAAATTTCATGATCAGTATAAAACAGTGTTTTCTCTGAATGATCAATGAAGCCTTTTGAAATTGGAAGAATTATCGGATGTATTAAATCTTCATTGTTCAAGTCCATAAAAATCTGATTAAGTCTATTTTTCTGTTGAATATTAGTGCAGCATAAATTTAGTTGATAACCAGATTGTTTTTTACTCCGTAAATCATCTATCAAAAAATCAAAACTTTTATTAAAAGAGGGTTGAGGCAAAATATTGATTTTAAAACTCTTATTGGATTTAGGGTTTTCGAATTCAATTATTTTATAATTTTTTATTTCATTTTTGATTGATGAAGGATTAGCAAATAATCTTTCAGGGTGGATAAAATTTTCTTTGTCTAAAATTTTTTCAAAATTTAAATTTGCTTTTGCTATATTTTTTTGGATTTCAGAATAAAATATTTCTAAGTTTTGTACAAAAACAAATGTATCCTTACTAAGAATATTAAAAATATTTCCAACTCCTTTGGATTTGTTAGAAACCCTTATATTGGATATTATTTTTATAGATTCATGATTTTCATCTGATCTTTGCGTATCAATATCAAAGGAACGGATTCTTGAAATTTCATCTCCAAAAAATTCAATTCTAAATGGAGTTTGGCTAGAATATGGGAAAATATCTAAGATTCCTCCTCTAACTGCAAATTCTCCAGGCTCAATAACAAAATCCTCTCTTCTAAAACCTAAATCGAATAATTTCTCGTTTAATTCGTCAAAAGAAATTTCTTGACTAACTTTTAATTTTATTGAGATTTTTTTTAAATCCTCTTTATTGATTTGATTTTCTGAAACCGCTTTTGCATAGGTAACAATAATTGAATTATCAGCTTTTGAAAAATTTAAATGCTCTAACAACTCAGTTCTTTGAAGTAAATTATAATTGTTGCTATTTGCATCTAAATACGGTTCTTTAGATATCTCTGGGTAATAAAATATTTTTTTACTAGGATATAATAATTCTATATCATTTAGAAAATATAAAGCGTCTTGTTTAGAATTAAAAACAATAATGAATGGAATAGAAAATCTTTTTTGTAGACCAGAAATATAAAAAGAAATGGATGAACCAAGAAATCCTTTTAGATTGAAAATTTCATTTTTGGAAATAAGCCCCCCTAGTCTTTCTAAATTTAAAGACTGATTTAAATACAAGGAATAACTATTATTTGTCACCAAATAAATTTTGGTCAAATATATTAGAAAATAAAACTAATTAGGATTTGATTTATAGAAAATTTTGTAAATCTTTTACCATTTTTTTACTTCCACAATAAAAAGGTGTTCTCTCATGTAAAGAAGTTGGCTTAATATCTAATATATTTTTATATCCGTTGGTAGCCGATCCCCCAGCTTGGGTACATATAAATGCGATGGGATTACACTCATATAAAAGTCTCAGTTTTCCTTTTTTATTTTTAAAAGTTTCGGGGTATAAAAAAACTCCTCCTTTGATCATGTTCCTATGAAAATCTGAAACTAGTGAACCAATATATCTGGAGGTATAAGGTCTATCGTTTTTTTCTTCTTGACAATATTTAATATATTTTTTTACAAATCTTGGAAACTGTAAATAATTACCTTCGTTAATCGAGTATATATTTCCATTTTCTGGAATCGACAAATCAGAATGCGAATGATAAAATGTTCCAATTGCAGGGTTTAATGTAAATCCGTTTACTCCGTTTCCTGTGCTGTATACTAGCATAGTTGAAGTTCCGTATATTATATAGCCAGCAGCAACTTGATCTTTTCCATATTGTAAAAAATCATTTAATTCAACCTCAGATCCTATTTTACTTTTTCTTCTGTAGATTGAAAAAATAGTACCTACTGAAACATTCACATCAATATTTGAAGAACCATCTAATGGGTCAATTAATATCACATATTTATTTTGGTTATTTTTATCATTACTGTTAATTGAAATAAAACTATCCTCTTCTTCACTGGCAATGCCGCAAACAATATTCCTATTTATTAAAGTTTTGATAAATTTTTCATTTGCATAAACATCTAATTTTTGTTGTTTTTCAAATTGAATATTCTCACCTCCAGTTTCTCCTATAATATCAACTAGCCCAGCTTTATTCACTTCATGATTTACAATTTTAGCCGCCAAACGAATGGAGTTAATTAAGCTAGAAAGTTCTCCTGATGAATATTTAAAAGATGCCTGATTTTTGATTATAAATTCTCCTAGTGTGAGATTTTTATTTAACATATAATTGACGTATTTTATTCAAGCAAAGATTTTTTTTAAAAATTAAAGTTATGAAAATTTTAATTAGAGAAGCTCAAAAAAAAGACATGAATTCGGTTCATAAATTAATAGTTGAACTAGCAATTTATGAAAAAGAACCAGATGCTGTTGAAATAGATGTTAAAGAATTAACTAGTATGGGTTTTTCATCTGAATATCCCCTTTTTAAATGTTTAATTGCTGAGGTTAACAACACAATAGTTGGAGCAGCTATTATATATAACAGATTTTCAACATGGAAAGGCAAGACACTACATTTAGAAGATCTTATTATAACTAAAATAATGAGAAATAAAGGAATTGGTAGTAAACTTTTTGATGAAGTCATTAAATATGGAAAGAAAATTGGTGCACAAAGAATTTCATGGAATGTTATAGACTGGAATCAAAGTGCAATAAAGTTTTATAAAAGTAAAGGCGCTGTGATTGTTAAAGGATGGAGCATTGTTCATTTATCAGGGAATAATTTAAAAAATTATTCTTGAAAATATTTTGAACTAAATCCCCTACAATAATCCTTGATTTGATTTCTACAATTTATGTAGTTATCAATCTTCAAATTCTCATTTTCGATATCTAATTTCGAAGGGTCTTCAAAATTTTTATGAATTCTTAAAGCATTTTCAGAAGGGATATAAGGGCAAGTTTCATTTGCATGATCACATACTGTGATTATAAAGTCAAAATCAATTTGTAAATATTCGTCAACCAAATTAGATGTATTATTTTCAATATCTATATTGTCCATAATCATGACTTTCACAGCATATTTATTTATACCATGAGTTTCAACTCCAGCACTATAAATATTTGCTTTATTATTTAAAAAAAATTCAAGATAACCGTGAGCAATTTGACTTCTACATGAATTACCAGTACATAAAACTAAAATATTTTTCATTTTAAATTCCTAATATTAATTTAGCAATAACAAAATAAATTAGAATTCCAAAAATATCATTACTGGTAGTAATAAATGGACCTGTTGCGATAGCAGGATCAATACCTCTTTTGTTTAAGAATAAAGGAATAAAAGTTCCTATTATTCCTGCTACTATAATAACACAAACCAATGAAATAGATAAGGCAAGTGAGAGTTTCAAATCACTTTGCCAAAAATAAATAAATAGAAAAAGAATTACAGCAAGAATTATTCCATTTAAAACAGATAAAAGGGTTTCTTTAATAAGTCTATTATTTATACTCCCTTTAATGTCATTATTAGCCAAACCCTGCACAATAATAGCACTAGATTGGACACCAACATTTCCAGCCATTGCAGCAATTAGTGGCGTAAAATAAAATAAGATTTCATATTGAGCTAAAATTTCATCAAATCCACCCATAANAAAAGCTGCNCCAATTCCTCCAANAAGNCCAACAATNAGCCANGGTAATCTTGCTCTAGTNAGCTCAAATATTGNGTCATCAACNTCNACATCTTGCNATATACCTGCTGCTAATTGATANTCTTCTTCTGCNTCCTCTTTTATAAGNTCGACNATATCGTCAATTGTNATTCTACCNAATAAATTCTTCTTTTTGGTNACNACNGGAATNGCATCTAAATCATACTTTTGCATNATACTNGCAACATGCTCAGCAGAATCAAAATCNTANACATAATCAACATTAGATTTNTANATTGATTTAATTTTAGATTTNGGATTNGCAACTAANAAATCTTTTAAAGATAATCTTCCNANAAGAANATTTTCATTATTCACNACATATACNGAGTGNACTCTTGTNACTTCNGAAGCCTGNANTCTCATNTCNTTNACACATCNNGTNACNGACCANTTTTCNTTNACNTTAATNANTTCTTTNGCCATTANACTNCCCGCAGAATCTTCTTCATACTTAAGTAATTCTTTAATATCNGCTTTANGTTCTGCATCANCNATTTTTGATATTACTTTTTTCTGCTTTTCNTCNGGTAATTCAAGAATAATATCGGTNGCATCATCTGANTCAAGTTCTTCTACCTCTTCTGCAATTTCTTGTATNGATANATTNTTTANNATTTTTTCACGATAATCATCGTCTAATTCCATTAAGACCTCAGANGTTTTTTCTGAGTCTAATAACTTAATNATGNAAGTAGCTTGAGCGGAATTTAACTCGTCTAGAATTTCGGCAATATCCGCGTGATGGAAAGAGTCAAATATCTCTTTAATAGATTTATTATCCGAGGAATCAATGAAATTAACAATCTTAATAATTAAATCCTCAGTAAGGTTNAATTTTGTATGTTTTTGAGTTTTTTTCAAATCTACATTTTTAAGTCACCTTGAACTAATTTAGTCAATTTAATAAATTGATTAACAGAAAGTTGCTCTGGTCTATTGTCAAAGATACTATCTTCTCTTAAATTATTACTTAAATTAATTTTTTTTAAACTATTTCTAATTGTTTTTCTTCTTTGTTGAAAAGATAATTTTACAATTTTAAAAAATAATTTCTCATCACAATCTAAATTAATGACCTTTTTTCGTTTTAATAAAATAACGGCAGAATTTACTTTTGGAGGAGGAATAAATAAATGATTAGAAACCTCGAATAAAAGCTCTACATGAAAGAAAGCTTGAGTTAAAACGGAAAGAATTCCATATTTTTTAGTCCCCTCTGACTCACAAATTCTTTCTGCAACTTCATATTGGAACATGCCACACATTTCAGAAACCATGGTTCTGTGTTCTAAAATTTTAAAAACTATTTGCGATGAAATATTGTACGGAAAATTTCCAATAATCGAAAAATTATTTCCTCCAAAAACTTTTGGTAAATCTAGCTTTAGAAAATCATTTTCAATAATTATATTTTCGTCAATACCAAGCTGATTAATCAAAAATAAAACAGATTCATNGTCGATTTCAACAAGTTTTAAATTATATTTTTTTTTAATTAAAAATCTAGTAAGAATTCCTGTACCAGGTCCAATTTCTAAAACATTTTTAGAATTTTGGTCTAAAGATTCGACTATTTTATTTGCAATATTATTATCCTTTAAGAAGTGTTGACCTAATGATTTCTTGGGTTTAACAAATTGCAAAATCAGATTATTTTATTATAGAAAATCCAGTGTATGGCTGTAATGCTTTTGGTATTGTAATGCCTTCCTCCGTCTGATTATTTTCGATCAATGCGGCTAAAACCCTTGGAAGAGCCAAAGAACTTCCGTTTAATGTATGCGTATGATTTGTCTTTCCTTCAGAATTTCTATACCTAATTTTTAATCTATTTGATTGAAATGTTTCAAAATTGGAAACAGAAGAAACTTCTAACCACTTTTCCTGAGCTGGTGAATATATTTCAAAATCATATGTTAGTGCGGAAGTAAATCCTAAATCACCGCCGCAAAGAGTTATTATTCGAAAAGGAAGTTCTAATTTTTCTATAACACTTTTTATTTGATCTTTCATAATTTCTAAGGAATCGTATGAATTCTCTGGATGATCAATTCTAACAATTTCAACTTTATCAAACTGATGAAGTCTATTTAAACCTCTCACGTGAGATCCATAGCTCCCAGCTTCTCTTCTAAAACAAGGGGTATATCCAGTTCTTAATACCGGCAGCTTTGATTCACTTATAATTTCATTTCTAAAAATATTAGTTATGGGAACTTCAGCGGTTGGAATCAAGTATAAATTATCCTCTGGGATGGAATACATTTGCCCTTCTTTATCAGGAAGTTGCCCTGTTCCAAAAGCTGAATCCTCATTAACTAAATGAGGAACCTGAACCTCTTCATATCCGAAAGAAATATTACAATCTAAAAAAAATGAAATTAGTGCTCTTTGAAGTTTAGCACCCAATCCCTTATAGACAGGGAAACCAGACCCAGTTATTTTATTACCCAATTCAAAATCAATAATATCATATTTTTCTGCTAGTTCCCAATGAGGATGTTTAGCTTCAGTATCAACAGTGAATTCAGAATTGAAAATAACAATATTGTCTTCAGGAGTATTGCCACTAGGAACTTTGTCGTGGGGGATATTTGGAATCTGATAAAGAATATTGTTAATTTTATTTTTTATGTCATTTAATTTTTCAGAAAGTAATTTTGTTTGCTGTTTAATTTTAAGGCTTTCTTTCTTAAGACCTATGGTTTCCTCTTTCTTACCATCCTTAAATAGTTGGCCAATAGTTTTAGAAATAGAATTTGATTTAGAGAGCTTTGATTCATAATCTGTCTGTACTTCTTTTCTTTGATTATCTAGCGAGATAAGTTCATCAATCAAAGCTTCAGATTTAAAATTCCTCTTTTTAAAAGATTTAATTACATCTTTTTTATTTTCGATTATAAATGATGTTTTTAACATAAAATAAATTTAAGTGGTTTTTTTCAGTATACTAATAAATTCAAAACATTTTTTTTCATCACTTTTTAATTGTACAGCTAATTGATTAGCGTTAGTGAATTTAATTTCGTCTCTTATTTTCTGAATAATACATACAGAAATCTTCAAATCATATAAATCTTTATTGAAATTAAAAAAGTGTATTTCGATTGACAAGCTTTTATCCTTAAATGTGGGGTTAAAGCCAATATTCATCATTCCGTAAACAATAGAATTATCGAACTTTGAATAAATAAAATACACGCCATTTCCAGGTTTTATTTTATTCATATCTAAACTTACATTAGCGGTTGGAAAACCTAAAGTTTTTCCTCTACCTAAACCTCTTATAACCTTACCAGTCAAAATAAAATCATAGCCTAAAAACTTATTTGCTGATACGAAATCACCATTATTTATAAAACCTCTAATCTTTGTTGAACTAACCGAAATATTATCTTGAATCATAGCTGATACTTCGGTTACCCTAAAGTCAAAAATTTTAGAAAACTCTTTTAATTGCAAAATATTTGCATCTCTATTTCTTCCAAAATGATGATCATATCCTATCACAATATGCTTAACATTTAATCCATTAATAAGAATATCTCGAACAAATTCCAAAGCAGATAATCTTGAAAACTCTTTTGTAAACTCTTTTAAGACGAGGTAATCAATATCATAACTATTTAGAATTTCTTTTTTTTCATCTAGAGTATTTAACAAACATATTTGTGGATTATTATTTAAAACAATTTTAGGATGAGGATAAAAACTTAAAATAATAGAATTTAGATTTTCTTTTTTTGAAATTTCTAAAACCTTATCTATTAATTTTTGATGACCAAGATGTATTCCGTCAAATGTACCAACAGTAATAACAGAAGGTAAGTTTAAATCATAATCGTCAATAGATAACGAAATCATCAGCTAAATCTTTAATTATTAAAATTATTCATAGTATTATCAACTCCTTTATGGACAAAAGATGTAATCAATTGATCTATGTTTGAAAATTCTGAACTTAATATATCATACTCATCATTATCAAATTTACCTAAAACAAAGTCTGTCTGATTAAAATTTTCTTTTGGATTGGATATTCCAATTCTTAATCTGGCATATTTTGTAGAATTTAAAATATCTTCAATATTTTCCAATCCATTATGACCTCCACTACTACCTGATGCCCTTAATCTTATTTTCCCAAGTGGTAAATTTAAATCATCACTAATTATAAGCAAATTTTCAATTTTTATATTTTCTTGTTCCATCCAATATTTAACGGCTTTGCCGCTCAAATTCATAAAAGTTGTAGGCTTTAATAAAAAAACTTTTTTTCCTTTGATCGAAATTTCTGATAAATCTCCAAGTCTTTGTGCTTCAAATTTAGATTCCTTTTTATCAGAAATAAAATCTAAGATTTCAAAACCTATATTGTGTCTTGTTTCTTTATACTTGTCACCTGGATTTCCTAAACCAACAATTAAAAATTTATTCATATTCTTAGATTTATGTTATACAAAAATAAAAAAGCATTCTGTAAAATTACAGAATGCTTTTTTTACTAATTAATATTTAATTAATTTATGATTCTGCAGGAGCATCACCTTTTGATGACTCATCTTTATTTTCAGATGTACCTTCTTCAGCTGAACCTTCTTCTCCTTCTACTCCTTCTACTTCTTCGTCAGCAGTTTCTACAATAGCAGCTCGCGCTCTTCTGACCTGACATACCACTGTATTATCTGGATGAAGAAATTCATAGCTGTCATTAAGTAATTCTTTTACATATACTCTATTTCCGATATTAAGCTCTGTAATATCAATCTCGATATAGTCAGGTAAGTTTGCAGGCAAAGCTTTAATTCTAAGTTTCCTTCTATTTCTTTGAAGATTACCCCCTAATTTTACTCCGATTGAATTTCCAACAATTCTTACAGGAATGTCCATTGCAATTTTCTTGTCATCAAATAATTGATAAAAATCTACATGTAATATTCTGTCTGTTACTGGATGAAACTGAATATCCTGCAATACAGCTGGATAAGATTCATTTTCATTAACGGCAATTACAACTGTATATGCATTTGCAGTATATACAAGTTTAGAGAATGCCAACTCTGGTGCTGAGAAATGCACTGGTCCATCTCCTCCGTATAAAACGCAAGGAACCTGTCCAGCATTACGCAGTGCTTTTGTAGAAGTCTTACCCACGCTTTCTCTTTTAGATCCGTTGATTGTAATTGATTTCATTTTTAATATTATTTACATTATAAAATTAGAACTTATTGACTTATTGTTGTGAACTTTACTCATAACATCAGCAAATAAATCGGCGCAAGATAATACTTTTATTTTAGAATGAGGCTTAATATTAGGAACAGAATCGGTTACTATAAGTTCTTCAAGATTTGAGGCTTCTATTTTAGCATACGCATCTCCAGATAAAATAGCATGTGTGCAAATTGCCCTAACGCTAATCGCACCTCGCTCAATTAATAAATCTGCTGCTTTTGACAAGGTTCCAGCAGTATCAACCATGTCATCAACTAATATTATATTTTTCCCTTTTACCTCGCCTATTAACTCCATATGCGAAATTACATTTGCCTTTGACCTTTGCTTGTAACATACTACTACGTCACAACTTAAATTCTTTGAATATGCATAAGCTCTTTTAGAACCTCCCATGTCCGGTGAAGCAATACATAAATTATCCAATTTTAATTCTAATATATACGGAATAAAAATTGTTGAGGCATACAAATGATCAACAGGTATTTGAAAAAAACCTTGAATTTGATCAGCATGTAAGTCCATGGTAATTAATCTAGTTGCTCCAGCTGTTTCAATCATTTTTGCAATCATTTTTGCGGCTATTGGAACTCTAGGCTTGTCTTTTCTATCTTGTCTAGCCCATCCAAAATATGGAATAACAGCAGTAATATGCCTAGCAGAAGCTCTTTTTGCAGCATCTAACATTAAAAGCATTTCCATTAAATTTTCTGGTGAGGGATTTGTAGAACCAATAATAAAAATCCTTGTGCCACGAATTGATTCCTCAAAAGAGGGTTGAAATTCTCCGTCTGAAAATCTTGAAATAATAACATTACCAAGATCTTCACCAAATGAGTTTGATATTTTTTTTGCTAAATCCAAACTGTTGGTACAGTTGAAAATTTTGGGTTTTAAAATAGCTAAAGACACGGTGTTTTATTGGTTTTAGTAAAAATAGAAATTTTAAATTTAGTAATTTAATTAATGGATAATATTTTTTTTAAATTTGCCACAATGCTCAAGTGGCGGAATTGGTAGACGCGCTGGATTCAAAATCCAGTTCTTTAGGGAGTGTGGGTTCGATTCCCACCTTGAGTACAAAAAAAATATATGAAGCAAAAAAATTTAAAATATCTGTTAACTTTTTTTTCATTTTCAATTATATTATTAGCATGCGAAAAGAAAACTAAATTCTTAAAACCTGAGACTTCAGAAATACCTAAAGATATATTTGAATTTAACGGTAACAATTTAAAAAATGATGACACATTGGTTAAAAATGATAGTATTTTTAATGAAGTACCTGAAATAAAAATTGAAAAACCTACTCAAAAGAAATTGACTTTGAAAGTCAAGCCTGGAGAGACTTTATCATTTATCTTATCTAAAAAAGGTATTGCTCAATCTGAGATAATTAAACTTGCTAATATGAAATCTGAAGGAATTAATTTCAATTCTATTCAAATTGGACAGAAATACGAGTTAATTATTGACGAAATTAGCAATAAATTAATATCCTATGTTCATTACTTTTCAAATAATAATGTTTACAATGTAAATTTTAACCCTTTAAAAGTTGAAAAAATTAACTCAGTTAATTCAAATTCCAATGATAAGATTTCTAAAATAGGTAATGAATCAGATAACTTAATAACTAAATCATTTCTATTAGGGAAAATTTCTTTTTCGTCTAATAAAAAATTTATTAAGCTTGAAAAAAAATTTCATACAAAAAGTGAAATGTTTTTAGAAAAACAAACTGCAGATGCATTCAAAAGGATGTATTTTGCTGCTAAAGAAGATGGAATAAATTTAATTATTGTTTCTGGAGCGAGAAATTATTATGCTCAAAAGTCAATTTGGGAAAGGAAATTTAAGAAAAATGAGGAGGCTGGAATGTCTCCCATTGATAATGCATATAAGATACTATTATATAGTTCTATGCCATCAACTTCAAGACATCACTGGGGTACTGATATTGATATTAATAATCTTGAACCTGAATATTTTGAATCCGGAATGGGTGAAATTGAATATGAGTGGCTTGTTACAAATGCGTCAAAATTTGGTTTTTGTCAGGTTTACTCTGACTTTTCAAAAAATGATAGGTCTTCCGGATATCAAGAGGAAGCTTGGCACTGGACCTACACTCCACAATCAAAAAGATTTCTTGATGAATATAATAAAATAATAAGTTATCAAGATATAAATGGTTTTATCGGATCAGATTTAGCCGAAAAATTAGGAATGATAGAAAATTACGTAAACGGTATTTCTTCTGACTGTAGATTAGATTAATAAATCAAAACTTTTTTTAATTATAAATTAAATCAAAATCATCACAGCTTTTTTTTAACCGAAAATAATCTTCGATAAAACAAAGTTTATTGTATTCAAACCATTCACCGCCGGCTTCTATGGATTTAGATTTTTTACCTTTTGAAAATAATACCATTCCATAATTATACTTATCCACTGTTCTTCTTATATTTTCAACTCCTATTATTTCTCCCTCATCATTTATGATATTTACCTCACTAAAATTATCAGTTTTAGTTATTAATTTTATATCTTTTCTGTTATTGTATTCTAGAAATTGCTGTATATCACGTTTAGTCCAAATTAAAAAATCTACATTATCATCATTATTATATATAATAATTGCATTGTAGTCTTCAACATAAACTGGAGTTGAACTCAAAGCACCAGAATATATCCACCCTTCTTTTCCTGATGGAATTCTAACATAATAAAATGGACCTGTGGTTTGTTTACCTCTTAATTTAACACTGATAACATTAGCAGATTCATTACCTAAAAAGGTAACCCTAACACCTTCATCTAAAGTAGATATTCTTTTGGCATCTAAAGAAGGAGATTTTCTAACCGAAAGATTATCAACTGTTGTATATAGATAGTTGTCTGTTTTTAACTTGCCATTATTATTATTTGTTTGGCTAATCGAATTGGTATTTAAATCTGAACTGTCTTGATCTCCGTCCTTTAACGATTTAAGAATGTAAATTCCACCAAAAAAAATTAATACTGACATAAATATGATGACATATTTTATGTAAGTTGTTTTCATATTTTAATATTTAGTTTAAAAATAGAAAAAAATTCATCAATTATTATAAATAATAATTAATTAAGAATATTTTATTATTTTTATTAAAATTTATAATATTTAATTATGTCAGAAAATACGAATAATCAGCAAGAACAAATCGAAAACTTTAATTTTAATAAACATTTTTTAAATGCCATACTTGGATCTTTATATTATGTTTTTGTTTACATTCCATTTATATTACCCTTTAAAATTTGGGGTCAAGCAGCAGCTAGAATTAGTATACTATGGGAGAATAAAAGTTTAGGTTATGACGAAAAGAAAAGTAATTATCCTTTATTCATTTTCTATTTTAAATATGTTGTAGATTTTGTTTTTGATGCAGCTATCTTTTTAGCTTGGCCTTTCGGTATTATATTTTCAACATATACATACATAGATTCAACATATTTTAACTTTGAGGATTTTATATTAATGTTAGGTGGATTTTATTTGTCAGTTCTATATACTCGTTTTTTAAAGGAACTATTAAATTTCTTTCTAAACTATTTAGTTGTTTGGATGTTGGATGTAATAAAAAATATCGGTTTATTAATCAAAAATATGTGGTTGCTTAATTTTGTTTTTAAAAACAAAAAATAAAATTCTGTTTTTAATTTTTGTTTTTGATGTCTTTGACAAAAGATCTTGATTCGGCAATTATTGTGTCGCAATGAGGTATTCTGATTATATGATCTAATGGAACTATTCCTGATGTAGTATTAGTGTATTGAATATTCATCTCTCCAGGGTTTAAAACCTCCCATTTTCCCCAAGAGCTCATTCCTCCTAATAAACTTGACGAATATGAAAAAGTTCCATCAGCGGAAAAATTCCATGAACTAGTTGGGCTCAGAGTATTAGGAAATAGCCAGTCTTCATCAATAACACATCTTTCTGTCAATTGAATAGTATTCAAAGAATTATTATTACAACCAAATAATATTAAAACAAAAAATAAGTTAATGTATTTCATAAATAGTTAATAGTTTATATTAAAAATTGATATTAATTAAAAAAATAGAAAACACTCCAATTACTATAATCAATCTCAAAATATTATACAATAATAAATAATCTGATTTATTAATTGCAGTTTTTAATTTAATCAAAAAAATAATCAACAAAATTAATGCTACAATATAAAAAATAAACATTAACCCAAAACTAAAGTTAATATATAAATTAAAAAGTAAAATAATATTTATTATTGCTGTAAGAGAAATTATGGTTTTAGAAAAACCTTCACCAAATATAACCGGAATTGTTTTATAATTATTGCTAAAATCACCAGTTAAATTTTTTAGATCTTTAGTGAACTCTTTTAATAAAATAATAAAAAACAAAAAAAAGGCATATACGATAATAATTAAATCAATATTTCTGTAATATAACATTATTGCAAAAAAAGGAGTTATTGCTAACAATGAACTAAATAAATTTCCGATGAATAATATTTTCTTCAGCTTATGAGAATAAAGCCATAAAAAAAATATGTAAACAGAGAAAAACAAGACAGATCTAATCGAAATAAACGACGAGATAAGTACTACAACAAAATTTAAGAAAAAATAAAATCTAAGTTTAGTTGAATTATTGACCACATCGTCAATTTTATATTTTACAGGCTTATTTATTATATCTTTTTCTCTGTCGTAGAAATCATTAATAATATAGCCTGAAGCAATTGAAAGCGTAGAGCAGCATATTATTAATAAGAGATGAATATCAAATAAAACATCAAAATAAGACTTGTCACTAAGAATAAAAACAGACGTTAGATATTGAGCAAATACAATTAATAACACATTATACACTCTTACTACAGAAAAAATACT
Organism: Flavobacteriaceae bacterium; assembly: GCA_002697255.1. Classification (GTDB taxonomy): domain Bacteria; phylum Bacteroidota; class Bacteroidia; order Flavobacteriales; family Flavobacteriaceae; genus MED-G13. Next base: position 2,272 of record NZUH01000014.1, on the reverse strand, counting down.
TAAAAATTTGAAAAGAATTGATCTTTGTTTTGTATTTGTGAACATACTATCTAAAAGTGATATACAACTTCTAAATCATACCCTTCAAGATCTTTTTTTGCATCTTCAATATTTGGAGCAAAGCCTAGAATATAGCCTCCTCCACCAGAACCACATAGTTTCAAAAAGTATGAACCGTTATCGATTCCTTTTTTCCACAGATGATGAAATTCTGGAGGAATCATTGGTTTAAAGTTTTCAAAAACAATCTGAGATAACTTTTTAGTACTTTTAAAAAGATTTTTTAAATCACCGCTCAAAAAACTATCAACGCAAATATTTGTGTATTTTATAAATTGAGAATTAAGCATATTTCTAAACCCTTCTTTTTTCATTTTTTCCATAAAAATATTTATCATTGGGGCAGTTGATCCAGTTTTACCACTATCTATTAAAAATACTGCACCCGAACCAAAAGATTTTTGACTTGGAATCCCTGTAACATTAATATCATTTTTAGATTCAATTAAAATAGGTATACTTAAATAGCTGTTTAACGGATCTAAACCAGATGACTTTCCGTGAAAAAAGGATTCCATCTTTGAAAAAATTTCTTTTAATATAAGAAGCTTTTCCCTAGTTAAATTTTCTAACACAGTGATTTTGTTAATAGCATATTTATCATAAACAGCAGCAACAAGAGCTCCACTGCTACCTATACCATATCCTCTAGGAATTGAGGAGTCAAAGTACATGCCCTTTTCTATATGTTTGTCAAGCGAATTTAAATCAAGGTTTATATCTATTGTTTTTAAATAATCTGAGAAGTGACGCAATATTGAATTTGATTTTTTAGATTCTTCGCTAGAGTAATCTGAAATTTTTAAAGCTCCATTAAAGAAATTATAAGGTATTGATAAGCCTTTGGAATCTTCAATAATACCATATTCACCAAATAATAAAATCTTTGAGTAAAATAAAGGTCCTTTCATTGATTCAAATATACAAATTTAGTTTTGCTTCGGACCGTTTCCTACAATATCCTCGATAAACCTTCCTTTTGCACAGTAATTTGACAATTTATTTTTAATAAATTCTAAAACCACATGATTGTTTTCGTCAGGATATAAAACATGAACATTTGCTCCAGCGTCAAGTGTGAAGCATATAGGAATATTAGTAGATTTTCTAAATTCCTGAATATGATTGATTACACTTAGGGTTTCTGGCTTCATTAATAGAAATGATGGATTACTACTCATCATCAGAGAATGCAGAGTCAAAGCTTCACTTTCGACTAATACACAAAAGTCGTAAAGATTTCCATTTTTTAAAATTGAATTTAATTTAGAAATATTTTCAAAAGCCTGAATAAAACGTAACTCTGAAAAAGGATTATCATTCATAAGTTGGTGACCTACGGAACTTGAAACTTCCTTTTCATTATTGTCAATAATCAGAATTGTGTCCCGATAATTATAAAATTTTGATGATATATTATCATCAAGCTTAATTGAATATAAGTTGGAACTATTTTTAAATTCATCATTAGCCCCCCATAAATTAATACCGCCATAAATACTTCTACATGCACTTCCAGATCCTATCCTTGAAAGAAAAGATGCTTTTTTATAAAAATATTCTTCGTTGTTGAAGTCTGTAAGATCTTTTTCAAAACTCATAACACAAAGAGAAAGTGCACTCATACCACTAGCCGAAGAAGCAATTCCACTACTGTGAGGAAAGCTATTGGTTGTATTAATACTAATATGATAATTGATTAAGTATGGACAGTAATCTAGAATTTTAGAAAAATATTTTTCAATTTTTGGTCTAAAATTTTTATTATTTTTACCTTCAAAATAAATCTCAAATTCTATAGAATCTGTAATCATACTGGACTTTAAAAATTCAACTTTTGTTGTGGTTTTACAATTTGATAATGTAAAGCTTAGAGACGGATTTTTCGGGGTCTGATCAATGTTTTTTCCCCAATATTTAACCAGTGCTATATTACTGGGAGAATCCCATGAATATGAACATTGGGATATTTCATTTATTATTTCTCCAGATTTAAAATCTTTAAGATCCATTTGTTAAAAATAAACTTTATTTTTTATTGAATAGTTAGAAGACAAAAAAACTCATATTTAGAAATGAATTGAGAATTTGTGCGGGCGGAGAGACTCGAACTCTCACACCTTGCGGCACTAGATCCTAAGTCTAGCGTGTCTACCAATTCAGCCACGCCCGCAAAATTGAAAAGCAAATATAAACAATAGTTTGAGAATTG
>NZUH01000013.1 GCA_002697255.1 Flavobacteriaceae bacterium | reverse complement strand
ATAACAGAGAATATTGGTTTATTATTTTAAATGCGTAAATTTTATGCTGCCATTATATGTGTTATATACAACAATACCAGCTTCAGATGCAACTGCGTTATAAATCCAATCATTTTGTGAATTTTCTTTAGGTTTATCTAATGCAGAAAGTAATAATGATACAGCACCAACACAAGCTAAAGAGTAAAGTAAGAAATCTTTGAATTTAGTTTTCATAATAATAAGTTTTTAAATTAATTAATAAATAAGATACGATGTTTAAACCTAAAAATACATACGGAAGCAGAACAAAAAGAGGAGTGGCAAAATTGGATCAAAAACTCAAAGCCAAACTCAAAAACATAACTCAAGAAATACTTGATTCTATTAATGTAGAGGAATTAACTCGCACACAAAAAGTGCAGTTGCTTAAAACAAGTTTAGCATATCTTCTACCTAAAGAATATATCAATGACACTTATATAAATGAGGATGTTCCTTTATTCGTCGATGAACCACCAGTAGTTATCGCATTTGATAATGTTGAGCAACGTAAATTATATGATGCAGCAACATAACAAGAACAGAAAGAAATGGAAAAAAAGTTAAGGGTAGATATTTTTAATAATAAAGGTTTTAATGCTTAACAAAAAGTGTTTAATTTGCACAGGTTAAAGAGTCATTTAACAAGCATTGTTGTAAACGAGGTTGTAAACATTGAATATAGCAAGTTGGATTAAGAGGCACGTTAACTGGTTAACGGCCTCGTGGCGCAACTGAATAGCGCATCTGATTACGGCTCAGAAGGTTGGGGGTTTGAATCCCTCCGAGGTCACATCTGTAAAGACTCGCTTTTAGTAGCGGGTCTTTCTTTTTTGGTGTCACACTTGGTGTTACAAATTCCCTTAGGCTTTTATCACATATCTTCATATTTTAAAATTATTGTAAATTGCAGATATAAATTAAACTTTATGAAATACAACTTTTTGCTTTTTTTTTGGGCTTTAGTAACAACCTTTTCATGTAAAAATGAAGTCTTTATTGGATATGGGGAAAAAATTTCAACTGATGAAAAATTCTACAAAAAAATTGAAGGTAATCTTGGTATTACTAATCTTTCGGGTGAGGTTATCAGTGTGTGTCCAAAAAAAGGTTGTTGGATGAATGTTAAAGTTGATAATGATACAGTTTTTGTAAAGTTTAAAGACTACGGTTTTTTTGTGCCTAAAAATGGTATTGAAGGAAAAAAAGTTTTAATGTCAGGTAAAATTTTCAGTGATACAATTTCTGTAGAAAGACTAAGACATTATGCTGAGGATGCTCAACTATCATTAGAAGAAATTGAAAATATTACTCAACCAGAATACAAAATCAACATGATAGCTAATGGAGTAGCAATTCTTGAGGATTAGTTTAGTATTTAATTTCCACCATTACCTCATTTCTTCTTCCAAATACTTTATAAGGGCTATTGTAAGAAACAAAAAAAACATCTCCAATAGTCTTTATGCTCATTTCATTCAATTTGTTAATTAATTTTAACGAGTGGGTGTTAAATTTTTTTGAATTTGAATATCCTCCATATCTGATGCATGCATAATTCTTGGGTTCAGATTTATAAATTGTAATATCCTTATCGTTAGGCTTTGAGATTGTTTCTAAATTATAGTCAGAAGGCATTACAAACTCCATAATATTTTTATTATTATCATTTTTCATGTAAACCGGAGTAGTCATTGCAATTTTCTGTTTTTTAGAGTTATTTCCACTAATAAATTGAAAGAGTTTGTAAAAATTTCCGTTTGCGCTTTTATCGGAAATAACTTTAGCTTTGATAGACGATTCATAAAAACGAATCTCAAAATTATCTTCAGATATTATTGTAGAGTAATTTTGAGTTTCATAATCTGATATCATTGCCGAAAAGGTTATTAGAAATAATACTAAATATTTCATAATTATTTTTTTATAATTTTTATAAAGTCTATTTTTTTATTTGACTGATCAATTACTTTAAGAATATATATTCCTTTATTTAAATTTATCAAGTCTATTATTTTTTTGTCTGTTTTAATTATTTCTTTTCCTTTAATATCTAAAACTATGGTCTGTATTTCACCTTCATATAAAATGTTTAGCAAACCATCTGTAGGGTTTGGAAAATATTTAATTGAATTTAACTCATCTTCAGGAATATTTATTTCTAATGAAAAATCTTCCCATTTCCAAACACCTCCGCTTGAAACAGTACCTGTTACCTGTGTCCATCCACCTGACCATCCCAACTCTTCATTATAAAAATCAACAAATAGGTGAGGTGCAGTATCAATTGGTGTCCATGAGTATCCTCCATCAGTACTAAAAGATGAACCACCTCCCGTAGTGAAGACAGTGTTTGTATTTTCAATAAAACATAATCCTGAGGTATAAACAGGTCCAGTTATTGTAATTTGTGACCATGAATATCCACTGTCAAAACTTCTAAAAACATTACCATTATTATCAATAATTATTCCGTTTAGTGAATCACTAAATGAAATACTTCCACTTACTTCAGCACTTCCAAAATCATTTATCGGTGATTGATATACAGACCAATTATTTCCTTTGTCGATAGAGTGATAAATCCTACCATTATTAGTTGTAAACCAAATATTATCATCCACAACTTCGATTTGACGAGTATATCCATACTCACCACCTAAAGGATTAGGTATAGAATTTCCAGGTACAATTTGCCAATTTTCACCTCCATTTGAGGTAACATAAAGTTCAAATTCACCATTTATAGGATCTCCTTGAGCAAAGCCAGTATTCTCATCCCAGAAATATACCACATTAGCAAACGATGAACTTGTGTTATAGTTTGCACTGTCTTGTCTGCTCCATGTTATTCCTCCGTCATTTGTTTTATAAATCCCGCCAATTTGATTGGCAGCAGTTGGATAAGCAACAACCCATGCAATTTCATCACTTATTGCATGTATCATTGAAATACCTAAATTTAAGTTACCCAAATTTATACTATTAGATTCCCAATTTTCCCCTCCGTCAATTGTTTTTGTGAATTGTTGCATGTTTTGTCCTGATCCAGTACCATCAAACGCTGTACCCCATACTACATTTTCGTTAACAATTGATAAATAATTGATACCAGTACTCTGATTAGAAAAATCAGTGTCTTGTAAAATCCATTCTCCACTTGGTTCAACATAAACAGTGATATAATCTTCTTTAGTTAAAGTTTCATTACCAGAATCATTAGAAGTAGTTAGACTAACATTAAATTCACCTAGATCTGAATAATATATTTCAGGAGGATTCTCACCATCATATGAATTTGGATTCCCGCCTTCAAAGGACCATAAAAAATCAGTCGCATTTACTGAGTTATTTATAAATGTGACTGCCTGATTTTCATATGTGGTTTGTGGAGATGCAGTAAATGCCGGAATGGGATTATTGTTTTCTGGAAGTGCGCAAAGTAATGCGGCATATGCATCAATTCTTGGCCCAATATTCTGGTTTATATTAACACCACTGTTGATTAAACACCCTAAAATTTCATTGGGACTTAGTGACGGATTAACACTTAACATTAATCCAACGAGACCAGCTGCAAATGGTGTAGCCATTGAGGTACCACCAAATCTAGCATATCCGTTTGAGTCTGATGTATACACAGTACTCAATAAACCTCCATAAGAATATCCGCCAGGAGATGCTATATCTACCCAAGGAAATCCTGAGTTGTAATTAGAAAAAGATGATCTTGTATCATTATTGTCAACAGATCCAACTCCGATAACGTTAGAATAAGCTGCGGGATAATTTTGAGCGGATGAACTATCGTTACCAGCAGCAGCTAAAAAAACCACTTCAGGATATGAATTTATGAGTTCTTGCATTGAGTTTGAAGAAGATTCTGATCCATAGGACATACTAACAACATTGGCTCCGTTTTCACAAGCCCATTGTACACCTGCAAATCCGTAATAAGTATAAGATGGATTCTGACTATCTCCGGTTGCTTTTACAGCGATTAATTCAACATTTCCTGAAATGGAGGCAATTCCTATCGAATTATTTATTTCTGCTGTAGCTAATCCAGCACAATGTGTGCCATGAGACCAAGAAGAGCTTTCATTGTATGTCTGGGGAGGAGTAGCATCATTGTCATTATCAGCTACATCTCTCTGTTTAAATGTATTAAGATCAGCATGCGATGTAGCAATTGCATTATCAACGATAGCAATTTTAATATTTTCACTTCCTAAACTAATATCCCAAGCTTGTTCAGATCCTACTAAGGTATGATACCATTTGTTAGATCCATTGTGATATGAATCATTTGGTATGAAAGTGTTAGAATAGATTGGTTCTTTCTCAACATAAGAAATATTTTTTAATTTTTTTAGTTTAGAAATTAAATAATTTATCTGATCATATTCTGAAAATGTTATTCTGTAAATTTTTTGAAGTTCTTTTTTGTTAGTAAAAAAACTTGGTCTTTCAAATTTAATAATTTCAATATTTTCAAAAACTTTACTGATTTCAGGATAATTTAAAATATTTTCAATCAAACCAATTTTATCGGACGTTCTGTTTTGAAATTCGTCGTTATTTTCGATAAAATTATTTAGTTTAAAAATGATTGTTCCGTCTAAAAAATTTTCTTCAAAATTTTGAGAAATTAGAATATTAGTTGTTAGTAAGAAAATTATAATTTTTTTCATTTATTGATTAGCTTTTAATTTGATAACTATTGCACCACCTCTTGCTATCCCACCATATTTATTGGTAGCAGCAAGTGATTTTAAAATTGAAATACTTTTAACCATTTGTGGATCTATAAACGCTGGAAAATCGGTGTAAATATTTCCATCGATATCATAAATAGCATAAGCTTGATTATTAATAGAAAGACTACCTCCTCTAATTAAAACTTTTTCACCAATCACAGTAACTCCAGGGAATTTTCCTGCGATTACTTGCAATAGTGTAGTAGCACCGGGTGAAATAGTTATTTTTGAAGATGGTTTTGAAATTTTATTATTTTTTACTCCACATGAAAAAAACAATGTGACAACAAACAAAATTATTTTGTATTTCATAAAAACAAACTTACAAACCTTATGCCAAATAATATAAATTTTAGTCTAGTATGACTAATTACAGTATATTTGTTAATCATGAGACTATTAGTTTTTATTTCTTTTTTATTTACATTTAATGCGTTTACTCAGTCTGACTTTGGACCACCATACAATCCAACTTTTGGAATTGTTCAATCAAATATACCTACTAGTTATTATCAGCAGGCCAATGGGCTTTCAGGTGAAGGATTAAAAGAGGCACTTTATCAAATTATTTCTAATCACATAGTTTATCCTTACACTTCATCTTCTACTGATACATGGGATATTCTTCAGCAATCTGACCAAGACCCTTTAAATCATAATAATATGATATTAGTTTATACGGGTAGGTCCCAGGATAAAGGTTATAGAGATGGAAGTGGAAATTATTCTCAATACGAAAATGGGAATGGCACCCAAAGTAATTCTTGGAATAGAGAGCATGTTTGGCCAAAATCCCATGGTTTTCCTGATGAAGATGATAATGCATATACAGATGTTCACAATTTAAAGCCTTGTGACAGGTCTGTAAATTCGTCGAGAGGGACAAAAGATTTTGATTTTGGCGGTAGCCAGCATAATGAGGCAATTGATTGCCTTACAGATAATGATAGTTGGGAGCCTGCAGATTATATTAAAGGTGATATAGCTAGAATTTTATTTTATATGGTGATAAGATATGATCCAGGATATGATCATAATAATAATTCTTTTGACCTGGAGCTTGTTAACTACACAACACCAAATAATAATGATCCAATACTGGGGAAGTTATCTTCACTTATTCAGTGGCATATTGACGATCCTGTTGACGATTTTGAAAGAAACAGGAATGAAATAATTTTTGGCTTTCAACAAAACAGAAATCCTTTCATTGACCATCCAAATTTGGTTAATTATATATGGGGGGATAATATCGGAGAAGTTTGGAATGAGAGTCTAGATTTAACCACTGATAAAATTAATAATATAATGATCTTCCCTAATCCTTCCTCGGGAATTATTAACTTCAATATTAATTTGAATAATGAAAAAATACAAATCTTTAGTCTTAGAGGGGAAAAAATATTAGAGCAATTAATAAACAATACAAATAGACTGGAATTAGAATTACCTGTTGGCATTTATATTATCAGAAGTTTAACAAAGTATGGGATTTTAAATTCAAAAGTGGTAATCAGATAAAATGAATTTGGTATTTATTTTCATAGGATTTCTTTTACTTGTAATAGGTGGCGAATTTATTGTTAGGTCATCAGTTGCTTTATCCTTTAAGTTTAATATTTCAAAATTTATAATTGGAATGACAGTTGTTTCTTTTGCAACATCATTACCAGAATTAATTGTCAGTATTAATGCTGCAATTAATGATTTTCCTTCCGTTGCAATAAATAATGTGATCGGTTCAAATATTGCAAATATTGGACTTGTTCTTGCGCTTGTATCTATACTTAGTAAAATTTCAGTGGCTAATAAATTTTATAAAAGAGATTGGCCGTGGATGTTTTTTCTTTCGATTGTTTTATCTTTTTTTATATATACAGATAGCACTTTAGATAGACTTGAGGGAATAATACTAATATCAATTTTAATATTTTTTATTTTTAAGATTTTAAACAAACCCGACTCACATGAAATTTATAATGATGTTAATGATAAATTATTATTTGTTTCAAATTTTAAAATTATTATTTGGTTAATACTTTCCTCTCTAACCCTTTATTTTGGAGCTGAATTTTTAGTTGATGGAGCTGTAAATTTTGCTAAACAAATAAATATTAGTGAGGCTGTAATTTCTGTTACAATAATTGCAATTGGAACAAGTATTCCTGAACTGGCAGCCTCATTGGTTGCAATTGCTAGAAATGAAAAAGGGATTTCAGTTGGAAATTTAATCGGATCAAATATCTTTAATATTGGGTCAGTATTAGGAATTACAGCTGTAATTAAGGAGATTCCTATTGCAGAGGAAATTATTCAAAGAGATATTATCTGGATGTTGTTATTTGCTACTATCTTAATAGTTTTAGCAATTTTTCCAAAGAAAAACAGTTTATCAAAATATAAAGGATTTATAATGTTACTCTGCTATTTCACATTTATATTTCAGGCTTTTACATAAAAAGAGGAATTGTAAAAACAATTCCTCTTTTTATGTAACTTAAATTGATTTTAAGCTGACTTAACAGTTTTGATTATTCTAGCAGCAATCTTATAGGGATCTGCATTAGAGGCAGGTCTTCTGTCTTCAAGCCAACCTTTATATCCGTTTTCTACAGTGATAATAGGTATTCTTATTGATGCACCTCTATCAGAAACACCATAACTAAACTGATCAATAGATTGAGTTTCATGTTTACCTGTTAATCTCATGTCATTATAGGCTCCGTAAACTGCGATGTGTTCTTTTACTACAGGTCTAAATGCTTCACATATTTTTTCATAAGTTTCTTTTGACCCACAGGTTCTAAGAACCTCATTTGAAAAATTAGCATGCATACCAGAGCCATTCCAATCCCCTTGAATAGGTTTTGGATGATATTCGATATAATATCCATAATCTTCAGTAAGTCTATCAAGAATATACCTAGCTATCCATAGTTGATCACCTGCTCTTTTAGCTCCTTTACCAAATACTTGAAACTCCCACTGCCCACATGCAACTTCCTGATTAATTCCTTCAATATTAATTCCAGCAGCTAAACATATGTCAGCATGGTCTTCAACAAGTTGTCTTCCATGTGTATTCTTTCCACCAACCGAACAATAATATAACCCCTGTGGCCCAGGATATCCTCCAGGAGGAAAACCAAGAGGCAGATCTGTATCAGTATCCATTATAAAATACTCTTGCTCAAATCCAAACCAAAAGTCATTATCATCATCGTCAATAGTCGATCTTCCATTAGAAACGTGAGCTGATCCGTCAGGATTCATTACTTCCGTCATAACAAGAAATCCATTTTCACGGGTAGGATCAGGAAAAATCGAAACAGGTTTTAATAAACAGTCAGAAGATCCCCCCTCAGCTTGTTGAGTTGAGCTACCGTCAAATGCCCAAATAGGACAACTTTTAAGTTTCCCATCAAAGTCTTTTAATATTTTAGTTTTACTACGCATATTTTGTGTTGGAGAATACCCGTCTAACCAAATATATTCTAATTTTGCTGTACTCATTTTTTATTTTTTTCAGTAGTTAATATTATGTTTTAATAATTGCATAATATATTGATTAATTTCAAAATTAATGAGAATTATTTTTCTGTTTTAAAACTTTTTTATAAACATTTCAATATTTATTCCTATATCATATAAATAATGCAAATTTATTTATAATATAACGCCATTTGTTAATAACATAATTTTCTTTTTTTTGATTTTAAAAATCTTATCGTCTTCAATACTAAATTTTTAATAATTTCTTTAATACTTTTGTTTTAAAATTAGCTTTATATCAATGAATGAATCATCTCAAAAATACTTATTAAGAGGAGTTTCTGCTTCAAAAGAAGATGTTCATAATGCGATAAAAAATATTGACAAAGGATTATTCCCAAAAGCTTTTTGTAAAATTATTCCAGATTTTTTGACAGGTAGTAATGATCACTGTATCGTAATGCACGCAGATGGGGCTGGGACTAAGAGCTCTCTTGCATATATGTATTGGAAAGAAACTGGCGACCTTTCAGTTTGGAAAGGAATTGCTCAAGATGCTTTAATCATGAATATTGATGATTTAATTTGTGTTGGAGCAACAGATAATATCTTGCTTTCATCTACAATAGGAAGAAATAAAAATCTGATTAACGGTAAAATAATTTCTTCAATAATTAATGGCACCAAAGAAATTGTTGATGAATTAAATAAAAACGATATAAATATACATATGACTGGTGGTGAAACTGCAGATGTTGGTGACATAGTCAGAACAATTATTGTTGACAGCACTGTAGTAGCTAGAATGGAGAAAAATAAGGTTATTGACAATGCAAATATAAAACAGGGCAATGTAATAATTGGTTTAGCTTCTGATGGACAAGCAAAATATGAAACTGAGTATAATAGTGGTATTGGGAGTAATGGATTAACTTCTGCAAGACACGATGTTTTTTCTAAACTTTTAGCTGAAAAATATCCTGAAAGTTTTGACCCAAATGTACCAAATGAATTGGTTTATTCTGGTACTAAGATTTTAACAGATAAATTTAAAGAGGTGGATTTAGATGCTGGAAAACTAGTCTTATCACCTACAAGAACTTATGCCCCAGTGATTAAATGTATTTTAAAAAAAGTAGGTAATTCGAATATTAACGGGATTGTTCATTGCAGTGGAGGAGCTCAGACTAAAATTTTACATTTTATTTCCGAAAATTTACATGTTATTAAAGATAATCTATTTACACCTCCCTTTTTATTTAGGTTAATTCAAAAGGAGTCAAATACAGATTGGAAGGAAATGTACAAGGTTTTTAATTGTGGTCACAGGATGGAATTATATGTAGATCCAAAATTTGCTAGTGAAATCATTGATATATCAAAAACATATAATATAGATGCGAAAATTATAGGCAGGGTTGAAAAATCAGTGTCTAAAAAATTATCAATTATATCTGAATTTGGAAAGTTTAATTATTAAATTACGAATTGTCAATAAATAAAGTATTAAGTGTTAGAGAAATTAAAATTGGTAGAAGATAGATTTGAAGAAATAAATGAATTGATCATTCGGCCAGATATTATTTCAGATCAAAAAAAATATATTCAAATTTCAAAAGAATATAAAGAGATTAAAAAGATCATAGAAAAGGGGAGTGTTTATAAAAATTTGTTATCCAATAAATCAGAAGCTCTGGAGATAATTTCTAATGAAAATGACGAGGAGATGATTGAAATGGCAAAAATTCAACTGGAAGAAGTTGAGGCTAAAGTTCCTCAAGTTGAAGAAGATTTAAAATTATTACTTATTCCTAAAGATCCTGATGACTCAAAAAATGTTGTAGTAGAGATTAGAGCTGGAACTGGTGGCGATGAAGCAAGTATTTTTGCAGGTGATCTTTACAGAATGTATACCAAATTTTCTGAGTCAAAGAAATGGTCAGTTAATTTAGTTGATGTAAGTGAAGGTACATCAGGCGGATATAAAGAAATTATTTTTGAAGTTAATGGAGAAGATGTTTATGGTAATTTAAAATTTGAGGCGGGAGTACATCGTGTTCAAAGAGTACCACAGACTGAAACCCAAGGAAGAGTACATACGAGCGCAGCAACTGTTATTATTTTGCCTGAAGCTGAAGAATTTGATGTTGAATTAGATATGCAAGATGTAAGAATTGAAAGGACTACTTCAACTGGTCCAGGTGGACAATCTGTAAATACTACATACTCAGCAATTAGATTGCATCATGAACCAACAGGGATTACTGTAAGCTGTCAAGATCAAAAATCACAACATAAAAATCTTGATAAAGCATTAAAAGTTTTAAGAACTAGACTATATGAATTAGAGGTTGAAAAAAGAAGACAAGCAGATTCTTTAAAAAGAAAAAGTATGGTTTCTTCGGGTGATAGAAGCGCCAAGATTAGAACATATAATTATCCACAGGGGAGGGTAACTGAACACAGAATTGGTCTAACATTATATGATCTAACTAAAATTATTAACGGAGATATTCAAAAAATTATAGACGAATTGATGTTAGCAGAAAATTCAGAAATTTTAAAAGCAAATATTTAGTGATGAGTTTAAAAAATTTGATTAATGAAATAAATAAAAAACAATCTTTTTTATGTATCGGATTAGATACGGATATTAATAAAATACCTTCTTTTCTATTAGAAAATGATGATCCAATTTTTTCATTTAATAGATCGATTATTGATAAAACTCACAAATATTGTATTGCTTATAAATTAAATACAGCATTTTATGAGTCTAATGGGGCTTCAGGTTGGGTTTCTATGAACAAAACTATCGACTACATAAAACAAAATTACCCTCGAATATTTACTATAGCTGATGCTAAAAGAGGTGATATTGGTAATACTAGTAAAATGTACGCAGAAGCTTTTTTTAGAAAGATGAATTTTGATAGCATCACAATAAATCCATATATGGGAGCTGATTCCGTAAAGCCTTTTCTTGAGTTTGAAAATAAATTTTCAATTCTTTTGGGTTTAACCTCTAATATTGGGGCTGAAGATTTACAGCTTAAAACAACAGATAATGATTATATATTCTCTGAGATGATTAATTCATCTAAATCATGGGGTGATTCGTCTAATATGATGTATGTAGTCGGAGCAACAAAAGCTGATTATATTAAGAAAATTAGAAATATTATTCCTAATCACTTTTTGTTAATTCCTGGTGTTGGAGCTCAAGGAGGTAATTTAGATGAAATATGTAAATTTGCATTAAATGCTAGCGTCGGAATTATTATTAATTCATCAAGATCAATAATTTATGCATCTAATGATAATCTTTTTGCAGATAGTGCGGCAAGAGAAGCAATCAAATTACAGTCTCAAATGAAAGAAATTTTATCCTCCAGAAATTAATTTCTTTATGCGTATTATAATTAATACAATCTTATTTTTTTTATCTCTAGTTTAGATCTTTTTGCTCAAACTGTAGTTAACAATGATTATGTTCAGGTGCTTGGAATAATTCAAGATGCTGGCTTTCCTCATATTGGATGTCAAAGGGATTGTTGTAATTCTGATATAACACAAGAATATTATGTTAGTTCTTTGGGTTTAATTGATAAAAAAAATCAAAAAAGATATTTATTCGATGCTACACCTGACCTATCAAAACAAATTAGGGAATTAGAAGTTTTTTCTAAAAATAAAAAAATTATTGATGGTATTTTTCTTACTCATGCTCACATGGGTCACTACAGTGGGCTTATGTATTTAGGCAGAGAAGCTTTAGGAGCTAAAAACATTGATGTTTATGTTATGGAAAGAATGAATAATTATTTAAAAAATAATGGTCCCTGGAGTCAGTTAGTTGAGCTAAATAATATTTTACTCAATAAAATTTATAATTATAAACCTATAGATATTTCAAAAAACATAAAGGTAATACCATTTACCGTTCCCCACAGGGATGAGTTTTCAGAAACAGTTGGCTATAAAATAATCGGTAAATCAAAAAGTATTTTATTTATTCCCGATATTGATAAATGGAATCAATGGGAAAAAAGTATTATAAATGAGGTTAAGTTAGTAGACTTCGCGCTTATTGACGGAACTTTTTATAATGGAACTGAGTTAGACAGGGATATGAGTAAAATACCACACCCATCTGTTGAGGAAACAATAGAATTATTTTTAAATCAACCAGCTAGTGAGAGAAATAAAATATACTTTATTCACATTAATCATACTAATCCAATTTTAACAGATAAAAATAATATTTTAAAAAATGTAATAAGTTTGGGTTTTAATATTGCCAAAAGAGGAATGAAATTTTATTTAGATTAACTTTATATTTAATTGATGAACTGGAGTTGTCAACATACCTGGAAAAAGGCATCAATCAATACTATTTGGTGTTTGCTTGGATGTAGCATCGGAGATTTTGGAACCATTTTAATTTTTCAAAATATTGAGCATTCCTTATTAACCTGGCAAATAATGAGTATAGCGATTGTTAATGGTTTGTTTACCAGTATTTTACTTGAAACATTTATACTTTCAAGACAAATGATATTAAAAGAGGCTTTTAGAGTTGCAATTGGAATGAGTTTTATAAGTATGTTAGCCATGGAGTTAGCAATGAATATTATTGATGTTTACTTAACAGGGGGTGCAAAATTAACCTTGTGGATTATTCCAATTATGTTATTTGTAGGATTTATTACTCCACTTCCGTATAATTATTATAGATTAAAAAAATGGGGGCATGGATGTCATTAAAACTAGTTAATTCCAGGTTGCGATAATTTCCAATTTTCTTCTACTTTTTTTGCATCAACCATCTCTTTAACTTCTTTTAAGAGACGCTTTGCATCATAAATTATCCCATCTTTAATTGTATATTTAACTCCTCCAACCCTAATCACTTCATTTTTATCATTCAACTTTATTGCCCCTGTTCCATACAACACTTTTAAATTCTGAAGTGGATTTTCTTCAACTATAACAAAATCTGCTAATTTTCCAATTTGAACACTTCCAATTTTGCTATCCATATTTAGTGCTTCTGCTCCATTTAAAGTTGCAGATTTTATAACTTCAAGAGGGTGAAACCCTGCCTCTCTTAAAAGTTCAAGTTCACGAATGTATGCAAATCCGTAAAGTTGATATATAAAACCTGAATCTGATCCTGCTGTAACTCTTCCTCCTCTATTTTTATATTCGTTTACAAATTTCATCCAAAGTCTATAGTTTTCTCTCCATTCAACTTCTTGTTCTGTACCCCAAAAATGCCAATATGATCCATGTGAAATTCTACTTGGTTCGTAAAATTCCCACAGTGATGGTAGAGTATAATCTTCATGCCATTCAGCTCTTCTCGCTCGTTGTAAATCTCTGTTAGCTTCATAGATGTTAAATGTTGGATCTAACGTAAAGTCTAAAGAAATTAATTCATTCATTACATTATTCCAGTGATTAGAGAAGGGTTCCGCTGCTTGCTTCCAAAGCTTACCAGCTTCCTCAAATCTATGTTGCTCATTTTGATAATTATAATCAACGGGGTAATTTTGAACTGTTCTATCATTAAATAGTGCTTCAGGAAGTCCGTACCAATGTTCCATTGACGTTAGTCCAGATCTTGCAGAATGTAAAACATTCCATCTAGCTACACTTAATTGAGCATGATGAGCTGCTGACCCAAGACCTAATTTTTTATTTTCATCAAGAGCTGCAGTCATAATTTCTGGTTCGGAACCAAAAAATTTTATTCCGTCAGCTCCTTTTTTAGCATTAGCTCTAACCCAGGTTCTTGCCATTTCTGGTGTGCTTATTGGAATGTCATTTAACGGATTAAAGTTTTTTCCAGTTTGACCAAAACTTGTGTATGCAAAAATACGTGGAGCAATAATTTTATTTTCTTGACTAAGTTTTTTAAGATTTAAGGCCCATTCAATCCCTTTTCCACCTGGTTCTCTAACCGTAGTAATTCCATGGGCCATCCAAAGTCTAAAAACATAATCATAATCTGCACCTTGACCATTACCACCTATATGGCCATGCATATCAATAAAGCCAGGAAGTAGATACATACCGTTAGCATCCAATTCAAATCCTCCTTTATTTAATTTTGGTCTAGAAGAATCTTTAATTTCAACCCCAGGATATCCAACACTCTTAATATCAACGATTATATTATTTTTAACCACAATATCAACAGGTCCTTTTGGTGGTGATCCGTCTCCGTTAATTAATGTAACTCCTCTTATTATAAGTTGATCATATGGTCCGTCCCCTAAATAATTTTCTTGAGAGAACCCGATAAATACAAATAAGAGAATAAATACAGAAATAAAATTTTTCATATTATTAAAATTTAATTGGTTGGTACTGAAATATTATTTCCTAAAAATATAGCATTTAGAAATAATTTATTAGTTCCATACCATGTTCCTCTAAAGTTTGGGTTGTCAGCAAATACTACAACTCTTCCCAACCCTACTTTTGAAATAATTAGTGATGCAGCACCAGGGATAAAATCTTTCTTATTTGATTCAGAAATATATCCGTCAATGTGAAAATCATTTGAATAAATTGCAACTGAAGAATAATCATCCTTTGTTTTATTTATAAAAACATTATTATTCTTGTAAACTGGGATTTTTCTGTCATTATAACCAAATGCAATTGGATGGCTAAGATCCAAATCAACACTAAGGATTGAACCTCCTATTCTTTCTCTTCCAATGAATTCGCTCGCTTCAACATAATTTTTCCTGGAATAGATAGAATCTTTTTGAGATTCTACTAAACTTTCATTTATTAGTTTACTGTTAATTGCCCAACTTGACCCTCTAGCTATTGTTATTAAAGTATTTCCCTTTTCAATCCATTTTTTTATTTTCTTTACTTCCTCTTTACCTAATTGTTCGTATGATCCTGAGACCATTACTATTGTTGTGTATTTGTCCAATGAAACTCTTGAAAATTGGTCTAATTTAATTTTAGTTAACGGCATTTCAATTCGCGTATCAAGTAGGTGCCATACCTCGCCTGCTTCATAAGAATTTACACCCTCTCCAATTAGCATTGCTATTTTAACAGGTTTATTAATTCTAAAATTATTACTTCCAAGATCTATCCCTGTCAGACTGTAACCTGAATCAGAATTATACATAGGCACATTATATTTATTTTGTACTTCACTTATAATCTTGTATAATTCGTCAGATGATATCTTTTGTTTGCTCACTGGAATCAAAACCGAACCATAGTTAAAATACTTAGAAGAGTTTGTTCCGTTTACTTTAAGCGCAAAGGGTTTAAATGCTGAGTAGGTGATAATTCCGTTTTTTTGCAGGTGGTTAAGAGCCGCTGGTGAATTATAGTCATCCCAGTCAAGTATATAGGCATAATTTGATTTATTAGCCTTTAAATTGTTGACTAAATTTTCAGTGCTTTTAATCTCAGATTCTGGATTAAAATTTTTAAGCTTCCTAGATTTCATATTATAGAAATTAGACACACTCCATGCTGAAGCGTCATAAAATACACTATCGACATACCTATCATATGTTTCAAAGAAATTTTTGACCATTCTTGATTGTGCCTGATTCACAGGAACCACATACCTACCCTTACTATTATAAACTTTAATTTTATGTATCAATAACTTATCAATAAAAGCTATAGTTCTGTTTCTATCATTTAAGTCACCAAATTCATAAGCTTTTACTTTTTCATCTTTAAATTCCGTTGTTGATGAATTAAAAAATCTCATTTGATAATCTCTTAAAAGATTTTTGTTGTCAACAGCCGCTTCTACGGTTGCTATGCTTGATAAATATTGATTACGAATTGTGAATCCGAAAGACATTGTTCCATAATTTGTTTCCTGAAGGTGACCTCTTGAACTAGCCTGTTCAAAAAGGATTGCTATCGCTCCCTGTACATCAGGGTATGAAGAACCATAGCCTGGATAGGTTTCATCAAAAGATTCTTTAGTATAATAAAATGACCCAATACTATCAAGAGCCTTAACATAGTATTTTGCAAAAATGGGACTTAAAACTCTGTAGTTTTCATCAGGAATCATTGGTTTTACAGATGCATTTTTTTTCATTGGTTCAAAGAAATAATTACTGTTGGTCCCCATTTCATGGAAATCTGTAACAACATTTGGATACCAATTGTGATACCAGTTAAGCTTCCCTCTACTTTCCGGATTAATTGCTAATAACCAATCTCTGTTTAAATCAAACCAGTAATGATTGGTTCGACCTCTCGGCCATGCTTCATTATGTTCAGCATCATTGCTATCCGCCACAAGATTTATTGATTTATATTGATTTGCCCACTGGGAGTGTCTATCTCTTCCATCTGGGTTAATAGTTGGATCAATAAAAATTACAGAGTTATCAATTAGTCTTTTAATTTTAATATTTTCTGACGCCACTAATGTGTATGCAGCTAATATGGCAGCTTCAGCACTTGATGGTTCGTTTCCATGCACCCCATAACCCAAATTTATAATAATAGGTAAATTTTTATTAACCTTAAGATTAGATTTAGGAATAGTATAATTTAGGTGTTCTTCTTTTATTTTTTCAATATTACTTAAATTTTCAATTGATGAAACTGTAAGCATAATAAGATCTCTTCCTTCATGAGATTCACCATATTTAATCAGCTCAGCCTTTTCTGAAACATTTGATAAATAATTTAAGTAGGCTACAATTAGATCATGACGTGTATGTTCAAAACCAATTTCGTATCCTAGAAATTCCTCTGGACTTTGTATATTTTGATTGTAAGGGCCATTATTTTCTAAATAATAATCTTGTGCTATTAGAGTATTTAAACATAATAGCAATGTAGTTAAACTTAGTAGTAATCTCATAATTCTTTAATTTCGATAATCATAAATTTAATAATTAAAATTTATTGATTTGATTTTGAAGGATATTTTTAATTTTATGTCATGCGATTAATACTATTTACATTAATTATCTTGTCTTTTTCTTGCAGAGATCAAAAAAGGTATGAAGAAATGCACTTAACTGATTATCAAAGGCAGGTTAACACTTTTTTTAAAGATGCCTCTGTTTCTCCGTTAAAAGCAAAGGATTTGAAAAATTTTAAAGGAGTTGATTTCTTTAGATTTGATTCATCTTATGCAGTTTATGCTAAAATTCAGAAAACACCAGAAAGTCCACCATTTAAGATGAAGACAACAACTGATATCCCTGCTGACTTTAGGATGTATGGAAAATTAATATTTAATTTAAAAGATCAGCAGCATGTATTAACAGTATATGAAAATCTTGAGTATGATGATTCTAAGGAATATGAAAATTATTTATTTCTACCGTTTTTAGATAAAACTAATGGATTTGAAACTTACGGGGGAGGTAGATATATTGATTTGTATCAATATGATAACGATTCAATATTAATTGACTTTAATCGGGCTTACAATCCTCAGTGTGTATATGATGAAAAATTTTCTTGTCCAATTGTACCAAGAAATAACCTATTAAACCTAAGGATTGAAGCTGGAGTTAAAAACTTTGTTGAAAATTAATTTTATTTTATCGGTTGCTAAGTAGATAATATCCAGTTAATACTGCTAAAATTCCAATTAAAACGGAACCAATAGTATAAAGAGATAAATTAAAAATCTCTCCGTTTTTTATTAGTTCTAAATTTTCGTTTGCAAAAGCTGAAAATGTAGTAAAACCACCACAAAACCCTGTAACTAATAAAAGGGTTTGGTTTGAAGATAGTGTGTTTTCCTTTTGAGCATATCCTAATATCATTCCGATTAATAGGCATCCCAGCATGTTAACTGTAAATGTTCCAAATGGTAAAACTTTTGAGTATTGGTTTATTGTAATCGTGATGATATATCTAAGCCCACTCCCTAAACCACCACCTAAAAATACTAACAAAAAACTTTTCATAATCTTTATCTAAACTAATTTAACCTTAATTGTTTAATCATCGTTAATTATTGTAAAAAATAATATCAAAAAACCTTATATTTACTGGTTCACATAAGATGCATAATATGAAAAGACTAATTTTAATCACAGTGTTACTTTTTATTGTAAGCTGTCAACAAGAATCAAAGATGGATCCAAATATTAACCCATTTTTCCAAGAATGGAATACTCTTTATGAAGTACCTCCATTTTTAGATATAAAAGACGAGCATTATATGCCAGCTTATGAGCAGGGAATGAAAGATAATCTTGAGGAAATTGATATAATTGTTAATAATCCTGAAACTCCAACATTTGCTAATACTATTGAAGAACTTGAAAGAACAGGAAAATTATTATCTAAAGTTGGACGTGTATTTTCAAATTTAGCAAGCTCTAATACGAATCCACAGTTACAAGAACTTCAACGTGAATTAAGCCCAATGCTTTCGGCTCATTACGATAAAATCTCCTTAAATAAAGGATTATTTAATAGAGTTGATGCAATATGGCAAAACAGAGAAAATCTTGATTTAACTGTTGAACAGAGAAAATTACTTAACGATACCAGAAAGGGATTTGTCCGTAGCGGTGCACTATTAAGTGAAGATCAAAAAGAGAGAATCTCTGAAATTAATTCAAAGATTTCAGGTCTATCAACTTCATTTGGTCAAAATCTCTTAGCAGAAACTAATGGTTTTGAACTTATTTTAGAAGCCTCAGATTTAGATGGTTTATCGGAAGGAGTAATAGCTGCAGCAGCTGACGCGGCTTCTCAGAAGATGGATTCAGCCGAGTCTGACGAAGAAAAAAATAAATACAAAGATAAATATGTTTTTACTCCTCATCGTAGTAGTATGTACCCTTTTTTGACAGAATCTACACGTAGAGATTTGAGAGAAAAATTATATAATTCTTATGTAATGCGTGGAGATAACAATAATGAGACTGATAATAAGAAAATTGCTGCTCAAATTGCTAAACTTCGTGCAGAAAGAGCTCAAATAATGGGATACAAAACTCATGCTCACTTTGTCTTAGATGACAACATGCTTAAAACTCCAGAGGAGGTATATGATTTATTAAACAAGCTTTGGAAGCCTGCTGTAAAAAGAGCTAATGTTGAAGTTGCTGACATGCAATCTGTTTCTGATGCTGAAGGGCATGATTTTAAGATAGCTGCATGGGATTGGTGGCATTACTCTGAAAAAGTTCGAAAAGAAAAATATGATTTAGACGAATCTGCAATTAAGCCGTATCTTTCTTTAGACAATGTCTTACAAGGTGTGTTTAATACGACGAATAAATTATGGGGATTAAACTTTACTGAAATTTTTGACATAGATCTGTATCACCCAGATGCAAGAATATGGGAGGTTACCGATAAGGATGGTAGTCATTTAGGTATTTTTATTGGAGATTATTTTACAAGATCTAATAAGCGTGGTGGAGCTTGGATGAGTAGTTTTAAAGGCCAATCAAATCTTGATGGAGTAGAGCGTCCAATTGTTGTAAATGTATGTAATTTTCCTGCTCCAGTTGGTGATAATCCAGCTCTATTAAGTTTTGATAATGTAGTTACTTTATTCCATGAATTTGGCCATGCAATGCATGGAACTTTAACAAACGTTAAGTATGGAAGTATGGCAGGTACATCTGGGCCTAGAGATTTTATTGAACTACCTTCACAATTACTAGAACACTGGGCGAGCGAACCTCAAGTATTAAAATCATTTGCTAATCATTATGAAACAGGTGAACCAATACCAGATGATTTAATAGAAAAATTACTGAATGCTTCTAAATTTAATCAAGGATTTATTAATACAGAATATTTAGCTGCTTCATTGTTAGACATGGATTGGCATACAATTTCTGCTGATGAAGGTCTTAAAGATGCGAACAATTTTGAGTTAGAATCAATGAAAAAAGTTGGTCTAATTGGTGAAATAGCACCTAGATATCGAACTACTTATTTTGCGCATATATTTTCTGGTGGATATTCATCTGGTTATTATAGTTATGTACATGCTGCAGTACTTGATTCTGACGCATTTGAAGCCTTTAAAGAAGTTGGAGATGTTTTTGACCCTAATCTTGCAATTAAATTAAGATCGAATATATATTCAATGGGATCAACAGAGGAAGCGATGGATTTATTTGTAAAATTTAGAGGAAGAAAACCTGTGATTGAACCACTTTTAAAAGTCAGAGGATTAGACGGGAGTGAATAGATTTACTTATTAACATTTCATCATGAAGGTTATTAAGTTTATTTTATTTTCATTTTTGTTTCTTACAAGTCTCAATACATTTTCTCATAATCCTGAAGATTTTATGATTGCTGAAATTGAACGAGGTCAAATGTATTTTGAAAATGAGGAAATAGCAGTCGAATTCGGAGCCGCTTTAAAAAGACAGAGGATTCGCCGTTTAGCAGCTATGCCGTTTTACAAAAAGTTTTACATTTTCGTAAAAGCTGGATTCGAACATATAATTCCTCAGGGAATTGATCATATACTTTTTGTTCTTGGTTTGTTTTTTTCATGTATAACTTTTCGTATACTACTATGGCAGGTAACTGCATTCACAGTTGCTCATAGTATTACTCTTATTCTTGCAGCTCAAGGTTTTGTTCAACTTAGAGGAGATATAGTTGAGGCGATTATAGCTTTATCAATTGTTTGGGTAGCGATTGAAAATTGTTTATATAAAGAAACAAGTAAATGGAGATATTCAATAGTGTTTGCATTTGGTTTATTACATGGCCTTGGTTTTGCAGCTCTTCTAACCCAGTATGGATTACCAAAAGATAATTTTATTTCAATGCTATTAGCATTTAATATTGGTGTTGAATTCGGACAGTTGGCTGTTTTACTTTTAGCGTTTGTACTAATCAAATTAATTATGAAAAGAAACTGGTATAGTAATGAAATAAAAATACCAGCTTCGCTTATAATTGCTGCAATTGGTTTGTTTTGGTTTATTGAACGGGTAATATGATAATATAAATAGCTGTATTTTAATAATTAAGCTTTTATTTTCATCTAATTTTCTAAAACATTTTATAGTTTTGAGATAGAATTGTTTGTTGTTAAAAGTGTAGTAATTTTAAAATTGATATTAAACAAATATAAATTTTATTGTTGTAATCAAAACTATAAAAGCTATGAAGGCTAACAAAACCCAAGCACTTCCATTGTAGTATTTTTTGTGAAGTTTAGCATCTTTTTTATATGCTATAAATAGTACTATAGTAAAACATATTGTAAATAATACTGCAAAAATTAATTGACCTTGTGAAAACATTTTTTTTGCGAAACTAATAAATATTAAAATAATTTAATGTCATGAAGGATAAAATATTAGCTGTTAAAGAATTTCATAATGCATTTAAACTAGATTACTTAGATGAACCTAAAGCTAATTTGGGAGTAAATAAAAATAATCTAAGATTTAATTTGATGAAGGAAGAAAATGAAGAATACTTAGAAGCAGCAAATAATAATGATTTAGTTGAGGTTGCAGATGCACTTGGTGATATGCTTTATATTCTTTGCGGAACCATTATAGAACATGGAATGCAACACAAAATTGATGAGGTTTTTAGTGAAATTCAAAATAGTAATATGAGTAAATTAGGAAGTGATGGTAATCCGATATACCGTGAGGATGGAAAAGTGTTAAAGGGGCCTAACTATTTTAAACCCAACATTAGAGGAATTTTAGAGATTTAAACTTTATATCTCCAGTTGTGTTTATCCTGTAGTTTATTAGTTTGTATTCCGACTAAAATAGATTTTAATTTTTCAGCATAGGAATCTTTTTGCCCATCCAATTCAAAATATTCTTTTTTATGCTGGAAGCCTTTAATTTCACTCACAACAGCAGCTGTTCCTGCTCCAAATATTTCTTTCAAGCTGCCGTTTTTAGCAGAGTTTTTTAATTCTTCAATACTTAATTTTTTTATTTCAACATTTATGCCTTGATCTCTTGCAATTTGAATAATACTTTTTCTTGTAACCCCATCAAGTATTGTGTCAGTTACGGGGGCAGTTATCAAATTATTGTCAATTCTGAAAAATATATTCATTGTCCCAGCTTCTTCAAGGTATTTGTGTTCATTTGAATCAGTCCAGATAACCTGATCAAAACCTAGTTCTTTAGCTAAGTTTGTCGGATAAAATTGTCCAGCATAATTACCGGCTGCTTTTGCATATCCTACTCCACCTGATGCAGCCCTGCTGTATTTATCCGCAACCAATACTTTGAGTTTTTTTGTATAGTATAAAGTAGCTGGCGCACAAATAATCATAAACTTATAATTTTTTGAAGGTACAGCTTGAATTGCATATTCATTTCCGATAATAAAAGGTCTGATATATAAGGATCTTCCTTCCCCATGCTTTATCCAGTCTCTATCTGTGTCAACAAGTTTTGTTAATCCCTCAAAAAATAATTCCTTTGGAAATTCAGGAATTGCCATTCTTATAGCTGACTTGTTAATTCTTTCAAAATTTTGATTAGGCCTAAATAGCCATACTTCATCATTTTCGTCCTTATATGCCTTCATACCTTCAAATATTGCTTGGCCATAATGTAAAACACTCGCAGAAGGTTCAATTGAAATTGGTTGATAAGGTTTAATTGTTGGGTTTGTCCAATTTCCGTCTATATAATCACATTCAAACATATGGTCAGTAAACACAGAACCAAAAGAGAAATTATTAAAATCAATAGTATCGATTTTACTTTCATTTGCTTTGATGATTTTAATATCAAAATTCATAATTAATAGTGATAAAATTCATGCAAAATTAATCATTTAAATTATATTTACTTCAACTTTATTTGCAAATGAAAATATTAATAACAGGTGCTACTGGCTTAATTGGTTCTCAACTGGTTAAGGATTGTTTAAAAAATAAAATTGTAGTTAACTTTTTAACAACACAAAAAAGTAAGTTAAATTACTTCGAGAATGCTACTGGTTTTTATTGGAATCCAAAAACTAAAGAAATAGATGGTAGATGCTTTGAAGGAGTAAATTCCATTATTAATTTATCTGGCGCATCGATATTTAGATTTTGGACTAATAAAAATAAAAGTCTTATTCTTAAAAGTAGAGTTCATAGTCTAGATTTTCTAAAGAAATATATCACTGAAAATAGCTTAAAAATAGATTCTTTAATTTCAGCTAGTGGCATTGGATCTTATCCAGAGTCAGCATTAAAAGAATTTGATGAACTAGAAAAAGAAAAAAGTGACTATTTTCTAGCCGATGTAATAAAAAAGTGGGAAGATGCAGCTTTAGAATTCAAGCCAATTATTAAAAATATTTCCGTTATTAGAATAGGGTTAGTTCTTTCAAAAGAAGGAGGTGTTCTGAAACAAACCATCCAGCCTATGAGATTTGGGTTTGGGGTCTATTTTGGTTCTGGAAGACAGTGGCAATCTTGGATTCATGTTGAAGATATCTCAAGAATTTTTATACATATTTTAAAAAATAATCTTTCAGGCATATTTAACGGGGTTTCACCAAACCCGGTATCAAACTTTAAATTCACTAGTGTGATTTCAAAAATCAAAAGAAACGTTTTGTTTTTAATCCCAATTCCAAGAATTTTTTTCAAAATTATTTTTGGTAAAATGCATGTGATACTCTTTAAAAATCAAAAAGTCTCAAGTAAAAAAATTATTTTATCAGGTTTTAATTTTAATCACAGGTTTATTGAAGAAGCAATCAAAAATATCTTTAAGTGACATTATGGCATTAAACTTAATATGGCAGTAATTTTGCATTATAAAACTAAAATATAATAATGGGTAAAAAGAAATCAAATAAGAAAGTTGATTTAGATAAAAAAAGTGAAGCTTCCGAAAATAAGTCTGAAGAACAAAATATTGATGATCAAGTTAAGCAGGAAAAAGACAAATTTTTAAGATTATTTGCTGAATTTGAAAATTATAAAAGAAGGACTGCAAAGGAAAGATTAGAATTGTTTTCTACAGCTAGTGAAGAAGTTATGGTTTCATTATTGCCTGTTATGGACGATTTTGATAGAGCATCAGTTGAAATTGAAAAAGATAAAGAAAACGAGATTTTAAAGGGGGTACTACTTATTAAAAATAAGATGTTTGATTCTTTGAAATCAAAGGGATTAAATTTAGTTGAAGTTAATAAGGGTGATGAATTTAATCCAGACAATCATGAGGCTGTAACCCAAATAGAGGCTCCAAGTGATGATATGAAAGGTAAAATAATCGATGTAATTGAAAAAGGTTATAAGCTAGGAGAAAAAGTAATCAGATACCCTAAAGTTGTAATAGGTAAATAATTATGAAGGAAGATTATTATAAAATTTTAGGAGTTAGTAAAGGTGCTTCTGCATCGGAAATAAAAAAAGCTTACAGAAAAATGGCAATTAAATATCATCCAGATAAAAATCCTGGTGATAATGCTGCTGAAGAAAAATTTAAAGAGGCTGCTGAAGCCTATGATGTATTAAGTAATCCTGAAAAAAAAATCTAAATATGATCAATTTGGTCATCAAGCTTTTCAAGGAGGAGGATCCGGATTTGGCGGAGGAATGAATATGGATGATATATTTAGTCAATTTGGAGATATTTTTGGAGGATTTGGAGGATTTGGAGGATTTGGAGGAGGTCAAGGAAGAAGAGTGGTAAAAGGAAGTAATCTCAGGGTTCGAGTAAATTTAACTTTAGAGGAAATTTGTAACGGGGTTGATAAAAAAATAAAAGTTAAAAGAAAAGTTTTAGCTCCTGGAGCGTCTTTTAAAACATGTCCTCAATGTAACGGTACCGGACAGGTTACAAGAGTTACAAATACGATTTTAGGAAGAATGCAAACTTCTACTGTTTGTCCTGCTTGTTCTGGTTCAGGTCAAGTGATTGATAATAGACCCAAAGGAGCGGATGAAATGGGTATGATTCATAAAGAGGAAACTGTCAAAATACCTATACCTGCCGGTGTCGTAGATGATATGCAATTAAAGGTTAGTGGTAAAGGAAATGAAGCTCCAGGTAATGGTATAAGCGGAGACTTATTAGTTGTAATTAATGAAGTTCCTCACAAAAAACTTCAACGTGAAGGTGATAATCTTCACTATGAGCTTTATGTCAGTATTTCTGATGCTATTCTTGGATCGAGTAAGGAAATTGAAACCGTTTCAGGAAAAGTTAGAATTAAAATAGAAGCTGGAATGCAGTCTGGTAAAATTTTAAGATTAAGAAACAAAGGTATTCCAAGTATTAATGGATATGGTAGTGGTGATTTATTAGTCCATGTAAATGTTTGGACTCCTAAAACATTGGACAAAAAACAAAAACAATTCTTTGAGTCAATGATTGATAATGAACATTTTAAACCAAAACCTGAAAATTCTGAAAAGTCTTTTTTTGACAGAGTCAAAGACATGTTCTCATAGTTTTAGTCTTAAAGTTTTATTAAATATTTATTCTTGATTATAATNCCATATTTAATAATCTTATNTTTAGAAATAACTNAATTTTTATNATGAATAATATTTTAACCATTGACTCTGTTTCCAAACATTATGGAAACTTCACTGCCTTAAATGATGTNNCAATAAAAATNCCTGAAGGTTCAATTTTTGGATTACTNGGTCCAAANGGAGCAGGCAAGACNACTCTTATTAGAATTATTAATCAAATTACNAGACCNGATTCAGGNAGAGTACTATTTAATGATATTGAACTNAANCCTGATAATATTAAGGATATNGGTTATTTACCNGAAGAAAGAGGTTTATANCCNAAAATGAAAATNGGAGAACAGGCTATTTATTTGGCTCAGCTNAAAGGAATGGANAGATCGACTGCNAAATCTGAGCTTACTAAATGGTTTGANAAATTTGAAATTACAGACTGGTGGAATAAAAAAGTTACAGAACTTTCAAAAGGNATGGCNCAAAAAGTACAATTTATNGTTACTGTNNTGCATAAACCNAAGCTGTTAATTTTTGATGAACCATTTTCNGGATTTGATCCTATTAATGCAAATTTGATAAAAGATGAAATTTTAAATTTACGAAAGCAAGGNGCAACAGTGATTTTTTCAACCCATAGAATGGAATCTGTTGAAGAATTATGTGAGGATATTGCTTTAATTAATAAATCAAATAAAATTTTAGACGGAAACCTAGATGATATTAAAGCAAAATTTAAATCAAACACGTTTGAAGTTGCAGTTAATTCAACCGATCCTAAATTATTAAAGACTCAGTTAAATTCAGTTTATCATACTAGTGATCCAACATTTAAGACTTTAGGGGATAATCTAAGNCTAAATATTTGTTTGAAGTCTAATCAAAAATCTGACGAGNTNCTAAAAGTTTTAAATGATAATGCAAGGGTTATTCACTATAAAGAAGTAATCCCTAGTGCAAGTGAGATATTTATTAATTCAGTAGAGAATAACTAACATGGGACATTTTACACTTATNACAACAAGAGAATATTTAAATAAAATAACTAACAAAACATTTATATTATCTACATTTCTTACACCGCTACTTATTGTAGGTTTAATTTTTTTTATTGGTTATTTATCAAACTTAAATAANGAAACAGTAAAAAATATATCCGTTATTGATGAAACAGGAATTGTCTATGAAAAACTAAAATCTTCTAAATTTTTAAAATATGATTTAATTCAAAATTTATCTCTTGAAGAGGCTAGAATTTTTTCAAAAAATAAATCAGATTATGGNTTNGTTTACATACCTAATCTTATATCCCCAAATGCCATTGCTGACTCAATATCATTTATTTCAGAGGACTCACCATCTTTTACAATTATAAATAATCTTGAATCTCAACTAGAAAAAATTTTGACAAACGAAAATTTTAAAATTGAAGGTTTAGATATTAATGAAATTAACGAATCAAAAGTTTATGTTAATTTATTTCAGGAAACTTTTGAAGGAGAAAAAACCACAAAAACAGACGGATTGGTAAAACTAATATTTGGTATGGTTTTGGGTATGTTGCTTTATATATTCATTTTTGCTTACGGAAATATGATCATGATGAGTGTAATTGAAGAAAAAACTAATAGAATTATAGAAATTGTAATATCATCCGTTAAACCTTTTGAGTTAATGACTGGAAAAATTATAGGAACTTCATTAGCTGGGCTTACGCAGTTTATTGTTTGGGGGGGGTTATTTTTTGTTTTTTCAACAATTATATCTTCATTATTTGGAATTACCTCCATTCCTGGTAATCCAAGCGATGCTCAGGTAATGCTGAGTGCTTCTGAAGGTAGTGGTATTTCATCTGATTCATTAGAGATTATTTCAGCTTTTATTAATTTACCTTTAACAAATATTCTGGTTGCGTTTGTACTTTATTTTCTTGGTGGATATCTGCTATATGCTTCAATATTTGCTGCAATTGGTGCAGCTGTGGACAATCAAACTGACGCTCAACAGTTTTTAATGCCAATTACTATAATTTTGATTGTAGCTTTATATGTTGGTATATTGACAGTTCCTGAAGACCCAAATGGAATAGTTGCTCAAATTTTTTCTTTTATTCCATTAACATCACCTGTGGTTATGATGATGAGAATCCCTTATGGAGTTCCCGTTTTTGAACAGATAATTTCTGTTTTAATTTTATTTTTGTCTGTTATTTTAATAATTTGGATTGCTGCAAAAATATATCGAATTGGAATTTTAATGTATGGTAAAAAGCCAACCTACAGAGAATTATTAAAATGGCTTAAATATTAAAATAAATTATGTCAAAAATATTAATTATTGAAGATGAACCATCAATTCGCAGAGTTTTGGTTAAAATTTTAGCTGAGGAAGATAAATCTCATAAAATTGACGAAGCAGAAAATGGAATTGAGGCAATTAATAAAATTAAAAAGGATTCCTATGATTTGATTATTTCAGATATAAAAATGCCAAAAGTTGACGGTATAGAAGTTTTAGATTTTTCTGTAAAAAACATTCCTGAAACTCCCGTTATAATGATTTCTGGGCATGGGGATTTAGATCTTGCAGTTGAATCAATGAAAAAAGGTGCTTTTGATTATATTTCAAAACCCCCAGATTTAAACAGATTACTTACAACAGTCAGAAATGCTTTAGACAGAAAAAAACTGGTTGTTGAAAACAAATTATTGAGAAAAAAGATAAGTAAAAATTATGAAATGATTGGTGAAAGTAAAGCTATCAATTATGTAAAAAATCTTATTGAAAAAGTAGCTGANACAGATGCCAAAATTTTAATTAANGGNCCAAATGGATCTGGTAAAGAATTAGTTGCAAAGTCTATTCATCATTNTAGNACTAGAGCTCATGAGTCTTTAATAGAAGTAAATTGTGCTGCAATTCCAAGTGAATTAATNGAAAGCGAGTTATTTGGACATGTAAAAGGATCATTTACCGGTGCTGTAAAGGATAAAATAGGTAAGTTTGAGGCTGCGCATAACGGAACTATATTTTTAGATGAAATTGGTGATATGAGTCTCTCTGCTCAAGCAAAGGTGTTAAGGGTTTTGCAGGACAATTGCATCCAAAAAGTTGGAGGTGCAAAGGATATAAAAATTAATGTAAGAGTAATAGCTGCAACTAACAAAGATTTAAAAAAAGAGATTAAGCAAGGTAAATTCAGAGAAGATTTATTTCATAGATTAGCTGTTATAATTATAGATGTTCCACCTTTAAATTCTAGAAGAGAAGACATACCTTTATTAATAGATTATTTCTCTAAAAACATTGCTGATTCACAGGGTGTTGATACAAGAAAATTTTCAAAAAAAGCAATTGATCTTATTAAAAAAAGTGATTGGTCTGGAAATGTTAGGCAGCTGAGAAATGTTATCGAAAGACTAATAATTCTTGGAGATAAAAAAGAGATTTCAGAAAAAAATGTAAAAGAATTTATTAAAATTTAAAAACCATGAGATTTATAATTTTAATATTATTTACGTTAAATCTTACCGCTCAAAATGATGCTCAGGTTATTAGTGAAATATACAAAAACTCTCTTCTGAATGGAAAAAGTTATGATTGGCTTGATTATTTATCCAATGAAATTGGAGGAAGATTATCTGGTTCAGTAAATGCTGAGCGTGCTGTAAAGTGGACTAAATCTGAAATGGAATTAATGGGTTTAGATAGTGTCTGGCTTCAACCGGTTATGGTTCCAAAATGGGTCAGGGGAGCACCAGAATTTGCATATATCGAAAGAGCACCAGGTATAACTACTAATGTTAATATTTGTGCACTTGGCGGATCTGTTTCAACTCCCTTAGCTGGTCTAAAAGCACAAGTTATAGAGGTTCAAAGTTTTGAGCAGTTAGAGAAACTAGGTAAGGATAATATCAATGGTAAGATTGTTTTTTACAATAGACCTATGGATCCAACATTAATTGATACATTTAAATCATACGGTGGATGTGTAAATCAAAGATATGAGGGTGCTGTAAATGCTATTAAGTATGGTGCAGTGGGTGTTATAGTAAGATCAATGAATTTAGCTATTGATGACTTACCCCATACCGGAAGTATGACTTATGGTAATGTTCCAGTTTCTCAACGAATTCCATCTGCAGCGATCAGTACAAAAGATGCAGAAATTCTTAGTGAGATGCTAAAAATTAATAAAGAAATAAAATTTTATTTCAAACAAAATTGTAAGCAAATGGATGATGTCCTATCGCATAATGTAATAGGAGAAATAAGTGGCTCTGAATTTCCAGATGAATATATATTGGTTGGTGGTCATCTAGATTCATGGGACCTTGGTGACGGCTCTCATGATGATGGTGCTGGGTGTGTACAGTCAATGGATGTTTTAAGGTTACTCAAACTTTCTGGTATTAAACCAAAAAGAAGTATTCGTGTTGTATTATTTATGAATGAAGAAAACGGCTTGAGAGGCGGTAGAAAATATGCTGAGGAAGCTTTTAGAAAGGGTGAGAATCACATATTTGCACTTGAAAGTGATGCAGGTGCTTTTACCCCTAGAGGCTTCTATTTTGAGGCAGATGAAAACAATTTTGCTCAAATCCAAAGTTGGAAAGAATTATTTAAACCCTATTTAATACATTTTTTTGAATTAGGTGGAAGTGGTGCAGATATTGGTCCTTTGAAAACAAAAAATAATGTTTTAAGCGGATTAAAACCTGACTCTCAAAGATATTTTGATCATCATCACTCATCAAGCGATGTTTTTGAAAATATTCATAAAAGAGAATTAGAGCTTGGAGCTGCTACTATGACTGCCTTAATTTTTTTGATAGATAAGTATGGATTAGCATCAAAAATTAAACTGTGAAATATGAAAAAAATTATTTTATTAGTTTTATTAATATTTCCTAAATGGATTTCTTCTCAAGAAATTAGCCTTCCTTTTTATGAAATTGGAGACTATCCATCTGAATATTCTTCAGAAAATATATTATCTAGGATGATTGAAGGATTAGGTTATAGATATTATTGGGCTTCTGAATCATTAAATGAAAATGATCTAAAATATAAACCTAGCGAAGATAGTAGAACTACATTTGATATTTTAGAACATATTTATAGTCTATCTCAGATGATAGTTTCATCATTTAAAAATCAAGAATTTAATTTTGCTTTAAAAAAATACTCATATGAAGAGCTTAGAAGCAAAACTTTAAATAATTTCAAATATATTTATGATAGTCTAATAAAAAACCCTGATTTATCTCAGTTGAATATTACATTTAGAAGAGAAGGAAATAATTTACATTTTCCCTTTTGGAATCATATTAATGGTCCAATAGCTGATGCTATTTGGCACTGTGGACAAGTAGTCACAAATAGAAGGGCGAGTGGAAATCCAATCAGAGAAGGTGTTAATGTATTTACGGGTAAAAATAGATTTAAATAGATTAATGCTTCTTGTTATATAGTAAGTTAATCCATATTTTTCTTCCATATTAAGTGATTATACTCTGTATTTTGATCAAAAATTGATACTTTGTAAGAATTTAATTTTTATATTTTTATTAAAAAATTAAGTTTTTTTTAACAAATTGGCATAAGTTTTGCTATTTTTATGGCTGTATAACAAATTAAACACTATATAATTATGGAAATGTTAAATTTTATTTTTGATGCTGTTAAATCTGTAGAACCTGGTGATTTTACCGGGTTTACATTTTTTATCGGCTCAGTTTCGATGTTAGCAGCAACTGTGTGGTTCTTAATGCAACACGGTCAAGTTGACAAGAAATTTAAAGATTCAATGCTTGTTGCAGCACTTATTACTGGTATTGCGGCAGTGCATTATTTCTACATGAGAGAACAGTGGGTTGCTACTGGAGAATCTCCAACTGAATTAAGGTACATAGATTGGATTCTTACTGTACCATTAATGGTTGTAGAATTTGCTTTATTAACAGGTGTAGGAATGAGAAAATTATTCTGGGCATCAGTTGTAATGTTAGTTACTGGATACTTTGGTGAATCTGGAGTAGCTGGTGGTGATGCATTTATCTGGGGTACTNTTTCTGCAGCNGCATATTTCTTTATGGCATATGAAGTTGGATGTTTAACCATTTTTGGTGGCCCTTCTGGTGCTGTTGGAAATGCTTTAAACAGTGGTTCTGGTAAAATACCATCTGCTGGTAGAATGTTACAATGGTTCGTCCTTGTTGGTTGGGCAATTTATCCATTAGGTTATTTAATGGGAACTGATGCTGGTATGTGGTATGAAGGAATATCTAGTATTCCACTAGACATGAACGTTGTTTACAATGTTGGTGACGCTATAAACAAAATTGGATTTGGTATGGCAGTTTGGTCTGCAGCTAGATAATTTTGATTTATAATCAAATTTTTTAAAAAAGGTGAGGTTTTATCCTCACCTTTTTTTTTTATATTTATTTTAAATTAACTATGCCAATGACAGTCGTTGTTAAATCAAAACTTGCCGGATTAATTCTTGCTTTGTCAATTATTTTTTTTGGTCTTGAAAGCTCTTATTCAGTAGAGTTATTTATAATANTTATGCTCTCAATTGGTATCCCNCATGGTTCAGTAGATCATATTATTGCTTTTATTAATCCTAATGCAAGAAAATTTAAAAGTAAGCCTATATTCTATGTCATTTATTTATCATTAATTGTAATAAATATTATGATTTGGATTTTATCACCTTTTCTTGGGCTACTAGTTTTTCTAATTATTTCTTGTTACCATTTCGGAGAAACTCAGGTGATTGGATATAATTCTACTGATAATAAATTATTAAATTTTGTAGTTGGCGCTAATATTTTATTGTCTTTATTTTTAAATAATATTGCAGAACTTCAACAAATATTATACATAATTCCTGAATTTTCAAATTTAAATTTGTCTAATTTAAACAGTGCTTTTTTTCTTTTAATTTCTGTAGCAATACTAATGCTAAGTATTATAAACTTTGATATTAAAAGAAAGGTTCCTTTATACGCAGAGATAACAATATTATATATGATTTTTTATCACACTGATCTTCTAACTTCATTTGCACTTTACTTTGGATTTTGTCATTCTCTTCCAATGTTAATGTTAGAATACAAAGAGTTTAAGAATGATAATTTCATCAAATTTTATTTTAAAACATTACCCTTTACAATACTTTCAATAATTTTTGGATTTTTATTGTATCAATTTAATAATGATTTATTAACAAGTGATAATCTTATATTATTTGTGTTTATTATTATATCCAGTTTAACTTTACCTCATGTTTTTATTATGAAGGATTTTGTTAAGGGCAAATAAAATTTAATTCTTATGTTTTTAATTGAAAAGTATCACCTAAATCATAAATCAATTTGGGATAGTTTTATAGATGTTTCAAAAAATGGNACATTTTTATTTAAAAGAGATTTTATGGATTATCACTCAGANAGGTTTGAAGATCATTCATTATTAATTTATAAGAATTCAGAACTAGTTGCTTTATTTCCAGCTAATATAGAGTCTGAAAATATATATTCCCATCAAGGATTAACATATGGGGGATTAATTGTCAATCAGGATATTAAATTAAATGATTTTATTTCTTGTTTTGGCAAGATTTTAAAATACTGTCACAATAAATTCTTTAAAAATTTATTTATAAAGGAAATTCCACCNATATATAATTCAAATTTCTCAGACGAATTAGGTTATATTTCATTTATAACCAATAGTAAAATTTACAGAAAAGATATTATTTCAGTAATTGATTTAAACTCTAAAATTAAAATTTCAAATGATAGATTTCAGGGATACAAAAGGGGATTGAAGAATAATTTGAAAATAAAAGAGACAATTGATCTCAAAGAATTTTGGAATAATATTTTAATCCCAACTTTATCAAAAAAACATTCAGTATCTCCCGTTCATTCAATAAATGAAATACAGAAACTAAAAAATATATTTGNAGACAATATTAGACAGTTTAATATTTATCATAATGATGAAATAGTTGCTGGCACAACAATTTTTCAAACCAAAAATGTAATACATATTCAATATATAGGTTCTGACACTAATAAAAACAAACTAGGGTCATTAGATTTTTTATTTTATAAGTTAATTAATGAATTATTTACAGATTATAAATTTTTTGACTTTGGTACTTCTAANGAAAATAACGGAAGAAAAATAAATAGTGGACTACTTTACTGGAAAGAAGGTTTTGGAGCAAGAACACTTACTCAAAATTTTTACAAATTTGATACTTCTAATTATAATGACTTAAATAATTTAATGTTATAAATTCTTTATTAAATGAATAGATTATTGTCATTAGATTTTTTTAGAGGAATCACGATTGCTGCTATGATTTTAGTAAATACACCTGGAAGCTGGATTCATGTATATTCACCACTTAGACACGCTGTTTGGCATGGAATAACTCCNACAGATCTTATTTTCCCTTTCTTTCTTTTTATTGTTGGTGTTTCAATTTCACTATCATTCAGAGAAAAAATTATTATTAATAAATCATTCATTTTTAAAAAAATTTTAACACGCACTTTTATAATTTTTCTCTTAGGAATTTTCTTATCATTATTTCCAGATTTTATTTTTTCTGATTTGAGAGTTGTTGGAGTTCTGCAAAGAATTGCAATTGTNTATCTTGCTTGTTCTTTAATATTTATATATTTTAATTTTAGAGGTCAGTTAATTGTTGGAGTTTTAATACTGGTTTTATATTGGATTTTGATGATGTATATTCCATTTGATGGAAATCCACGTGGAACTATTGAACCTGGTATAAATTTTGCGGCCTGGATCGATAGTTTTATTGTTCCTGGAAGAATGTATCAAGTAACATGGGATCCTGAAGGGTTATTTAGTACAATATCTGCTATATCAACTGGGATCTCGGGGATGATATGCGGAAAGATAATTAATCTTTACACAAAAAAAATACAAATATTGTTATCTATTGGCTTGATTTTGATGATTGTAAGTCTTTTTTGGAATATAATTTTTCCTATAAATAAGCACATCTGGACAAGCTCATATGTTTTATTTACCTCAGGTTTAGCAATGATAATTTTATCTATTTCGATTTGGATGATTGATTTAAAAAAATACAATTCTTATATAAAGTTTAGCTTAGTCTTTGGTTCTAATGCAATTACTGCATATGTTCTACACGGAGTATTATGGAAGTTATTTCAATTTAATGTAATTAAAGGCATTGGTTTTCAAAAATTATGGATGGATAAGGGAATAGAATTTGGACTATCCCCTAAACTTGTTTCTTTAAGTTGGGCAATATTTTACACATATATANTATATATAATAATATATCAATTGTATAAAAGAAAAATTTACATAAAAGTTTAGAAACTCTAATTTTTATNAATCCATAATAGTTTTCTATAATATAGATTTAACAAACTAAAATGGATTATATATGTTATAAAATAAGAAATTGAAACTCCAACAAACCCATATATATTTATAAATATATAACTAAATATTATAAATAAGGCTGACCATTCTATTTGAAATAAAACAAAGCTTTTAGTGTCTGCTTTTGAAATCATAATATTTCCAAGNACCCAACAATTAATTTTAATAATATCCCCAAGTAAGTGAAAAAATATTATTGTATTGATTAAAATAAATTCTTTTGAAAGTAGAATGTCTATAATTACATTTTTAGTTAAATATACCCCTATTGTAATAATTATAATGATTGGAATAGTTACTTTCCATATTTTGAAAACTTCCAGNTTTAGTTTTTCATCNTTTAATTTAGAAAATGTTGGAATAAGATAGAATTTGAAAGTTGTAATTAAGAATAGTAAATAAATTGCAGAAATTCTCCACATTGCTTCCCATGATCCTGCAAAATCAGATCCAAATTCATTATAGATATGGTTGCGAATAATAAAAGTTGAAATGATTAAGCATGTAGGCCCTGCAACCGCCATAATCGAAAATTTGGATAATTTTTTAAAATTATCTTTTAAAAAAGATTCTAAAATCCATTTTATTTTAAAAGGTCTAAAATATATATAAAATATAATATTAATTAGCAGAGATAATATTTGATTTAATGCAAGTGCATAAAATGCACCTATTATTTCCATTTTTAAAACAAGTATTACTATTACAATAGCTGATAATATGTTTGAGAATATATTAATTAAAACATAAAGCTCAATCTTTTTTAAACCATTATAAATAGATAAAAAACATGTGTGTATCGAAGCTGATATTATAGAAATTATCAGTAATAAAAAATAGAAATTTTTATCAAAATTTATTTGAAGAAAATCAGCGATATTTTCATTAAAAATTAATATTAATACAGAAACAATTATTGCACTAAAAAAGTTTATTTTAAAGCTAGTACCAATAATACCTCTTAATTCTGTTTCTTGTTTTTCATATTCTGATGTATACTTAATAATACCATTTTCAATTCCAAATGAACTTACGGTGTTACTCAATCTTAAAAAATCTTTTAATTGCCCCATAAGAAACATCCCATTAGTACCTAAATAAACAGCAACTATCTTTGTTGAAATCAATCTAGCTAATAAACTGATTGCGGTGCTTAAACCAGATAAAAAAGAAGTTTTTATAAAATTCATTTGCAATTAATTAAAGTCTTTCCATTCTTTGAATGAATAATTAAAAATATCTTTTAATTTTTTTACATCACTATTATATCCAGAGTCTTTTAAGTAATTTCTGTATTCTGATTGTAAAGGTTCATATTTAAACTCCTCTGTTTTCCAATTTATTATTATTTCTTTCAATTTATTTTTTATTCCATTAATTGATTTCTTTGATAAAAATATTTTACCAATTTTTGTGTAGTTCATTTTACCAATTGAAGACTTTCTTACAAAATGATATATACATGAATACCTTATTTTTGTTGTTTTATTTGAAGATTTTTCTGGTATTGATTTAATTTTTTTTAATCCTAAAAAATCAAAACATGAGTTAACCGTGTCAATTCGATTTGATACCAGATTTTCAAGAGTAATTAATTTAATATTTTTATGCCCAAAATTATCAATAAAACGTTGTATCCATTTTGAATATAAACCAAATTGAAAATAATGTTTTGGATAATAATCATATTCTATAAAATTGGTATGACTTTCTCTGTTTATCACGTTTTTTATATCGTCTTTCTCTAATCCTAAACCTTTCATCCAGTAGAAATGTGACACATATCTGTCAATGGGGTTTCTTAAAATAAAAATAAACTTTGGAGGAATCTTATAATTTTCTTTAATATTTTTTAAAAAACTATCATGATACATATATGCAGTACTAGATTCACCTTTAATCTTTATTTTTTTTTCAAATAGGTTTTCATAATTAAGAATATCTTGTTCACAAAAATTATTAAATTTTTTATTTTTCCAATAACCAGGTTCTTTTATTGAAGACATTGATATTTCAGGGTGTTCATTAAGTAGATCGTGTAGAGATGTTGTCCCAGATTTTGCTGCTCCTGGGATAAATAAATCTGGTTTAAAATGTTTAATTAATTCCCCCAAACTTCTAAATATTTTTTTATTATTATATTATANTCATGGTGTTTTAAAATAAAATTCCTGGCATTTTTAGAAATTATCTTTAATTGTTCTGGATTTTCGATTAACCATGATAATTTTTTAAATATAAATGAAACATCTGGTACAGCATTAATAACGGTAGAATCATCTTTAATATTATAATATTTTAACCATTCTTTTTCTGCTCCAGTAAAAACTATTTTACCCATAGCCATTGCCTCCAATGCATTATATCCTTGATCATAAGCATAAACTTGATCAAGAAGTATATGACATTTTTTTATATTTTCTATGTGAACTGAATACGGTTTATCAACCGTTGTGATAATTTTAATTTTATCATTGTATTTATTTTTAATTTTCTTTAAGGCTTTTTCAAAAAAAATATTTCCCTTTTTTATTTTATTTTTTGAGTTAATTGCGTGAAGAATAACAATAGTATTTTCAAAATTTATTGTGNAGTCTTTTAGTAAATCAATATTTATAGGATTTGGTATCATTCCAATATATTTTTTGGAATTTTTATATGGAATATGATAATCTAAATCAGAACTTATTACCCCCCGAATATTTTTCTTAAGATAAATACTTAATTTTTTATGATCTGAATTTAAATATTTTAGAATATGTCTATATTCTTTTTTTAATTTTTTATTTTCAAAAAAAGGTGTTAATATAGAATATTTAAATTCTTTTTTATAAGCATAATTGACACTATTATAATCCACACCACACGCTAGTAAAAAGACATTTTCATTCTTTTCAAATACTTGTTTTAAAAGTTTAATTTCAAGCGATGCAGCTGTATTGAATGATCTCTCGTTTATTAATTGAACAATATCAAATTTATTTAATGATTTTAGCATTTTTTTNGCTTTGAAATATATTTCTANTTCGTTAAGACTAACTCTAAAAAGTCTATCAAAAACTTTTGCTATAATTTTTAAAAATTTATTTTCAAAAATTGTTGACTTAATTAAAATATCAACATCATATTTTTTAAAACCATCTCCACTTCCAACTAAAACAACTTCATGGTTATTTTTCAATAATCCTTGTTTTAAAGAATTGTGAAGATTACTATATTCACCAATAAGTAAGATTTTCATTATATTGTTATCAGTTCTATCAAATATAATTTTTTAATGACACAAGTGTTAAAAAAATCAAATAATTTACAACTCTTAATTTCTACAAAGGGAAAAAAAGACTTCAGTTTTTTATATAAAATGTTTGATAATTGTTTATCCTTAGATTATTCAATTTTAATAGTTGATCAGTCAGAAATTCCAAAGGATTTAAGTCTAATTTCAGAATTGAAAAATATTGAATATTATAATATTAAAGCAAAAGGATTGTCAAATAGTCGAAATTTTGCTATTTCAAAGTCAAATGCTGAAATATGCTTACTATGTGATGATGATGTTATNTACGAAAAAAATT
The DNA here is from genome assembly GCA_002697255.1 of Flavobacteriaceae bacterium. GTDB lineage: Bacteria > Bacteroidota > Bacteroidia > Flavobacteriales > Flavobacteriaceae > MED-G13. The sequence goes on along the minus strand of NZUH01000013.1, from coordinate 9,230 downwards.
TTGCTGATATAATTATTAATTCTTTTAAAAAAAATGATCATGACGTAATAACNTATTATGCAAAAAATAATGCTGGTGAACTATTTAAAAATTATCCAAATGTGAAAAATCATAATTATAGAAGTATTTCTTTTGTGAACACATTTCTTATTGCATTTAGAAGAAATAAGATTATTTCTAATAAAATTCAGTTTGATCCTTTATTTGGATTAGGATCAACTTTTGAAACGGGTGATGAATATATTTTTTTGAGAAATATAATTGATCATAAACTTAAAATATTTTGTTGTCCAAAAATAATCCTTACACATTCTTTTGAAAGTTCTGGTCAGTTTGCTAACGAGGATAAAAACATTTTTGCACGATCAGCGATTTTTTACAAATTTTACGGATATTTATCATACATTAAGCTAGTTCATCATCTTTTATTACTAAAAGTAAAAAAAATGATAACTTTAAATGAATTAATTTACAAGTATAATATTGGTTTAAGAGGAATTAAAAAATATAACGAGCTCAAATGACAAAAATTGATGATGTAAAAATTATCGAAATCCCAAAAATTATTGATCCAAAAGGAAGAGGGAAACTTTCGGTTATTGAAATGAATATAATTCCTTTTGAAATCAAAAGAGTATATTATTTATATGATGTTCCAAGTGATGCTTACAGAGGAGGTCATGCACATAAAAATTTAATTCAATTTATGATTCCATTAAGCGGAAGCTTTGAGGTTATGGTTGANGATGGNAATTCAAACAAAAAAATAATGCTTAATAAACCTAACAAAGGTCTACTTATCCCAAAAGGTATTTGGAGGGAAATGGATAATTTCTCATCAGGTTCTATTTGTCTTGTTTTAGCTTCAGAGTATTTTGACGAAGCAGATTATTTTAGAAATTATAATAATTTTAAAAAATTCAAAAATTTTTAATTTCACACAAATATTTTAACCTAAAAAGATCAAATAAAAATATATTTGGANTTTTACTTTTTAAATTTTCATTAATTATTTTATCAAATAATCCTGTAGTCCATATATAAAATCCTTTTAAACAAAATATTTCTAGGAATACGTATAGTTTTAAAATTGAGATACTATGATTTTTAATTTTATTTTCTTTATAATTTTTCATCAAATTTTCTAATGCTTTTTTAGTTTTATCAATAAAAACTTCATTTTCATCAACTTCATTAATAAGAACCNGATTGTCGACATGTAATATATTTATATTTTTATCTTTTAAAATTGACCCAAATATGTAGTCGTTTCCGTATGACGAATTAGCTATATTTGATAAAACACTAAGAAGAATATTTTTTTTAGCTAAAAAATTAGAAGATGAGANATATTTATATGGTTTTTTATTTCTTAATTCTGAATTTTTTTCTTCTCTCTTTTTTCCAAACATATATCTTAAATATCCGCCATTTATTTTTGTTAAATTATTAAAGCAACAACCTCCAAAAATTATACTATTATTGTTAATTAATGATAAATATTTTTTTAAAAAATNATCATCTATCGGAGTTGTATCTACGTCAATAAAAATAACCCAGTCATATTGTGATTTTTCAGCAAGTAATATTCTGTTTTTTATTCTTCCAATATTTTTTTTGGATTCAAAAAACTTACAATTTGTAAGAGAATTAATTTTTTGATTAATTTCATTTTTTAAAGAAAAAGAACCNTCATCAANACAAATGATTTCAAAATTTATATTTAATACTAATGCTTGTTTTTCAATTTTTTTAACNAATGGATATGCATTATAATCAAAGCAAGGAATTAAAATAGATATCATGAGTAAATTTTTTCAATATCTAGACTGCTAGAGTCAATTTCGTCTATAATTCCATTTTTACATCTTAAAATTCTTGCAGAATATTTTTTTAATAATGTGAAATCATGAGTAGCCATTAAAATNGTATTTCCATTTTNATTAATTTCTTTTAAAACTTCCATAATTTCTATACTACTTTTTGGGTCTAAATTTCCTGTAGGTTCATCTGCTATAATGATTTCAGGNTCATTTAGAAGTGCCCTTGCTATTGCAACCTTTTGTTTTTCTCCTCCAGAAAGTCTGTTAGGAAATTTTGATGAGTGTTCCATTATATGAACTCTACTTAAACACATTTCGATCTTTTTTCGTCTTGATTCAGCTTTTTTCCAACCCGTAGCTCTTAGAACAAAATCAAGATTATTATAAACACTTCTGTCTTTTAGTAACTGAAAATCTTGAAAAATTATTCCAATTTTTCTTCTTAAAATAGGTATTTTATTATCCCTGATACTATTTAAATTAACATTTGAAACTATTGCTTTACCTGAAATGATTTTTTTTTCAGAATACATTGATTTGAGAATACTTGATTTGCCAGATCCAGTTTTACCTATCATATATACAAACTCACCTTTATTAATTTTAATATTAAGTCCTTTGATTATTAATTCAGACTCTAATTGAATTTCAACATCATTATATTCAACAATTAATTCACTCATGTTTATTATTTATCATAAATTAAATATTTCTTTCTTATTAATTTAAAGTTGTCAATATTTTTTTTCCAACTTTGCTTTATTTCAAGTTCTGGGACATTATTTATTATTTGATTCTTCAAGCTTTCATTTCCAGATAATTTTAAAAAATAACTATTAAAAAATTCATATTTATTTCTTGAATCATTATAAGCACTTATAATATAACTTAAACTTAATTTATCAAGGTCCTTAACCTTCCTTAAATCTTTTCCGTTACAAATTATTTGATTATGCTTTGGAAATTTAGATCCTTTATTACTTAAAGGAGTAAAATTGAATTCATTTCTGTTTTTATTTAAAAATGGGCTTCCATAAATTTGAAACTGAAGGTTTGTTCCTCTACCTACACTAATGTTTGTCCCTTCAAATAAACAAAGGGATGGGTATAAATTTACAGCTCTTTTGTTTGGTAAATTCGGTGAAGGAGCTATNGGTAAATTGTAAATAATATTTCTATTATAATTTTTTAATTTAATTATTTCTAATTCTGTTTTTAAATTATCTCCGAGCCATCCCTCACCGTTAATCATTCTTGCGTATTCTCCTATTGTTAGGCCGTAAACTATCGGCACCTCATGCATTCCAACAAAACTTTTATTTTTCAAATCTAGAACAGGCCCATCAATGTAATGACCATTAGGATTTGGTCTATCCAAAACAATTAAAGGTATATTATTTTTTGCAGAAGCTTTCATAACATAATGTAANACAGAAAGATGTGTGTAAAATCTAACNCCTACATCTTGAATATCAAAAATTAAAACATCTATATCGGTAAGGTCATTGTCGTCAATTTCACCATAATTACGTTTATTACCATGAAGCGATATTATCTTTAAACCAGTTTTACTGTCAATTTCATCTTTTATATTTGCACCATTAGGTTCAGTTCCTCTAAACCCATGCTCAGGTGCAAATATTTTTTTAATATCAAATCCTAAACTTAATAACGAATCTACAAGGTGTGAGTTTAAGTTATTTTCCTTGAAAATTACCGAAGTATGATTAGCAATAATACCGACTCTTTTGTTTTTGATTATATTTTGATATTTTGATATTTGGTTTGCACCTACAATAACACTAGTTTTAGTNTCGTTAGTTTTATATTCTATATTTAAAATATTAAACGATAAAATAAATAGTAATAAAATAAATATTGTGTTTTGAATTTTGAACATTTTTTAGTTAAAAAAATTTCTAATGCTAACTTTCATAAAAATAGCATTTCATCACCAATAATAAAAATTGGAACTACAGCTATTTCAATTGGAATAATAGTTATGATAATTTCATTTGCAATCGGAACAGGAATGCAGAAAGAAATTAAGGATAAAATTTCATCTGTNGAAGGACACATCAATATTCAAAGTTTTAATAATACATCAAACGAAAACATTTCAATCCCAATAAATCCAAATAATGATTTTATAAATAAAATTTCTGCTTTAAATGGGGTAGATAAAGTAGATAAAATTTCAACTAAATTTGGAATTTTAAGAACTCAAAATGAATTTCATGCAGGGTTTTTTAAGGGAGTGAATTCTGATTATAGTTGGAATATTAAAAATTATATAATAAAAGGAGAGATTCCTTTGATTTCTGAAAAAACATCTAATCAAATTTTAATTTCAAAGTCATTATCGGAAAAATTAAATATAATTGTAGGAGATGATCTTCAAATGATATTTTCAAAAAATAATAGTTCCACACCATCAATTATAAAATTTATTGTTACTGGAATATTTAATTCTGGATTTGAAGAGTTAGATTTAAAATATGTATATGGAGATATGCGTCATATTCAAAGAATTAATAAATGGAATAATAACGAGGTNAGCTCATTAGAAATTTATTTAGATGATTTTGATAAAATAGATTTGACTAGTAATATTATTTATGAAAATTCACCACCAGAATTTGACGTAATTAATTCAAAAGATAAATATTATTCAATTTTTGAATGGATTAAATTATTTGATAAAAATATTGCTGCAATTTTTGTTATTATGATTATTGTTGCATCAATAAACATTGTTTCTATTCTNTTAGTTTTAATTTTAGAGAGGATAAACATGATTGGGATTCTGAAAGCATTGGGNGCTACCACTTTTACAGTTAGAAAGTTTTTCATTTATATTTCAATGCTTCTGCTTACAAGAGGTGTAATTTTCGGTAATTTAATTGCATTAATACTAATTTTTATTCAATATAAATTTGATATTGTAAGTTTAGATGAAACAATATATTATGTTGANTATGTTCCGGTATATTTAAACTTTAAGCATTTAATATTNATTAATCTGNTAGTTTTGCTATTATGTTTTTGTTCAATTTTAATTCCTAGCTATATAGTTTCAAAAATTAATCCGAAGGACATAATTAAATTTGACTAATTTCTAGATATTATTAAGTAATGATTTATCTTTGTAGAGCATATGAAATACTACAATAACATTATCGAGACTATCGGAAATACACCATTAATTTCTTTAAATAAGATTACAAAAAATTTACCCTGTAAAGTATATGCTAAGTATGAAACTTTCAATCCTGGAAATTCTGTAAAAGATAGAATTGGCTTGAAGATGGTAATTGATGCTGAAAAAAATGGTGATTTAAAACCTGGTGGTACAATTATAGAAGGAACATCAGGTAATACAGGAATGGGTTTAGCATTAGCTGGAATTTCTAAAGGTTACAATTGTATTTTTGTTACATCTGACAAACAATCAAAAGAAAAAATAGATATTTTAAAAGCTTTTGGTGCTGAGGTAATAGTTTGCCCAACTAATGTTGAGCCAGATGATGAAAGATCTTATTATTCGGTGTCTAGAAGACTTGCAGATGAAACCGAAAATTCCTGGTATGTAAATCAATATGATAATCCCAGTAATGCAAAAGCTCATTTTGAATCTACTGCCCCCGAAATTTGGAATCAAACCAACGGAAAAGTAACTCATTTTGTGGTGGGGGTAGGNACTGGAGGTACTATTTCTGGAGTNGGAAAGTATNTGAAAGAAAAAAACCCTAAAATTAAAATTTGGGGAGTTGATGCCTATGGTTCTGTATTAAAAAAATNTCATGAGACAAGAGTTTTTGATAAGGATGAAATTTATCCCTACATGACTGAAGGGATTGGTGAGGATATGTTGCCTGAAAATGTAAATTTTGATATTATTGATGGCTTTACAAAGGTCACGGATAAAGAGGCNGCTTTATTTTGNAGAAAATTATTAATAGATGAAGGTATGTTTTTAGGTAATTCTGCTGGTGCTGCAATAAAAGGTGTTTTACAGCTTAAGGAAAATTTTAAACCTGATGATTTAGTAGTNGTTCTCTTTCANGATCATGGAAGTAGATATTTAAAAAAGATTTATAACGATAATTGGATGCGTGAAATGGGTTACATGTAATTTAATTTTCAAAAATCTATTTTTTTTCTCATCTTGTAAGCTTCATTCAAATACTTACCATGAAAAAAAATATACTATTTATTATTACACTTTTAAGTTCAATAAATTTAAGTGCTCAGGATAAAGGATTAGATCAAAGAATCGATGAGGCATTTCAGCCTATTTCAGATTTCTTTAGCTATTATGTTTTCTATACTATTGGAGATTATCCTTTTGTAATATATCTTTTGGTAGGTAGTGCCTTGTTTTTCACTTTATATTTTGGTTTCCCTAACATTAAATATTTTTGGACAGCCATAAATGTCGTTCGTGGAAAGTATGANGAACTTGAAAAGAGTGATTCTGATTCTAGTGAAGGGGAAGTTTCTCATTTTCAAGCTCTAGCAACTGCTGTTTCTGGTACTGTAGGTAATGGAAATATTGCTGGTGTAGCATTGGCTATAGCGTTAGGTGGTCCTGGCGCAACTTTCTGGATGATAGTATGCGGTTTATTAGGTATGTCTACTAAGTTTGTAGAGTGCACACTTGGAGTTCATTTTAGGGATGTAGACGATGATGGAGTTGTATACGGAGGACCCATGTATTACATAAGTAAAGGATTAAAATCTAAAGGATTTAAAACCCTTGGAACAATTGCTGCATCATTATTTGCTGTATTTTGCATCGGTGGTTCATTTGGAGGTGGAAATGCTGCTCAATCTAACCAGGCAACTATTGTAATTAAAAATCTTTTTGGTTATGAATCTACATTTGCTGGTGCTATGATAGGAATTGTGCTAGCAGCCCTTGTTGGTGTTATTATAATAGGTGGGATTAAAAGAATTGCATCTGTTACNGAAAAAGTTGTTCCATTTATGGCTTTNCTATATATTCTAGCTTGTNTTTATATATTGGCAATTAANTTTTCATTTATTGATGATGCAATAGCCTTAATAATTAGTGAAGCTTTTAATCCTACCGCAATGGGAGTTGGAGGTGTTATAGGGGTTTTAATGGTTGGTTTTCAAAGGGCCGCATTTTCNAATGAAGCAGGTGCAGGTTCTGCATCTATTGCTCATTCTGCGGTTAAAACGAAATATGCTGCCTCAGAAGGATTAGTTGCTTTACTTGAACCTTTTATTGATACAGTAGTTATATGTACAATGACAGCGTTAGTAATTATTACTTTTAATTCAACAGGTGCCTTTGATTATGGTGGTAATGGTACGGGTGGAGTAATGATTGATGGTATAATGTATGAAGGAGCTGGAATTACACAAATGGCATTTGCTGAATATATTCCTGGTTCAGATATATTTTTAACAATTGCAGTGGTGTTATTTGCTGTTTCAACAATGATTTCCTGGTCTTATTATGGATTACAATCATGGAAATTTTTATTTGGAAGAGGTAAAGTAGCAGATATGACATATAAAGTCTTATTTCTTGTATTTGTAATTATTGGAGCTGCAGCAAGTATGAATTCAATATGGGCATTTTCAGACGCTATGATTTTTGCTATGGTTTTCCCAAATATGATAGGTTTATATTTCTTGTTTCCAATTGTCAAGGAACAACTTAATAAATATTTGCAGGCAATAAAAAAATAATTTTTTATCACTAAAATCTTTTGTTAGATAATTTTTAGTTTATATTTGCACCTTAATTCTAAAGAAAGGAGGTCTGTAATATGCTGATAATACCAATTAAAGACGGTGAAAATATAGATAGAGCATTAAAGCGTTTCAAAAGAAAGTTTGATAAAACTGGAACTAAAAGGTCCTTGCAGACAAGAAAAGAATTTATTAAACCATCTGTAAAAAGAAGAGCAGAAATTCAAAAAGCTCAATACGTTCAAGGCCTTAGAGACAAAGAAGAAATATAATCACCTTTATTATTTAACTTTAAATAGGTTATTTATACCTTTATAAATAATTTATTTTATGGAAATTAAATCTTTCCTTGATTACTTACTATTTGAAAAAAAATATTCTGCTAAGACTATAAAAGCATATAAGAGTGATTTAAAATCATTTCAAGACTTTAATTTTCATGAATTTGATCAAAATAGCATTAAAAATGTTAATTATACTCAGATTAGGTCATGGATTGTTTTACAGGTTAATAAGAATATTTCTAATGCAACTATTAATCGAAAGATTTCATCATTAAATAGTTTTTATAAGTTTTTATTAAAAATAGAATCGATAGAAAAAAATCCTTTATCTACTCATAAATCATTAAAGACAAAATCATTTATACAACTTCCTTTTTCTGAAACTGAAGTGATGGATGTTTTAAATCCTCTAAATTTTAAAAAAAATTTTCAAGGATATAGAAACCTTTTAATACTTGAAATTTTATATAGCACTGGTATTAGAAGACAAGAATTAATCAATCTTAAAATTAATGATATTGATTTTTCAAATAAGAGAATTAAGGTGTTAGGAAAAAGAAATAAGGAAAGGTATATTCCTCTTATTGATCATTTATCTGATTTGATAAATAATTATTTGGNCTTTAGAGATAAAGTTAAATCTATTGACGACCATGAATATTTATTTATTACATCAAAAGGAAAAAAATTGTATGGAAATTTAGTTTATAGATTAATAAATAATAATTTTTCTAATTTTTCAACCAAACAAAAAAAGAGTCCTCATATACTAAGACATTCGTTTGCAACTCATTTGTTAAACAACGGNGCTGATTTAAATTCTGTAAAAGATTTGCTTGGGCATACTAGTTTGGCAGCAACACAAGTCTATACTAATCGATCCATTGAAGAGATGAAAAAGGTTTTCAATAAAACTCATCCAAGAAATAAGCGATAATTTTCATCAATTTATATCAGTAAAAAAAAATATAATTTGTTTTGTTTGAAAAAATAAATATTTACATTTGCATTCCGCATTTAGCGGAGGTTTTTTTAAAAAAATTAAGCCGATGTAGCTCAGCTGGCTAGAGCAGCTGATTTGTAATCAGCAGGTCGTGGGTTCGAGTCCCTCCATCGGCTCATTTTGTTCTTTTAAGTATATATTTTGGGGAGATACTCAAGCGGCCAACGAGGGCAGACTGTAAATCTGCTGTTTTTAACTTCGCAGGTTCGAATCCTGCTCTCCCCACATAAAACGCGGGAGTAGCTCAGTTGGTAGAGCGTCAGCCTTCCAAGCTGAATGTCGCCGGTTCGAACCCGGTCTCCCGCTCATAAAATCACTAGCCGGTGTAGCTCAGTGGTAGAGCGCTTCCTTGGTAAGGAAGAGGTCCCGAGTTCAATTCTCGGCATTGGCTCA
>NZUH01000012.1 GCA_002697255.1 Flavobacteriaceae bacterium | reverse complement strand
AACCTCCTCTTAAGTAATGATAGTATGCATTACTTGGTTCTAGTTCAATAGCTTTATTAAAATCAGCTAGTGCTTTTTCGTTATCATCTAAATAATCGTAATATAATTCTCCCCTATTTCCGTAATAAAGAGCAACTTCTTTTACTTCAATGGCTTTTGAATAATATTCAAGTGCTTTATCGTAGTTTTTTAAATCATATAGATAAATATTCGCCATATTATTATATAAGGCTGAATCCTCTTCAAATTTTTCAGAATATTGTATGTAGGTTGATAATGCATTTTCAAATTGCTCTAATTCATTATACACATAAGCTACTCTAAATAAATATTCAGGATTATCAGGATTTAATTCAACTGCTTTTTTATAATCTTTTAAAGCAGCTTCGTTGTTACCTTCTCTCTCATAAGAACTCCCTCTTATGTAATGATTGAATGCATTACTTGGTTCTAGTTTAATAGCTTTATTAAAATCAGCTAGTGCTTTTTCGTTATCATCTAAATAATCGTAATATAATTCTCCCCGATTTGTGTAGCTAAGATCATCTTCTTTTACTTCAATGGCTTTTGAATAATATTCAAGTGCTTTATCGTAGTTTTTTAAATTATTTTGATAAATAAGTGCCATATTATTATATACAAAATCACTATCTCCAAATTTTTCAGAATGTTGTATGTAGGTTGATAATGCATTTTCAAATTGCTCTAATTCATGATACGCATATGCGACTCTAAATAAATAGTCAGGATTATCAGGATCTAATTCGACAGCTTTTTTATAATCTTCTAGTGCAGCTTCGTAGTTACCTTCTTCCTCATAATAACTACCTCTTATGTAATGACATAATTCATTACTTGGTTCTAGTTCAATAGCTTTATTAAAATCAGCTAGTGCTTTTTCGTTATCATCTAAACGGTAGTAAGAACTCCCCCGAAATGAATAAATTTCGGAATCTTCTCCCAATTCTAAAGCTGCATTCCAAAACTCAATGGATTTATCATATTCTTCTAATTTGTCATAAATTTTAGCAGTTTTAATTAAAGCTTCTTTATCATTAGGTCTATTATTTAATATATAAGTAACTATTTCTAGAGCTTCAAAATAATCACCCTCTTCGTCTAATATTTTTTCAATGTTTTTAAACTCATCTTTATAATTAGAAACAGTAAAATAGAATTGACCTTCTAATTGGTCATACTCCATCGGTATCTGTCTTTCACCAGACTCATTTCTAATGGTAGTTCTTACATTTCTAAAAACATCAACTAATCTGACATTTTCTTTTTTCATATTTTCAACTAGAGTAAGGCAATAAAGAGAATTTAATCCAGCCCCATCAGATGCTGTGTCTCCTGGGCTAGTTGAAAATGCAATTATAGAACCAGCAGGAGGAGCAATTTCTGCTAATCCCTTAGGGGATTTATCTCCAAAAGATCTACTAAGTTCCTCGTTACAAGGTTTTTCAAATGGGTTATCCCTACAGGCATCTAGTATAATAACATTAGCTTTATTTGATGCAGAAGTAAAATGTTTCATCATATCAGAAACCGGAACTCCGTAGTATTTTACATCATCAATACAATTAAATTTTTCTTTAGTCGGTAACAAATAGTTTTCTCCGTTAACCTGGACCCCATGGCCAGCATAATAAACAAATCCAACATCGTAATTATCAATTTCTCTACCGTATTCTTGTATTTTCTCTATAAGGTCTCTTTGACTTTCTGTATTAATAGCTAGAATTACTTCAAAATTTAATTCAAGGAGAGTACTTTGGATTAATAATGCATCGTTTTCTGGATTTTTTAATTCTCCATCATCATAATTTGCATTACCGATAACAAGCGCTAATCTTTTTTCATCCTGTGAAAAAAAATCAATCGAAAAAAAAAGAAAAAAGATTATTAATAATTTTATTCTCATTATCTAATTAATAAATTCCCCTCTTTCAAAATTTCCTTCCTGTACCGAATCATCCCACAATGTGAGCTTACCTCTTCCGTGCCATAACATATATTTCAATTCTCCTTCATATTCAAACCAATCTGTAGTCTGTTTTCCCTTGATTGGCCAACCATCTTTAAAATCTCCTTTTACTTCCCATTCATATTGATTATGCTTCATGACTCCGTATCCGTTGTAATTTCCATCAGAAAAATTTCCACTGTATGAATATCCATTTCTTCTGTCTCCCCAAAGTATTGCATAGTGATTACCAAGATTAACAATTTCTTCAACATTTCCTTTAAGAAACTTTCCATCTTTAAATTCTCCTTCTCTGTAGCTACTTATATCACCCCAAAGATCGTACATTAATAATTTACCGTTTCCATCAAAAAACCCGTTTTTAAAGTTTCCTTCATAAATATATTTGTTATTTAAATTTATCTTACCAAATCCATTTAACAGATTGTTAGATAAAGTTCCTTCTATAATTAAATTATTTGGTAATATTACTCTTCCTTTTTTAACATCCTTTTCGTCTAATTTTTCAATAGCCATTGCGGTAAATAAAAACCAATTGGAATCAAGATCAGAGCCAAAATCTTTTGTTTTATCAATTATTTCTATATCTGGATAATTGAAGGTATATTTTATTTCTTCGTCAAACATAGTTTTGGCCTTCTTGTCAACAGATTGAATTTCTTCAGCTAATCTAGCAAAGACATCATACGGAATCCATACTTTACCATTATTATGAGAATCTATACCCCAACTATTTTGAATTAGAAAAGATCCAAAATATTTATTGTCATCATATGCTATTAATGTCATTGCATGACCTGAATAATAATCTTCAGGTTTATGCCTATCGCACATGCCAGAGGGGTTAGAATTTTTTGCATAACAATAATCCTCTCCATCATTAGTATTAATTAGTTCATTACACCATGTTTCAACATCATCAGACCATACATCTTTTGATCGACTAAAAGTGTCATAAATATTCATTCCAAAAAGAATAGGTCTTTCTTTTACTATTTCTTGTTTGATCAAATTTATAAGTTCTTTTCTTCCTTCTTTACTTTCAATATCATCAACATAAATAGTGTTAATTTGATCAAATTTTTCTGATTTTATGTATTTATTTTGAAGATTTGTGTATGAGGGAGTAGAAAAATCCCATAATTGCTTTTCGGTAAATGGAAAATAGTGTGGGTATTCAATTTCTTTAATTTTTGCATAGCCATATTCATTTAGTTTATTAAAATACATATTAAGACCACCGTCAAAACTTTCATTTGAAACACTTTTATATTTTGTATAAATATAATAAGGAGAATAAGCCTCAGCTGAAATTTTATTTTTATCACTTAATTTATTATTTCTGGCATAGATCATCGTTCTAGCTAGAGCCAAAGAATAGGCTGCGCACATATCAGAATTTCCCTGGTCAAATACGTGAGGAGTGTATTGCTCTAAGGAGTAACTAGGTGGTAAATTTATTGACCTTGACTTTTGAACTCTTGGATTTTTTTTGATTAAATCTGAAGCTTTTGAATCTTTTATTAATCCTTGTCCTATAGCTGATGAGCTAATTAAAACGGTTAGTATTAAGATAAAATATTTTCTCATAATTTTATTTATTTAATTAAATATAATGAATATCTATTTAATTCATTTCTAGTCACTTACATCAACCTTTGGCCATGATAAAACAGATACTCCATTTGAGTAGTGAAAACCTTCTATATTATCTGTATTTAATATTAGGTCATTAAATTGATAATTAATTTTTAGTTCTACTAAATCTATTTTTTGTAATGGCCATTCTTTATGATAAATATCAAATCTGTAAATTTTTAAATTATCTACATAAAATAAACAGTACCTTTCAAGGAGCCATATATCTAAATCAGTTTTTAAAACTTTGGTNTTTTNTAGNTTNTATNGAATNTTCAATTCAAATTTTTTGCTGTANTTATAAGAGATATAAGAATTATTTTCTCTNTTTATTTNTGATGCTTCATAAGGTAGTTTAGANAGANNTCGAGCAATATAAGCTGATATTTTTTTTTCAGCTTCAATATTTAAGAAATAAACCCCATGATGATTATTTTTTTTAACATAAGTTCTAATATTTATTTCATGAAAATCAGAAATAAAACCGATTGGAAATAAATTTTTAGGATGTAATTCATTCATAGTGAATGCAACTAATGAAACATAATAGTTATTATTAAAACTATCTAATTCTAATCCCTTTGGAATTAAAGGNTTTAAAATATTATATGGAATTTTAAAATGAAGAAAAATAGCGTTATTCCATTCTTGGTAATAATTCCATTTTTTTTTATTTAAATTACCTGAATAATCTGAAAGTAATAGATCAATTTTTTTCATATATTAACAAAATTACAAGATAAATAATATAATTAAAGATAATTTTTAAATGTGTTAACAAATCAATTCACTTTAAATATGTAAAATGAAAAAAATCCTCTCAATTTTATTAATATTCTTTTTACTTACGTGTTCACAAAAAACANAAAAAAATGCTTCTCATATTGAGNAAGATGAAAAATTAATATCTCAAAAATATTTTAAAAATAACNAAAGAAATGAATGGTTAAAAANNTTAGATAGTACTCAGCTCACATACCCAAAAGAGGTGATAGAATTTATCTTTANTGAGTATAGTAAAATGAAAAATGTAAATAATCCAATTATTGCTACATATCAAGGTTATGAATTACATGATTATTTTTATTTTACTTTTAAAGGTGAAGATGGAAGATTTTATGATTTTGGTAACGGAGATAATAATCTGGGAGACATTCCTTTTTTTAAAGAATCTGAAACAAATTCTACATTGATTGGGAAAAAATTTAAAATTTATTGGGGATGGAAACCTACAAGTTTTAATTGTTGTGAAGGTAGTATGGATTTATATTACTCAGACTTACCTAGTATATTAAGAATTGAATATTATTAATATAATTATTGTAAATTGGGCAAAACTTAAATTAAACTAAGATGAAGAGAATAACAATTTTACTGATCACAATACTTTTTACAGCATGTTCTAACAATATAGATTCAGCTGATAAAAAATCTGTTAATGTACAGCATCCTGATTTTGAAATGAATAAGGAAATTGCAAAAAAGTTTATTGACTTACATTACACTGAAGACTGGGAAGCTCAAGCTGAGCTTATTCATGAGGATCTAGATTGGTCACCTCCTGTTTATGGATCTGAAAATTATGGAAGATCAGAGCATATAGAGTCTATGAAAATGTATCAACAGATGTTTGATAGTATTAGATTTAATGCAGACTATTGGTTGCCAGGGGTTGATCCTGAAACTGGTATGAGAGATGGTAGCGTTAGAACTTACGGTACATGGACAGGGATTCATACAGAGTCTGGTAAGGAGTGGGAACTTAAATCATACCATCCAATGGCATTTAAAGATGGAAAAATTATTGGTGGTGGAGATTACTTTGATTTTGGAGGATTTATGGCTTCTTTTCAAGAATAAAATACATAAAATCTGTTAAAATTAAAAAAATAACGATTTTAGTTTTAGCAGATTTTAAAGCTTAAAATAAAAAATTGTACTTTTGCATTTAAATATATATATAATTAAATCATAAAACGATGAAAAAATTTTTAACATTACTAGTTGTGTTAGGATTGGTATCATGTGAGCCAACTAACAAAAAAACTGCTGAAGATGCAAGTGCACCTGTAGAAGAGGTGGTTGAAGAAGCTGTAGCTGAAGAAGTTAATGATTCAATCGTAGCAGATGATGCTGCAGAAGAATCTTCTGAAGAAGTAGCTGAAGAGCCAGCTGAAGAGCCAGTTCAATAATAATAAAATTTATTTTTATTTTACAAAAAAGCACCTTTTTAAGGTGCTTTTTTAATTACAGATTTAAATTTTTTTATTTAAATCTAGATATTATTTGACCTGAAAGTTTTAAAAAATATAATTCAGAAATTTTAGCTTGATATCTAAAAATATTTTCTCTTAGTTGTGCATTTAACAAGTTGAGTTGTGCATTTCTAAATTCTATTGAGCTTATTGAACCAATTTTGTATTTTTCTTTATTTCTTTCAAAATTATCTTTATTTACTTCTAAATTTTTTCCCTGTGCTTCTAGAATGTAAATATTATTTAAATGAGTNTGATATGCATTTTTAAATTCACTTTCTAATTCTAGCTTTATTTTTTCTTTTGTTATTTCTGTATTTTCNTAATAAATCTTAGAATTTTTGTTTGCTGTAATTCTTTTACCACCACTAAATAAATTCCATCTAACACTAAGACCAGCAGTGAATCCATTCGAGAAACTTTTATTATAAAACGCATATGGATTGTCATTTATACTTTCATTCCATCCATATGATCCGATTAAACCNATTGTTGGTAAGTATGAAAATCTGGTAGCTTTATCTTCTAAATNTGAAATGATTATATCTTTTTCACTAATCAAAAATTTAGTATTACCTATAATTCCTTTGCTATAAGCGTCAATTAATATTGCTTTTTCTGTAAAATTAATAGAATTTTCTATTTCAAAATTATTGTCAAGATTTACATTCATTATTAGATTTAAATCTCTTTTTACATTAGATAACTCCTTTGAAGTATTTAAAAGATTTATACTATCTGAATTAACATCAACTTCGGCATTTAAAATCTCTAATTTATTTGTTTGCCCATATTCAAACTGAACTAATTTTCTCTTATATCTTTCTTTAGAAATTTGNAAAGTATTTTGTAAAATATTTTTTTCCTCTGTTAGTCTNCCAACNTCAAAAAATATAGAAAANAATTGCATTAAAGTATTTTCTATNATTTCTTTTACTTCTAGTTTCGATTTAGAATAGAGTTCCTTAGATTTTTTATAATTAAATCTTCTACCTGATGCATCAATTATATTATAATTCAAAGAAATGGTAGAATTATTATTATCAATTTTTGAATTATCTAATTGTCCGGAAAATCCATCAGGAGTTTCAATTTCAATATTTTGAATATTTGTATTTAAATCAGTTCCTAATTGTACGTTAGGCAGATAATTATTATTTAAAATACTTGAATTATTTTTTGAAATTTTTTCTAGATTTTCATAGTACTTTATTTCTAAATTATTTTCGAGTGTATTTTTTACAGCTTCAGAAATTGTCAATTTAGATTGACCTTTAGAACTGATTATTCCNCAAAATAATATTAATAATATGTATAATTTATTTTTCAATTTATTTCTCTATTTTGTTCAACNACAGGNGCTTCNACATCTCTTTTATTAGGCNTTTTNCCNTTTANAATCCAGATAAAGTTTACTTTAANTGAATTTGTAAATGATATTAAAATAGGTAATAATATTAATGTTAAAAATGTTGCATANCCGATACCATAGGCTATCGAAATNGCCATNGGNTTAAGTAACTGAGCTTGAAAACTTTTNTCNAAAATAATTGGNGCNAATCCTGCNATTGTTGTTATGGATGTTANAAAAATNGCTCTAAATCTTTCTNTTCCNGCTTTAAAAATTGAATCNTCAAAACTCATTCCCTCNCTNANATTTGANTTAAATTTTGATATNANTACTAATCCATCATTTACNAANATTCCNATAAGGGCAATTATNCCNAGTAGTGAAATTACATTTATTGGAAANCCATGNAANAGNTGNCCCCATGCAACTGTTGTNAAGCTAAAGGGNATTAAAAGTAATAANAGAAAAGGTTGACTGTATGTTCTAAANACAAANCCTATNGTACAGAATATTAAAAATAAGGCTAANGGAAATACAACNTTTGAAGANTCAATAGTTTTNTTTGCTTCTCTGTATTGACCTTCAAAAGATACTTTGATTGAAGGATANTTNTCTTTAAGATCNGGAATNATATNATTNTGAACACTGAAAACTATATCAGANGCACTTTCACNTGGNTCAAGTAGATTTGCATTTACTTGAATTTCTCTNCTTCCATCAAGATGATTNATAGAAACTTCACCTCTNTTAATACTNTAGNTAGCAATTTCATTTAACGGAATTCTTGCGCCATTAGGAGCTAANATNCTCATTTCNTCCATNTTTTTTATCANAGATCNTGAGCTCTTGTCATATCTCACCCAAACTCTTATTTCATCTTCACCTCTTTGGAANCTTTGAGCTTCTATNCCAAAAAATGCAGCNCTNACCTGTTTCATNACATATGCATAAGAAAGNCCNAANAGNTAAGCATTNTCAATTAATTTAATATCAATTTCTTTTATTCCNTCTGGNTCATTNCTNGNAATATCNGTTAACTTGGGNTTTTGAAATAATTTTTGCATTAATTCAGACTTTGCATTTTTTAGTTCTTGAACATTATNACTTAACAAAGAAATNGCAACTGGACTACCTCCAAAGTTNGCNCCNCCATCTACAATAAATTTTTCAGCNCCAATTATTTNNCCTGTTCNTTNTCTGATCAAGTTTGCCATTTCNGTGGCNCTAATATTTTGTGGTCTGTTTTCACTGTCAAGAAGAAATATTTCTAGNGATGCTGTTGATGANCCACCAATATCTCCAAANCCTTTGACCATTGACATATTATCAGCAGANNTGCCAATNTTTTTTTGAATGTGTTCAATTAANTTTCTTTCNTCATTTTTCATNTACTTTTCTTCAANTTCTTNACCNATTTGAATTGCATGANTTTCAATTANATTGATTATTGAATCTGTAANCATCACATTAGTACCCATNGGCATTTTCAAATCTACAGTTACAGCNTCACTGTCAATCATCGGNAAAAATGTTACNCCTATTATACCTCCAAAAACNGAACTTATNGTNAGGTANAGTGCAGCAATAAAACCAGAGAAACTTAAAAATCTATTTTTTANAGCAAATNTTANTGTTGGNCTNTANACTTTNTCTCTAAGCCATCTCATTAATTGAAAACCTTTATNATTAANAGTTCTCATATACTTAAAAAATCTAAAAATTAGATTATTTTTTATTTCATCCTTTTTACGNAGAGCATTNGAATGAGCTAAATGAGAAGGTAAAATAATAAGGGCTTCAACNAGGGATACAATCAATGTTAATATTACAATCATCGCAACTTCACCAAAAAAGTTTCCAACATCACCCGCAAGTAATAATAAAGTTGAAAATGCTATAAGGGTTGTTATAATTGCTGAAACAATTGCTGGAAGAACCTCCATTGTCCCATCAACAGCTGCCTGTTCTGGACTTTTCCCTTCTTCATAATGTCTAAATATATTTTCTGCAATAACAATTCCATCATCAACTAAAATACCAATAACAACAATCATCCCAAAAAGTGACATTAAATTTATTGTAATATCAAATTCACCAGCAAAAATTAACATACCTAGAAATGATATAGGTAAGCCAAATGCTACCCAAAATGCAAGTCTTATATTCAAAAACAGGGATAAAAATAACAATACCAATAAAATACCTAAACCTCCATTTTCAAGTAGGAGATTAGTTCTTTGACGTAATGCAATTGAATAATCCTTAAGAGATGTTAATTTTAAATTAGTATTGACCAAGTTAAAATCATCAATATATTGATTAATTCGATTTGCAGAATCCATCATATCTTCATTATTTGTACTTGTAACAGATAAAATTATTGCAGTTTCATTATTAACCAATGCTGATATAGGGGTTTCAGAAAATTGATCCTTAATTTTAGCAATATCGCTTAATCTTATTTTTTTACCATCTGGAGAAGATCTTACAATAATATTTTTAAGTTCATTTGCATAGTAACTTTTATTACTTGCTCTTATTAAAAATTCTTCCTTATTTGTTTTTATAGTCCCACCGGTAGCAAGAATATTTGTTCTTGAAACTGAGTTAATGACTTCTTCAAAGGACAAATTATATCTTAACAAATCTTCTTCGGTAACCGAAATCTCTATTTCCTCCTCAGGAAAACCTGAAATAGAAATCTGAGAAATACCCTCAATATTTCTAATATCTTTTTCGATATTTTTTGAAATATTTTTTAGTGATTTTAAATCAATGTTTTCACCTGTTAATGAAAATATCAAAGTAGGTTGTTGTTCTTCGATTTTAGTTATAACTATTGGTTCAAGATCAGAGGGAAATGACGGAACTTTATCGACTGCATTTTTTACTTCAAAGAGAATTGCATCTAATTCAAAATCTTCATTAGTTTCAACCAAAATGGTTCCAGAATTCTCCCTAGAAGTAGAAGTAACCCTAACTATACCTGCAACTCCTTTTAAATTTTCTTCTATTTTGTATATTACACCCTCTTCAACTTCTTGAGGAGATGCTCCAGGATAGATTGCATTTATGGATATAAATTTTGAGTCAATTAACGGAAAAAATGATGATTTTAATGCGAGCACACCAGAAATTCCAAAAACAATAAAAAACATTACGAGAATATTTACTGCTTTTGGATACTTAACAAAATAAGCTATTATTTTTCTCACTAATTTGAGATTTTTATTTTCATTCCTTTATAAATCCCTGGAATATAAGATGAAATAATCTTTGTTCCGTTATCTAACCCTGAAATTATAACAGAATCGTCATCGTAATATATTGGTTTGACATTTCTGATTCCAACTACGCTATCATTTTCAGCTACATAAATAAATGAATCATTAATTAAAATTGATCTTGAAACTGAAAAACCTTCACTATTTATATTTAAAGGAATCTTTGTGCTAACATACATACCGTCCTTTAAATCTTTATTTATAAATTCAATATAAATGCTAACTGTTTGAGAAAGTTCATCAATATTTTTATTTATTCTTTTAACAACACCTTTATATGTTTTATCTTTTATCATAAATGTTATTTGAAGGTTTTTTGAAATAAAATCAGAATACTTTGAGGGAATATTGGTGATTAATTCAAAATTAGATGTGCTAATATACGAGCCTAAAATCATGCCAGGGTTAATTAGAGTTCCTTCAGAAATATATGTTTTAGATAATGTGCCGTTAAACGGTGCATAAATATTAAATTTTTTAAGCTTTTCTTCTAAGCTTAAAACTTTGTAATACATGGATTGAATTCCTTTTCCAACTAAATAGAATTTTTCTTTTTCGCTTTTTGAATTTGGAAGTGTGGGAACTTTTTCATGTATATTAAATTCTTTAAAATATCTTTCCCAATCATTGAAATTTTCATTAAAATCAATTTTTATATCTGGTAAAATCGAAGCTATTAATTTTTGAAATTCACTTCTAGCCTGTTTAACTGAAGACAAAAATTCATTTGATTTAACGGATAATATCAAATCATTTTTTTTAAACACTTCACCCTCCTCAAAAATATTTTTATTAAACTTAACTATGCCTTGAACCTCGCTATAAATATCAATCTTATCTTTAGACTTTAATCGTCCATCTACTGAAAGCTTAATTGAATTTGAAGAGTTTTTAACCTCAATAACTGAAACTAGTTTAGAAATTTCAGAAACGTCAGAAGTATTATCTTTTTTTAAGTTTAAAATTACATCAGAAATAAAATAAGCAAATAGTAAAATTAAAATTCCTGCCCCAAAGGATATTAAATATTTTTTCATAATTCAAATAATCGCAAATTTAACACCAAATTGTTAATTATTAATTAAAATTTATTTTTAATTTCATGGAAATGAATTTTCAGAAAGAAATCCAAATAGGCCCATTTAATAGAGGTTTTCATATAATTTCAAATAGTATTTTTAATGAACTTCCTTTACTAACTGGTATTGTTCATGTCTTTATTAAACATACTTCTGCTAGCCTAACAATTAATGAGAACTCTGATCCTTTTGTTAGAGACGATTTTGAAACTCATTTTAATAAATTAGTTTCTGAAAATGAAACTCATTTTAAGCATACTTTAGAAGGACCAGATGATATGACATCGCATATTAAGAGTAGTTTACTTGGCACCTCTGTTTTATTTCCTATTAACAATGGGATCCCCATGTTAGGTAATTGGCAAGGGATATATCTTTGTGAACATAGAAATAAAGCAAGTAAAAGAAAAATTATAATTACAGTTATAGGAGGTTAGCCAATATATTGGATCAATTTTTCAAGCTTAACTCCTCTGGACCCTTTAATCAGTATGTGCGAATCAAAAATATTTGACAATTTATTTTCTTTAATTAATTCATCAATATTTTTATAATAATCAAAGTTCTTATTTTTTTCAGTTTTTAAAAATAGCTCTCCAATTAAATATATCTTTTCTTTTTTAAATGTTTTGCAATAATCAGAAATTTCCTGATGATATTTTAACCAATTTTTTCCTAATTCAAACATGTCACCAAGTATTAAAATTTTATTTTTTTTATTTAATTTTTCAAAATATTTGATAGCTAAAATCATACTGGTTGGATTAGCATTATAGGCATCTAAAATTATTTTATTAGATCCTTTGATAATTATTTGAGACCTGTTATTTGAGGAAATATAATTAGAAATTTCATTTTTGATTTTTTCATAATCAATTTTAAAATATCTACCAATAGTCACTGCTGCCATTATATTTTCTATATTATGGTTTCCAAAAAGTGAACTTTTAATTGTTATATTTTCTATGTCTATATTGATGTTTGGTTGGGTTGTACATACATTATATAAAATATCCCCGCTAGATTTACCAAAACTATACACGTTAGAATATTCTTTTATAATTTCTTTCTGTTTAGCGTTATCATTGTCTAGGAAAATCATTCCGTTTTTAGAAATAATATAATCATATAGTTCTTTTTTCCCTTTTATAACTCCATTCATATCAATAAATCCCTCAAGATGAGCTTTTCCAAAGTTTGTTATATATCCATAATCGGGGTCACATATATTACATAACAAATTTATTTCTCCAATATGATTAGCACCCATTTCGATTATTGCAATTTCTGAATCCTTAGTGAGATTTAAAAGAGTCAAAGGAACTCCTATATGGTTATTTAAATTTCCAATTGTAAAACAAGTTTTATACTTTGTAGATAGTACAATATTAATTAACTCTTTTGATGTGGTCTTTCCGTTACTCCCAGTAATTCCGATTACTTTAACATTTGATTTTTTCCTGTGTAAATTGGATAACTTTTGAAGTGTTTCAAGAGAATTTTTAACTAAAATATATCTATTGTCAACATCGTGTGTTTTTTCATCAATAATGGCATATTTTGCTCCGTTTTCGATTGCTTTTCTTGCATATTCATTACCATTAAATTTATCTCCTTTTAAACCAAAAAATAAATTATTTTCTTTTGTACTTCTAGAATCAGTTGTTACCCCACTACATTCTTTAAAAATTCTATAAATTTCATCAATTGACATAAATTAAATTTAAAAAAAATCCTAATAAATTTATTAGGATTTTTTATAAAAGTTTGGATCTGTTAATTTCTAGTTTTCTTTTTACTTGAAGTTTTTGAGCCTAAACGTGACATTGCGCATCTAAATCCAATAAAGTCAGTAGCTTGATCTTGTGGATAAAATCTTCTTTGAGCAGGATCTAACCAATAGGCTCTGTCTTTCCAAGAACCGCCCTTGAAAACCCTAACTTGATCATTAATAAGTGTTGTTTTTGAAATATCAGAATCATAATCAAATACATCATTATCTAAGTTGGTATCGTTATAATCAGGAGATTTATACATTATTTGAGAACTAGATTCTTCGTCATCAGCTCTATCATATCTTCTAGATGAAGAATTATCTCCATCTCTAAAATTAATATTATAGCCTTTATCAAATTGAGTCCTGTATCTAGTATCTTCATCATCCAAGTCAGTTCTTTCGATTTCTCCAGGAAGCACAATCGCTATTCTTTTGCCATTTGGAAGTGTTTTGTATTGAGCTTCAGATGCTATAACAACACCATTTTCATCTATTTTAAATTTCTTATAGTCATTTCCTCTAAAATAATTGAAATCATTAAATTCATCATCCACAATAGGTCTGTAGACATCAGCTACCCATTCTGCTACATTTCCTGCCATGTCATATAATCCAAACGAATTAGCATTGTAAGATCCAACCTGATTCGTTATATCAGCACCATCATCTGACCACCCTGCAATTCCGCCATAATCTCCATCACTATTTTTAAAATTAGCTAGTTGATCACCCAAATTTCTTCTTTGCCCTGTTCTGGTATACTGTCCTTTCCAAGGATACTTTTTTCTACCGGAATAGTTATTAAATTCTCTCATTTCAGTTAAACCTAATGCTGCATACTCCCATTCAGATTCAGTGGGAAGTCTAAATTTAGGAGTTATAAATCCTGATTCTCTACTAGCTGATTTTGGAAGTAAAGAATCTGGAGTTCTGGTTTGTTTACCCCTTAAGACATTTGAATTGCCACCATAGGTTGAATTCGGATCAATAACATATGTATCTAAACTAAAAGAACTTTGGCTATTTACACTATCTGTTTTTGCGTCTCTGACCAAAAACCCATTTCTTTCTAGCACTAATTCTTGATACCTATCAGATCTCCACTCAGAATATTCGTAAGCCTGTAACCAACTTACACCTACTACAGGATAATTAGCAAATGCAGGATGTCTTAAATAGTTGTTAACCATATCCTCAGCGTATCCAAGTTTGTTTCTCCACACCAATGTGTCAGGTAAGGCATTTTTATAAATATCTCTGAATTTAGATTCAGATGGAGGGAAATTTCTTTTAAGCCAATCTAAATATTCAAGATACATTTTATTTGTTACTTCAGTTTGATCCATGTAAAAAGATTGTACATGTTGTTGATTAGGAGTATTATTCCAATCTCTCATCGGATCATCCTGAACTTTTCCTTTTGTATAAGTACCACCTTCAACAAGTACCATATTTGGAGGAGCTTCTTGACCTTTAAAGTTTGTATTGTATTGAAATCCGCCTTTTTTTGAATTTATATCCCAACCAGTTCCTTGAGAAATATTTCTATTTGGGGAAAACTGGGATTTGTTGCAGCTTTCAAACGAAAAAAGCAATACCATACTAAATAAAATTGACGCGTAAAATTTTAATTTTTTATCCATACTAAATTTTATATGCTCATTACTTGAGATTTCAAATATAATAATTAAATCTAATGATACAATTATTATACCGTATTGATTTATATCAATTAAACGTCAACTTAATCTTAATATTATATTATTTTTATTAATTTATTTTTCTAAATAATAATAATTGTTCTAAACCGTTTTTGTGTTTATGAGACCTGTAGTTTTATTTTTTTTATTTTTTACACCTTATATCTTAGCTAAAGAAACAATTAATTTTAATGTTGAATGGGGTGGGTCTGTTGTATATGAAATTAGTAAAATATCGGTTAATTTACCTGATACTAAAAATTTTAAAATTGAATATTCTATTCAAGAAAAATTTAAATTAATTAATCAGTGGAGTGAATCAAAATTGATTGATCCCAAATCGGTTGAAATAAGAGACGTAAAATACTCTACTATAGATATTAAAAATTTTAGTGGTTTGGATAAAATAATTTTTCCAAATGATTTTAATGTCAATTTAAATTCTTCAATTTCAAAAAATCAAATTCTGGCTTTTTTAGAAATAACTCCAATAATTTTTTCGGATGGCACATATAAAAAAATTGAAAATTTTTCTGTTAGTTATGATTATTTGAAAAAAAATAAAAAATTAAAAACTTCAATTGAATCATCAAAGTTAAGTAGTGGTAATTGGTATAAGTTTTACATAAATAATACCGGTATTCATAAAATTGACAAAGAATTTTTAAATGATTTGGGGATTAATACAAATAACATTGATCCTAAAAAAATAAAAATTTTTAGCGGAAAGGGTGGAATGCTGTCCTTACAAAATCAAGATGACTTTCCAACAGACCCTATTGAAAATACAATTAAAATTGTTGGGGAAGAGGATGGGGTTTTTGATTCTGAGGATTATATACTTTTTTACGGTATTGGTCCTGAAGGTTATAACGATGAAAATGATACAAATTTAAATTTATATGAGAACAATATTTCTTATTTTATTTCTATAGGTACTGAAAATGGTTTAAGATTAAATCAACTTATTGAACCTGAGGGTAATTCTGATCTAAATATAAATTATTACACAAATTATAAATTCTATGAAGTTGACGAGTATAATCTTGCCAAAATTGGCAGAAGATGGTTTGGGGACAGGTTTGATTTTGAAAACATTAAAAATTACCAATTTGAGTTAGACGACTTAATTACTGAATATCCTGTGAGTCTTAGATTATATGCAGCTGCTACATCTGAAATATCAACTTCAATGTCAATCAATCTTAATAATTCACCAATTACAACATTAGTCTTTGGCTCAATTGGTGATCCTATTCTTGCGTCTGGAGCTGGTTATTCAAATGAAATTAATGTAAATTCATCAACATTGAATGTTTCGTTGGATTATAACAATAACGGCAATCCAAGCTCATCAGCTTACCTTGATTATATTTCATTAGAAGGTAGATCATTTTTAAATTTTAACGGAGGTCAATTATTATTTCAAAATAAAAATTTAGAGAAACAGCCTGAAATTGTAACTTATGAAATTGGTAATGCTTTAAATGTTAAGCACATATGGAATGTTTCAGATAATTCAAATATTTTTGAATTAACAAGTTCAGAATCAAACATGATCAGTTTTAAATCATTTTACTCTGAATCAAATAAATTCATTGCTTTTGATGAAAGTTTTTATTTTGAGCCTTTTTTTGAAAATGAACCTGAAATAAGTAATCAAAATTTAAAAGAAGAAATTTTTTTTAACGACCAAAATCTAATCGAACCGATAGATTATTTGATTATTGCTAGATCAGATATGATTCTACAGGCAGAAAGACTTGCTGAAATAAATAGGGTTAAAAATAATTTAAATGTCAAAGTTGTAGATGTAGAAAAAATATACAACGAATTTAGTTCTGGAAATCAAGATATTTCTGCCATCAGAAACTTTGTTAGATATGTATACAGTAATGAAAACAATGAAAATAGTTTAAAGTATCTATGTTTATTTGGAGATGCATCATTTGATTACAAAGACAGAATTCCAAATAACACCAATATAATACCTTCCTGGCATTCGTTAAATAGTTTTAGTCTTTCAAGCTCATATATTTCAGATGATTTTTTTGGAATGATGGACTTTAACGAAGGATCAATGACTAGTTCTAATAAATTAGATATAGCTGTAGGCAGAATATTAGCTGATTCTAATCAAAAAGCAATTGATTTAATTGATAAAATAGAGTCTTATTATTCTCAAGATTCATATGGTGATTGGAGAAATAGAATTATTGTGATTTCAGACGATGTTGATGAGCCTTGGGAAAATATTATTCAATCAACATCAAATAATATTGCTGATTTAATTACTCAGAATAAACCTTTTTTCAATACAAAAAAAATTTTAATAGATGCGTTTAATCAGGAGACATCATCTGGTGGTGAAAGATATCCTGAAGTAAATAATCAAATAATTAATGGCATGAAGCAGGGTGCGCTTGTAATAAATTATTTTGGTCATGGAGGTGAAGATGGACTTGCTAGGGAAAGAATTTTTGATAAAATTGACGCTGCTGAAATTAACAATAATAATAAATTTAATTGTTTTGTTTCTGTAACCTGTGAATTCACAAAATTTGATAACCCCAACAGAGATACAGCCGGTGAATTTTTATATTGGAATAAATATGGGGGTTCGATTGCTTTGATAACCACAACTAGACAGATTTTTGTTTCCGTTGGGGTAAACTTTAATCTTACCTTAGAAAATTATCTTTTTTCTTTGAATTCTGATAATTACACTTCGATGGCAGAAGCTTTAAGATTAACCAAAACTGATCTTTCAATTTCCAATTCAGACCAGAGGAGACTTGTATTTTTTATCGGAGATCCAGCAATGAAATTAGCAATACCTAAACCAGATATAAATATTACAAAAATTAATGATATAATGATTCAAGATTTTGATTCATCTTTGAGAGGTTTAGATCTTGTAAAAATATCTGGTGAGATGACTAATAGTAATGGTTCAATCAATGATTTATTTCAAGGTGAGCTAATTGCAACTGTTTTTGATAAAGAGATTAATAGATCAACATTAGCTAATGACGGTACAACAGATAATTCAGGTAATCCAATTATATTAAACTTTAACACTTTAGGTGAAGTGTTATTTAGGGGAAAGTCAACTATTACTGATGGACTATTTGAGTTAAATTTTGTAATACCTAAAGATGTTGGTATGCAAGTTGATTACGGAAAATTTAGTTTTTATGCTAAAGAAAATAATAATTTAAACGATAAAAACGGTTATGATTTATCTGTATTAATAGGAGGCATTAATGAAAATGCTGAAGAAGATAATTTGGGACCTGAAATAGATCTTTTTATGAACGATGAGTCGTTTGTTAGTGGAGGAATAACAAACGAAAATCCTAATCTTATCGTTAAATTATTTGATTTAAACGGAATAAATACGTCAAGTGGTGTGGGGCATGATATAATCGCTGTTTTAGATAATGATGACACTAAATCTTTTAGATTAAATGAATATTATCAAGCAAATTTGGATGATTATCAAAACGGGACTGTAAATTTTCCTCTAAATAATTTAGTGCCTGGTCTACATACTTTAAGATTAAAAGCATGGGATGTTTATAATAATTCATCAGAATCTGAAATTGAATTTATTGTTTTTGATGAAGATCAAGATTTAGTGATTGAAAATTTATTAAATTATCCAAATCCGTTTATTAATTACACTGAATTCTGGTTTAATCACAATAGTTCTACTAATTTAAACGTTACTATACAGGTATTTACTATTTCAGGAAGATTAGTTAAAACCATTAATGGTATAACAGACTCATCTGGAAACACCAATTTTTCTAGAGATTTTAGCTGGGATGGAAGAGATGATTTTGGAGATAAAGTTGCAAAGGGTGTTTATATTTATAAGCTCACTATTCGCTCAGAATCTGTAGATAAAAATGTATCTAAAATTGAAAAACTAGTTATACTTTAAAATATTATATTTGCAAACTTATGAATACTAAAAAAATTATTTTAACCCTTTTTATTTTTTGTGTTTTAAAATTAAATTCACAAACCAGCTCAACTGTAATTATCCCAAATCAAAATGACAGTAGAGTAATTACTACCGGTGTTCCTTTTTTATTGATTGCATCTGATGCAAGAGCTGCTAGTATGGGTGATATGGGGGTTGCAACTTCTGTTGATACTTATTCTCAGTTCTGGAATCCTTCAAAATATGTATTTTCAGAAACTAAATCTGGTTTTGGATTAAGTTACACTCCATATCTAAGTAAATTAGTTAATGATATTTCACTTGGAAATTTAACTTATTTTAATAGGATTAATGAAAGAAGTGCTTTTGCGGTAAGCTTAAGGTATTTTTCATTAGGTGAAATTGAAATAATTCAGGATGAATTTTCTCAAGCACTAATCGAAAAGCCTAACGAGTTAACAATGGATATTTCATATTCATTAAGATTAGCAGATCAGTTTTCAATGGGTGTTGCATTAAGATATTTAAGATCCGATTTACGTATTCAAGCCGTAGACGAAACAGCTAAAGCAGCAAGTTCTTATGCTGTTGATCTTTCAGCTTATTATCAAGGAGAAGAACAGTTATATGGAGATATTGATGGCAGATGGAGGGCGGGTTTAATAATTCAAAATCTAGGTCCAAAAATCAAGTATGACGAATCTGGTCAAGAAACATTTTTACCAACTAATTTGAGAGTTGGTACTGGATTTGATTTTATTCTGGATCAATACAATAAAGTTTCTTTAACTGCGGAGATTACAAAATTATTAGTTCCAACTAATCCAATATTAGGAAAAGAGTATAATTACTCTGATATTAATGAAAATGGGGTATATGATGAAGAAATTGATGAATTAGGTGATTTAGTTTCAAACGAACCGGTAATATTTCAAGGTGAGAATCCAAATGTTGATTTTATGTCTGGAGTTTTTCAGTCTTTTTCTGATGCTCCTGGTGGTTTTACTGAAGAGTTGAAGGAATTTACTTGGGCATTAGGAGCCGAATATGTATATGATGATTCTTTTGCTTTGAGAGCAGGTTATTTTAACGAGAGTGAAGAGAAAGGTGCCAGAAAATTTTTAGCACTGGGCGCTGGATTTAAATTTTCTGGTACTCGAGTTGATTTATCATATCTTTTTTCTGCTTCAAGAGTTCCTAGTCCACTAGAAAACACACTCAGATTTTCTTTAACTTTTGATTTTGGCTCTAACAGCTATGTAGAGTATTAATATTTTCTTTTGTAAAATATTTTATCATGTCTTTTGCTTTAGACAATCTATATGCTATTTTTGTTACTCCAATTATAACAAATGAAAAAAATCACAAAAGATATATATTTGTCCTGGTATGAGGATATGCTATTTTGGAGAAAGTTTGAAGATAAGCTTGCTGCAGTGTATATTCAGCAAAAAGTTAGAGGATTTCTACATCTTTATAATGGACAGGAAGCTGTACTAGCTGGCTCGCTTCATGCAATGGATTTATCAAAAGATAAAATGATAACTGCTTACAGAAATCATGTTCAACCCATTGGAATGGGGGTTGATCCTAAGAAGGTAATGGCTGAATTGTATGGAAAATCATCCGGTACTTCTCAGGGTTTAGGAGGTTCAATGCATATATTTTCAAAAGAACATAGATTTTACGGAGGTCATGGTATTGTAGGTGGTCAAATTCCTTTAGGAGCTGGTATTGCTTTTGGTGACAAATACCATAATAAAAATGCTGTTACACTTTGTTATTTTGGTGATGGTGCAGCTAGACAAGGTTCACTACATGAAACATTTAATCTGGCAATGTTATGGAAATTACCAGTTGTATTTATCTGTGAAAATAATGGATATGCTATGGGTACATCCGTTGAAAGAACTTCAAATACTACTGATATATGGAAATTAGGTTTAGGATATGAAATGCCTTGTGGTCCAGTTGACGGTATGGACCCTGTAAAAGTTGCCAAGGCAGTTGACGAAGCTATTAGTCGCGCGAGAAACGGAGAAGGTCCTACATTCTTAGAAATGAAAACATATAGATATCGTGGCCATTCTATGAGTGATGCTCAACACTATAGAACAAAAGATGAAGTTGCAGATTATAAAAAAATTGACCCAATAACAAAGGTAAAAGAGTTAATTCTCTCTAAAAAATATGCTTCTAAGAAGCAAATTGAAGAAATTGATGCAAGTGTAAAAGCAAAAGTTAAAGAGTGCGAAGAATTTGCAGAAAATTCTTCCTATCCAGATAAGAGTTTGATGTATGATGCAGTGTATGAAGAAGCTAATTATCCTTTTTTAAAACATAAAATTTAATCATGGCTGAGCTGATAAAAATGCCTCGTTTGAGTGATACAATGGAAGAGGGAACCGTTGCTGCCTGGTTTAAAAAGGTTGGCGATAAGGTTGAGGAAGGTGAAATATTGGCTGAAATCGAAACAGATAAAGCTACAATGGAGTTTGAGTCATTTTATGAAGGCACAATTCTGTATATTGGTATAAATGAAAATGAGACTGCTAAAGTTGATGCGCCATTGGCAATCATTGGTGATCCTGGTGAAGACATTGATTCTATTTTAGGGAATGGTTCAAAAAAAGAAATTAGTCAGGTAGATGAAGTAATTGACTCTTCTGTCAACAGTGAAAATTCAGAAAAAATTAATGATAGTGACACCACTTCTGAGGAAGATGTACATGTAATTACAATGCCTAGGCTAAGTGACACTATGGAGGAGGGAACTGTAGCTGCCTGGTTTAAAAATATTGGAGATTCGGTTGAAGAAGGTGAAATTTTAGCTGAAATTGAGACTGACAAGGCTACGATGGAGTTTGAGGCTTTTTACTCTGGCACATTACTACATGTTGGCTTGCAAGAAGGAGATTCTGCGAAGGTTGATTCCTTGTTAGCAATTATAGGCCCTAACGGAAAGGATATTTCAAAGTATCTTAATGCTCCTATAAAAAAAATTGAATCAAGTAATGATGTTGAGTTACCTGAAATAATGCTAGAATCTAAAAAAGTGGATCAGGTTTCAGAAAACAAATCTCAGATTACTCAGGTAAACTCTGACAGAATTTTTATTTCTCCTTTGGCTAAAAAATTAGCAAAAGAAAAAGGTATTAATATTAGTGTTTTGAAAGGTTCTGGAGAAAATGGACGAATCATCAAGTCAGATATTGAGAACTATAAAGAACCAGCCAAAGAGAATATTTCTGAACACTCTCCAAAATCAACTCTTAGCTCAGAAGATTTCAATGAAGTAAATCATTCTCAGATGAGAAAAGTGATTGCTAAAAGACTCTCTGAATCGAAATTTTCTGCGCCTCATTATTATTTAAATATTGAGCTTGATATGTCAGAAACTATTGCCTTTAGAAAGCAGTGTAATGCTATTCCAGATACAAAAATTTCTTTTAATGATATAATTGTTAAGGCTTGTGCAGTTGCGCTTAGAAACAATCCAAGTGTAAATTCTCAATGGTTTGACGACAGGATTAGATATAATAATTTTGTCAATATTGGTGTAGCTGTTGGCGTTGAAGAAGGTTTAATAGTCCCAGTGATTAAAAATGCAGATAAAATGACAGTTGCTGATATTAGCCGATCGGTAAAAGAAATGGCAGGTATGGCTAGAGATAAAAAATTAACACCTGAAATGATGCAAGGTAGTACTTTTACCATATCAAATTTAGGTATGTTTGGTATTGAAAGTTTTACATCTATTATTAACTCTCCAAATTCAGTTATCCTTTCAGTAGGCTCAATTGTAGAGAAACCAGTTGTTAAAGATGGTTCAATTGTGATTGGCAACACGATGAAACTAACTTTAGCATGTGATCACAGAGTTGTGGATGGATTAACCGGTGCAAAGTTTTTACAATCATTAAAGCCACTCATAGAAAACCCATTATCTATGCTTATATAGCATAACACAACTATTTTACTATGTCTAAAAATGTAATTATCACTGGTACAAGTTCTGGAATTGGTTTTGAGTTAGTCAAACTATTTTCTGAAAAAAAACATAATGTATTGGCGATTTCGAGAAACAACAATGCCTTAAGAATATTGAATTTAAAAGGAGTTATGCCAATTGATCTTGATCTAACAGAATCAGAGGATTACAATTTACTTGACAAGTATTTGAGTTCTTTTAAAAATATCGACATATTAATTAATAACGCAGGGTACCTGGTTAATAAGCCTTTTGAAGAAACAACTCTTAAGGATTTTCAGGATGTGTATTCGACTAATGTTTTTTCAGTAGCAATGCTTACTAAAAAGATAATAAGATTTATGTCTGAGTCTTCAAATGTGGTTAATATAAGTTCGATTGGAGGTGTTCAGGGTAGCATGAAGTTTTCAGGTTTATCTGCGTATAGTTCTAGTAAAGCAGCGCTAAATATTTTGACAGAAATGTTAGCAGAAGAGTATAAGGATAGAAAAATTCATTTTAATTCCTTGGCACTTGGATCTGTTGAGACAAAAATGTTGAAAAAAGCTTTTCCGGATTTTAAAGCATCAACATCAGCAATCGAAATGGCAAATTACATTTACCAATTTTCAGTTGATGGATATATGTTTTTAAACGGAAAAATAGTTTCCGTATCTTCAACTACTCCTTAAATGAACGATGTTTTAGAAAAAATACCAATCTACTCTAAAGATTATGTTAGAGGTATTTTTGAAAATGAAGATATTTTAATTAAGCTTAAAAAAAACAGAAAAACTAAGCATGGTGATTTCTCCGTTGATAAAAATGGATATAAAAAAATTACAATAAATTCTGATTTAAATCCTTATCGTTTTTTAATCACTCTTTTACACGAAATATCACATTTTTTAGTTTTTAAGGATTATGGTTTTAATGTTAAGCCTCATGGAATAGAGTGGAAGAGGACGTTCAAAAAAATATTATTACCTGTATTAAATGATAAAATTTTTCCTGATAAAATTTTAAAGCCACTTGCTCGATATGCTATAAATCCAAAAGCAAGTACAGATTCTGATTCTAGATTATGCCTTGTCTTAAATCAATTTAATCTAGAAAAGAAAAATTATATTTCAGATTTAAAAATAAATTCAAAGTTTACCGCGATAAATGGACGAGAATATATTTTTTTAAAAAAACTAAGGAAAAGATATCAATGCATAGAAATTCAAACTAATAGGATATATTTGTTTAATGCAAACGCAGAAATTATAATTAATCATGAAAAAAAAAAATATTAGAGTAGCTGTAAGTGGTTATTTTGATCCAATTCATGTTGGTCATTTAGAATACCTTGAAATGGCCAAGTCTTTAGGGGATTCACTTGTTGTTATTATAAATAATAACCATCAGTGTAAATTAAAGAAAGGAAAGTATTTTATGGATGAAAATGATCGAGTTAAGATTGTTGAGTCTTTGAGATGTGTGGATGAAGTCTATCTTTCTATCGATGAAGACAGAACTGTGTGTAAGTCCTTGAAAGCACTTAAGCCTGATATTTTTGCAAATGGGGGTGACCGTTCTACCAAAGAGGTTCCTGAAACCTCAGTTTGTAAAGAATATGATATTAAAATGATAGATGGTCTTGGTGATAAAATCAGAAGCTCTTCTTCGCTTACAGGAATAAAAGAAATAAAATAATTAACTTTTTAAATACATTTTTCTGACTTTTTTATATAGCTCAGAAGAGTAGACAAAGTCAGTGACAGCTTTATTTTTTGTTTTAAAGATATCTTTTTTACTCCCAACCCATTCAAGATTTCCATTCTTTAAAAAAACTATTTTTTCTCCGATTTCCATTACTGAATTCATATCATGTGAGTTAATAATAGTAGTGATATTTTGCTCTTGGGTTATTTCATTTATTAAATTATCGATAACTATAGCTGTTTTTGGGTCAAGTCCAGAATTTGGTTCATCGCAAAATAAATATTTTGGTTCGTTCACAATTGCTCTAGCAATTGCAACTCTTTTTTGCATTCCTCCAGATGCTTCACTTGGCATTTTTTTATTACTGTTTAATAGTTCAACCCTTTTTAAAACTATATTAACACGGTCTTGCATTTCATCAAAAGGCATTTCTTTAAACATTTTTAACGGAAACATTACATTTTCTTCGATATTCATAGAATCAAATAAAGCACTACCTTGAAATACGGTGCCAATATTTGATTTGAGAGTCATTTTTTCAAGATCATTCATTGACTCTAAATTATTATTATCAAATATAATTTCTCCTTCTTCATATTTATGTAAACCAAGTAAGCATTTTAAAAATACAGTTTTACCTGATCCTGTTTGACCAATTATTAGGCTTGTTTTTCCCTTTTCAAAATCACAAGAAATTCCTTTAAGAATGGGATTATTATCAAACGATTTTTTAAGATTTTTCACTGATATCATTATCCAAGAAGCATTTGGGTTATTAAAAAATTAAAAATAATAATCGTCACACATGTCCATATAAATGAAGTAGTGCTGGCTTTTCCTACTTCCAATGCGCCTCCCTTCATATAATACCCATGAAAAGAAGGTACAGTAGCTAAAATAAATGCAAATACAAATGTCTTTATAAATGCATATATCATATGAAATGGGATAAAATCAGTTTGGATACCTTCTATGAAGTCACTCATTGTGCTGTAGCCACCATACACACATGCACCCATTCCACCTAAAATTCCTAAAAACATTGCAATAGAAATCAAAAAAGGATATAATAGAAGAGCAATTACTTTTGGAAAAATTAAGTAGTTTATAGAATTTATACCCATTACCTCTAAAGCATCAATTTGTTCAGTAACTCTCATTGACCCAATACTAGATGTTATAAAAGATCCAACCTTTCCTGCCATTATTATTGATATGATTGTCGGGGCAAATTCAAGAATTATTGTCTCTCTGGTTGCATATCCTACCAGATAATTCGGGTAAAAAGATCCAGTAGTGCTCAAAGCAAGTTGAATTGTAATTACACCTCCAATGAAAAAAGAAACAAATGAAATTATTCCAAGTGAATTGATTACTGTATCTTCTGTATCTTTTAGAATTAGCTCTTTCATGACCTTCCATTTGGTAGGTTTTTGAAACATTTTTTGTAGCATAATTATATAGAGCCCGATATTATGTAAAAAAGTCATTTTCCTTCTATAATTTGAATATATAATTTACAATAAAATATTAATAAAAATATATTATAAATTGTTATTTTTGACTACATCGTAAATATATAAAGATGATTAAATTCCTTTACGTTCCTGTACTTTCAGTAGTTTTTTTATTTAACCTCAATGCTCAGAAACATTCACACCCTCATGCCCAGAAACATGATGGTTTACATCATTGGGAAATTCCAAGTAAAGATCCAGACAGAATTATTTTAACTTTTAACGGAGATCCATCCACAACAAGAGCTGTGACATGGAGAACAGATTCCTCTGTAGAAAAAGGTGAAGCTCAAATAGCTATTGCTGGTCTTAATTCTAAATTTTCTAATGAAGCTATTTCTTATATTGCATTAACAGAAGAATTTGATTTAGGAATATATAAATCAAATAAATCTTTGATTGTAAATTATCATAGTGTAATATTTGAAAATTTAAAGCCAAGCACATTATATGCTTACAGAGTTGGTTCTGCTGAAAATTGGTCGGAGTGGATTCAGTTCAAAACAGCCAATAATTATTACAGTCCAACACAATTTGTTTATTTTGGAGATGCACAAAATGATATTTTAAATCACTGGTCAAGGGTTATTAGGATGGCTTATCAAACTGCTCCAAATGCATCATTTGTTATTCATGCCGGAGATTTAGTAGATACTGCTCATAAAGACAATGAGTGGGCTCAATGGTTTAAAGCAGGAGGATTTATTCATAGCCAATGGACAGCAATTCCCGTAGTGGGTAATCATGAGTTTCAAAGGTTTGACGGATATGAAGGGTCATTACCCAGAAGATTGTCTATCCAGTGGAGACCTCAATTCAACTTACCAGAAGAAGAGATTTTGGATAGTAGACTTCATGAAACTGTTTATACGGTTGAGTACCAAGACATACTTATAGTAGTACTTAATTCTACAGGTCATCTAGAGAAGCAAACCGAATATATTAAAGAAAAGTTAAGTAATACAGATGCAAAATGGAAAATAGTTACTAGTCATCATTCTGTTTTTTCTCCAGCTGAGGGTAGAGATTTTGAATATGCGAGGAAAGTATGGAAACCATTATTTGATAAGTATGGAGTTGATCTCGTGCTTAATGGTCATGATCATACATACGCTAGGGGACATATACCTGTTAAATCACCGAATATCGATCAGTCTGGAAATTTTAAAACCTTATATGTTACCTCTGTAAGTGGTCCAAAACAATACGCATCTGACAAAGGTCAAATTGAAAATTATCAAGCCGATGGCTATCAAGTTGATAAATTGGGGGAACAAACTCAGTTTTTCCAAGTGATTAGTGTTGAAAATGACAAATTGATTTATAGTGCCTACACAACTCTAGGAAGCTTGTATGACAAAGCAGTTATTACAAAAGAATTTTCAACGGGTTTAAAAACTATTTCTAATATTATTAAATAGTACAAAAGGATTAGAATTTATTTTGAGAAATAGACTGGTTTAAAGTATTTATATATCCCATAATATTCTCTTTTCCAATATGTTTCACACTAGATGTTAAAAATATTTTTGGTAAAAATTCCCAATTTTCCAGCAGAACTTTTTTATATTCTTCTACTTTAAATTCGACTCCTTCATTTGGATTTCCGCTCTGTTTTAGTTTATCAATTTTTGTAAAAATAATCGAAAATGAAATGTCATTAGTCGTAAGCCATCTCATAAACTCTATATCTATTTTTTGTGCCTCATGTCTGACGTCTACTAGGATAAAGGCATTAATGAGTTGTTTTCTGTAGATGAAATAATCGGTTATTAATTTTTGAAATTGTTTTTTTTCAGTTTTAGATGCTTTTGCATATCCATAACCAGGTAAATCTACAAGAAACCAAGAAGAGTCAATTTTAAAATGGTTAATAAGTCTTGTTTTTCCGGGTTTAGAGGAGGTTTTAGCTAATTTTTTATTGTTTGCCAGCATGTTTATTAATGAAGACTTACCAACATTACTCCTTCCAATAAAAGCATATTCTGGGATGTTCTCTTTTGGGCAATCTTTAACATTTTGATTGCTAACCACAAATTTCGCAGTCTTAATATTCATTATTTACTTAGAATTTTCGATGAAATCCATTTGAATAATATATTGTTGAAAACGGAGGGATGTTCCATCATGGGTGCGTGTCCACATTTATCGATCCAAAAAAGATCTGAATTTGGTAATAGTTTATGGAATTCATCAGCCACTTCGGGAGGAGTTACATTATCGTTTTTACCCCAAATTACACACACAGGAAGTTTCATATAAGGAAGGTCTTGTGCCATATTGTGTCTGATGGCACTTTTTGCCATTGCTAAGATTTTGATTAGCTTACTTCTGTCATTAACCACTTGAAATACTTCATCAACTAATTCTTTTGTGGCTACTGCAGGTTCGAAAAAAACTTCTTCAACTTTTTTTCGGATTACTTCATAGTCGCCTCTTTTAGTGTAACCACTACCCATTCCTTTTTCATACAATCCGGAACTTCCTGTTAGAACTAATCCTTTGGCCTTGTTGAATATTTTCGTGTAATAAAGGCCGATATGTCCACCTAAAGAATTACCCATTAATACAAATTCTTTAATTTTTTTATGGGCGATGAACCGATCCAAAAATTTAGCAAGTTCTTTGACCGATGTTTTTAATATTGGTAAATCATAAATTGGAAGAACAGGCATAATAACTTTGAAATTTTTAGATTTAAAAAAATCTGTAACTTCTTTAAAATTACTAAGATTACCCATAAGACCATGAAGAATAATAATGGGAAACCCTTCTCCTTCTTCTATATATTTATATTCTTTTTCTTCTATTATGTTATGTACCATTATTCAATTTATATGTCAAAAATAATCATTTTTACTGATAATTCGTGAATTAATGTATTTCATTAACAATTAATCAACAGGTAATGTTAATTAATTGAATTAACAAACTAACCACTTGATTAACAATGTTTTATTATTAAATAATACTCTTTTGATGCATTAAATAGCAGTTTTATTTAATTTTTATTAACAATGTGGTAAAATGTGGTAAAATGTGGTAAATTTTTTATTAAATTTGATTATATCTAAACTGTTATTAAACTTGAATTATCTAATTGGAACATACGAGTGTAAAGTTGATGTTAAAGGCAGAGTTCTTATTCCTTCAGCATTTAAGAAACAATTGGCATCTGTTATTAAAAAAGGTTTTGTATTAAAAAGAGCTGTATTTCAGAGCTGTTTAGAGCTTTATCCTATTTCTCAATGGGAGGATTTAATTTCAAGGGTGAATTCTCTTAACAGATTTAAGAAGAAAAATAATGATTTTATTAGAAGATTTACGGCTGGAGTAAAATTTATTGAGCTTGATAATAACGGA
Organism: Flavobacteriaceae bacterium; assembly: GCA_002697255.1. Taxonomy (GTDB): domain Bacteria; phylum Bacteroidota; class Bacteroidia; order Flavobacteriales; family Flavobacteriaceae; genus MED-G13. The sequence goes on along the minus strand of NZUH01000012.1, from coordinate 29,976 downwards.
AGATTATTAATACCCAAAGATTTAATTGAGTTTTCAAATATCAAAAGAGATATTGTATTGTCATCATCAGTAAATATAATTGAAATATGGGATAAACAAAGTTATGAAAGTGCAATAGTTGATTCTAGAGATGATTTTGCTCAGTTAGCAGAAGAAGTTATGGGTAGTGATGATGAATAGTTATCATGACCCAGTACTACTCAAAGAATCTGTAATGGGTTTAAATATAAATGATAAAGGGATTTATGTAGATGTGACATTTGGAGGTGGAGGTCATAGCAAAGAGATTTTAGGACATCTTTCAGAAAATGGAAAATTAATTTCATTTGATCAAGATCCTGATACTTTTATGAATGTTTTTAAAGATAATAGATTTCATTTTATAAATGAAAATTTTACATACATGAAAAAATTTTTAAAAAATATTGGATTTACTCAAGTAAATGGAATACTTGCAGATTTAGGTATTTCATCTTATCAAATTAATAAACCAAAAAGAGGTTTTTCCTACAGATATGATTCAGCTTTAGATATGAGAATGGATAAAGAAAGTTCATTAGATGCATTTCGCGTAATTAATAAATATTCTAAAGAAAAATTATCAAATATATTATATGATTTTGGGGATCTAAAAAACTCAAAAAAGATCTCTAAACAAATTTGTAATAAAAGAATAGAAAAAGAAATAAAAACAACTTTTCAGTTTAATTCTATTTTAAAGCCTCTATTTCCTGAACGTTATTTTAATAAAAGTCTTTCCAGAATATATCAGGCTATAAGAATTGAGGTGAATAATGAGATTGGAGTATTAAAATCTCTACTGAAGCAATCAAGTGAATTATTATTACCAGGTGGAAGGTTATGTATAATATCATATCATTCAGTTGAAGATAGGCTTGTTAAAAGATTTATTAAAAACGGCAGTTTTGAAAAAGAAATTGAAAAAGATTTTTACGGAAACTTTTCTGTTCCTTTCAAAAAAGTGGGATCCTTAATTAGTCCATGTAATGAAGAATTAAAGTTTAATAAACGATCACGAAGTGCAAAACTAAGAATTGCTCAAAAAAATTAGATAATGAAAGATAAGATTTTAAATATAATTAGGGGTTCTTTTTTAGTTGACGAGAAGTCCACCTCTAATTGGTTTTATATTTTTCTTTTTTTAATACTATCCATTATTATGATTTCATCTTCTCACTCTGTTGATAAGAAAGTTTATGAAATTGCCAAATTAAATGAAGAAATAAAATTAATGAGGTCAGAATTTGTTGCTACTCGTACTTTATTGATGACATTAAAAATGGAATCAAATGTCAAGAGTAAATTATTTAATAAGGGAATTAAAGTGTCAAAGAAGCCTCCAATAAAAATTATTATTAATGCCGGTAACTAAAAAGAAAATAACAACAAGAATTTATATGATTAGTTTTTTACTAATTATTATCGTTTTTGCTATTATTTTTAGGTTAATTCAGATACAATTTTTTAACGGGGATTATTATATAAATATTTCTGAAAAAAGAGAATTTAAAAATATTGAAATACCTGCTAATAGAGGCAATATATATTCAGATTCTAAAAAATTATTAGCTAGCTCTGTGCCTAAATATGATATAAGATTTGATGCTGTGGCTCCATCGAATCAGAATTTTGAAAAATATATAGATCTTTTAGCTGATGAATTATCGATGTACTTTAATAACTCCTCAGAATTTTACTCTAACAAATTAAGAAAAGCTCGAAAAGATAAAAACAGGTATTTGTTAATTGCTAGAGATTTGAGTTATCTAGATTATAAAAAATTTAATGGTTTTCCTTTATTTGATTTGGGTGCAAATAAAGGTGGATTTATTGCTAAAACATTTACTAAAAGAGATTATCCAATTGGAGGAATTGCCCAAAGAACCGTTGGTTACGAGAGGTATGATGATTTTGGTAATTCTATGAGACCAGGTTTAGATGGTTATTTTGGGCCTAAATATTTAAAAGGCAAAAACGGAAGTGTATTTTCTCAAAAAATAGGATTAGGTCAGTGGAAACCTGTTTTTGATTATAATGAAATTGAGCCTGTAGATGGTTATGATCTACACACAACTTTGAATATTGAAATTCAAGATTTTGCTCATCACGCTTTACTTAAACAGTTAGAAAAATACGAGGCAGAACATGGAAGTGTAGTAGTAATGGAAACAAATACCGGTGAAATTAAAGCAATTTCAAATTTGGGCAGAACTTCTGAGGGTAAATATTACGAAAAATTAAACTATGCTGTTGGCGAATTATATGAGCCTGGATCAACATTTAAATTAATGGCTTTAATTAGAGCTCTAGAAGATAAGGTTGTTGACACCTCCGACTTAATTGACACAAAAAATGGTTCCATCACTTTTCATAGAAAAAAGGTTACTGACTCAAAGATTGGCGGATACGGTAAAATTTCTGTTGCAAAAGCATTTGAAGTATCTTCTAATACTGCATTTGCTCAAATAATAAATGAAAATTATAAGGATAATCCTGAAATCTTCATCGACGGACTTTTTAAAATGAAAATTAATCAAAAACTGGACTTACCATTTATTGGAGTAGGCATACCTAAATTCATTCACCCCTCTGATAAAAAAAATTGGAATAGTTTGGTTTTGCCTTGGATGGCTTTTGGATATGGTATTTCATTGACTGCTCTCCAGTCATTGACATTTTATAATGCAATAGCTAATAATGGAGTAATGGTTAAGCCAAGGTTTATTAAATCTGTAAAGAATTTAGATAGAGAAATTGAAAAATTTGAGACCGAAATTATTTCTGATAGTATTTGTAGCATAGAGACAATAAGTATTGTTAAAGAATTAATGAAAAACGTAATAAAAAAGAAACATGGTACAGCTCATAATATATATACAGAAGACTTTTCTATGGCGGGAAAAACAGGAACAAGTAAAACTGAGTATTGGAAATCAGATGATTTATATATTTCATCATTTGCAGGATTTTTTCCTGTTGAAAATCCAATGTACTCGTGTATTGTAGTAATATACAAACCAAATAAAAGTAGAGGTTACTATGGAAATATAGTTGCTGCTCCAGTTTTTAAAGAAATTGCACAAAAAATATATACAAATATTCCAAGTGTTGAAAATTATGATCTAAAATTTAGCTCAGTTTCTAATAAAATATTGAAGGATGATCTTGCAGTTTTAGAAAATATGATTATGCCTGATTTAACAAAATATGATTTGATCGATATAATTCCGTTTTTAGAAAATGCGGGATTTAAAGTTATAGTTGAGGGTTCAGGCAATAATATTCAGCAAATTAACAAAGCTGGATCAAGTATAAAAAAGGGTGAAATTATCAAAATAAAATTGATTTGAAGCTGATTAGAGAAATATTATATAAGGTTGATATTATAGATATAATTGGTGATACATCAATCAAAATTAACAAAGTTGAGTTTAATTCTAAACTAATAGTAAACGATGATATGTATGTAGCTGTCAATGGGGTTAATGTAGACGGACATAATTTCATAAATAAAGCTATTAAAAATGGTTCAATCTGTATTATTTGTGAAAATTTACCCACTGAAATATTGAATGACATTGTTTACATTAAAGTTAATTCATCAAGAGATGCACTTTCTATTATATCTTCAAATTACTATGACAATCCATCATCCAAAATAAATCTTATTGGTATAACCGGAACTAATGGTAAAACTACTGTATCTACCTTATTGTATGAGCTCTATAAGAATTTAGGTATTAAATCAGGATTGATATCGACTATTAAAATTATGATAGATCATGATATTATTAAATCTAATCAAACAACTCCTGATTCACTTGCGATAAATAATTATCTGAATAAAATGGTGTTAAATGGTGTTAAATATTGTTTTATGGAGGTTAGTTCACATGGGATAGATCAAAGTAGAATAAAAGGTTTGAATTTTAAAGGGGGTATATTTACTAATTTAACCCATGACCACTTAGATTATCATAAAAACTTTAAAAATTACAGAGACACTAAAAAGCAATTTTTTGATAATTTAACTAATTCATCTTTTGCACTCACAAATAATGACGATAAAAACGGCATGTTTATGTTGCAAAATACAAATGCTGACAAATTCACCTATTCTCTTAATTCAGTTTCTGACTTTAAAGCAAAAGTTTTGGAATCATCATTTGATGGAATGTTATTAAAAATTGATAATTCTGATGTTTGGTCTAGACTAATAGGACGATTTAATGTTTTTAACATTCTAGCTGTATATTCAACAGCTGTAATTTTAGGTCTTCCAAAAGAAAATATTTTAAAAGGCTTAAGTAAATTAAAAGCTGTTAACGGAAGATTTCAATTATTTAAAAAAAATGAAATTAACGCTATAATTGATTATGCCCATACTCCCGATGCGCTTGAAAGCATATTGCTTTCCATTAACGAAATAAAATCTTTAAGTAATAATCTGATTACTGTAGTTGGATGTGGGGGAAATAGAGATAAATCTAAGAGACCTATTATGGGAGATATTGCTACTTCATTAAGCTCAAAGGTAATTTTCACTAGTGATAACCCTAGAAACGAAGATCCGGAATCTATTATTCAGCAGATGATAAATGGAGTGAAAGTCATAAATGAAAAAAAATTTATTTCAATTACTAACAGAGAGGAAGCAATTAAAACAGCTTGTTATTTAGCAGAATCAAATGATATAATTCTGATTGCTGGAAAAGGTCATGAATCATATCAAGAGATAAAAGGAATCAAAATACAATTTGATGATTTTGATATTGTTAAAAATTTATTAAATCAAAAAAAATAAAAATATGCTATATTATCTTTTTGAATATTTAGAAAATCAATATCAAATTCCTGGTGCATCTTTATTCACTTATATTTCATTTAGGGCAGCTGCAGCGGTAATTTTATCTTTATTAATCTCAACTATTTTCGGAAAAAAAATAATCGATTTTTTAAGTAAAAAACAAATCGGTGAGTCCATTAGAGATTTAGGTCTAGAGGGTCAGAATGAAAAACAAGGAACACCCACAATGGGTGGCCTGATTATTTTATTAGCTACAATTGTTCCAGTTTTGTTATTTGCTAAACTTAACAATATATATATAATATTATTGATAATAACTTTATTATGGATGGGAATAATTGGTTTTATTGATGATTATATAAAATTATTCAAAAATAATAAAAAGGGATTAAGAGGGAAATATAAAATTATTGGTCAATTAGGTTTAGGATTATTTGTTGGAGCTACCCTATTCTTTCATCCAGAGGTAACCGTTAAGGATCAAAATGGACCTAAAACGAACATAAACCCAATAAATGTATTTGAGGAATATAAATCTACAGAGACAACAATTCCATTTGTAAAAGATAATGTGTTTGATTACTCAGATTTAATAACTTGGATAAGTCCAAATTTGGAACCATATACCTGGATTGTTTTTATATTTTTTGTTGTACTAATAATTTCCGCCGTGTCTAATGGAGCCAATCTTACAGATGGATTAGATGGATTAGCTGCAGGTTCATCAGCCATAATTGTCCTAACATTAGGGGTATTTTCATGGGTTTCAGGTAATATAATTTTTTCTGAATATTTAAATATTATGTATATACCTAGAATAGGTGAAATAACAATATTTATCGCTGCCTTTGCAGGTGCATTAGTAGGATTTCTATGGTATAATACATATCCGGCTCAAGTTTTCATGGGTGATACTGGAAGCTTAACAATAGGGGGGATAATTGCAGTAATTTCTATTGCTGTCAGAAAAGAGTGGTTAATCCCGTTAATATGTGGAATTTTTTTGATAGAAAATTTATCTGTAATGATACAGGTTTTTTATTTCAAGTATACCAGAAAAAAATTCGGAAAAGGTCGTAGAGTTTTTCTTATGTCACCTTTACATCATCATTTTCAGAAAAAAGGATATCACGAGAGTAAAATAGTAACAAGATTTTGGATAGTTGGGATAATACTAGCTATTCTGTCAATAATAACTCTTAAAATAAGATAATTGAAAAAAGTAATAATTCTTGGCGCAGGGGAAAGTGGTTTGGGTAGTGCAGAACTAGCTAAAAAAAATTTCTTTGAGGTTTTTGTTTCTGATTATGGAAAAATAAATCATGAAGCTAAGAGATTATTAGAAAAATTAAATATTCAATATGAAGAAAATTCACACGATTTTGCAATGGCAAAAAAAACAGATTTAGTTATTAAGAGTCCTGGAATTCCAGAAGATTCAAAGATTATTAATTATTTCAAATCTATAGGGATTAAAGTTATTTCAGAAATAGAATTTGCTTACAGTTTTTCTTCTTCTATTATAATTGGAGTTACAGGAAGTAACGGTAAAACTACTACATCAACTTTAATTAATAAGTTGATTTCAGATGCTAATATTAGCTGTTCTCTTTCTGGTAATATTGGTAATAGTTTTTCTAAGGTGTGTGATAAATTTTATAAATACAGTGTCATAGAATTAAGTAGTTTCCAGCTAGATGGTATTGAAAATTTTAAACCTCATATAGCTGTATTGACAGGGATTACACCAGATCATTTAGATAGATACGAAAATTATAAAGCTTACATAAATTCAAAATTTAAAATCGTAAAAAATCAGGATTTCAATGACTATTTGATATACAATTCTGATTGTGAAGTAATTAACAACTATATAAAATCAAATAAAATTAATTCTAAATTAATTCCTTTTTCAACAAATAATATAGTTAACCAAGGAGCTTATTATTTAGATAATAAAATAAACATAACAATTGAAAAAAATAAAATTAATATGCCTACAAACAATTTTTTAATTAAGGGGAATCACAATATTAAAAATGCTATGGCTGCGGCTACAGTTGCTAATTTATTAAAGATTCGAAAAGAAACAATCAGGAAAAGCTTAGAGCATTTCCAGGGTGTTGAGCATAGACTAGAAAACGTTTTAACTATTAATAAGGTAAGTTATATTAACGACTCTAAAGCTACTAATGTTAATGCTGCTTATTATGCGCTGGAGTCAATGGAAACTCCAACCATATGGATAGTAGGAGGAATTGATAAGGGAAATGATTATTCTGAATTAATAAAACTTGTTGAAAATAAAGTTAAAGCAATCATATGCCTTGGTTTAAATAACATGAAAATCATTCATCATTTTGAAAATAATGTAGAGTTAATTATTGAAACTAAATCAATGAAAGATGCCGTTGATGAAGCTTATAAAATCTCAAGTGCTGGAGATACTGTTCTTTTGTCACCAGCCTGTGCAAGTTTTGATTTATTTGAAGATTTTGAAGATAGGGGAAGACAATTTAAATCAGCTGTTAGAAAATTATAATGAATCAATTTTTAGAAAATATTCGTGGTGATAAAACCTTGTGGGCAGTATTATTATTGCTTGCTGGATTTTCTTTTTTACCGGTTTATAGTGCTGCTAGTAATTTGGCATATATTTCAGGTGGTGGAAATACAATAAATTTTCTTTTTAAACACCTTATTCATTTATCTCTTGGATTCACTTTTATGTTTTTTTTACAAAAAATTCCATACAGATATTTTAGAGGTATTTCTATTCTTATGCTGCCTGTAGTTATTGTATTACTTATATATACACTATTTCAACCTGAAATATCAAATTCGTTAACAAATACAAGTCGCTGGATTAAAATCCCTATAGTTGGCTTTACTTTTCAGCCTTCAACTCTAGCTGGAGTCATTTTAATGATTTATGTGTCTAGATATCTTGCTAAAATTAAGGATTTAGAAATAAGATTTTCTCAGTCAATAATTCCACTTTGGATACCTGCTTTGTTGATACTAATATTGATTTTACCAGCAAATTTTTCAACAACTGCTATATTATTTTTTATGATTATTTTATTATGCTATATTGGGGGGTATCCTAAAAAATATTTGTTTTTATTAATTTCCTCAGCCTTAGTTATATTAACATTATTTATTTTAACAGCCAAGGCCTATCCTGAGGTTTTTCCGAACAGAGTAGATACATGGAAAAACAGAATTGAAAATTTTGTAAATAAAGATCAAAACAAAGATAATTATCAAATAGAAAAAGCTAAAATTGCCATTGCAACTGGAGGTATAAGAGGCTTAGGGCCTGGAAAAAGTGTTCAAAAGAATTTCCTTCCTCAATCTTCCTCAGACTTTATTTTTGCAATAATAGTTGAAGAATTTGGTTTAATTGGAGGTATATCTATTCTACTGGTTTATCTATTACTATTATTTAGAATTATAATTATTTCTAATAAATCCAAAACTATTTTTGGCTCTTTACTGGTGATTGGACTTGGTATACCTATCGTATTCCAAGCATTGATTAATATAGGTGTATCAGTAGAATTATTTCCAATAACAGGACAGCCTCTTCCACTTATTAGCAGTGGAGGTACTTCAATATGGATGACATGTGTAGCCATTGGTATAATACAAAGCGTTAAATGCGGATCTGTAGAAAATTCAGAAACTTCTGATAAAGATAATCCGCTCGAAATATTAAAGGAAACAATATAAATGAAAAGAAATAAAATAATATTTTCAGGTGGAGGTACAGGAGGACATATTTATCCTGCAATCTCTATTGCAAAAGAATTAATTTCTACTGATAAAAATTATGAAATATTATTTGTTGGAGCGAGGAATAAAATGGAAATGAATATTGTTCCTAAATATGGTTTTAATATTTTGGGACTATGGATTTCTGGATTTAACAGAACTAATTTTTTTAAAAATATTATTGTTCCTGTAAAGTTACTTGTTAGTGTTTTTCAATCCATCGTAATAATTAAAAAATTTAGACCTGAAATAGTTGTTGGTACTGGTGGGTATGCTAGTGGGCCTGTTTTATTTGTTGCCAATATTTTAAGAATACCTACTTTAATTCAGGAACAAAATTCATATCCAGGAATCACAAATAAAATTTTGTCAAAAAAAGTAAATACTATTTGTGTTGCTTATAAAAATTTAGATAAATTTTTTCCCGAGAAAAAAATTGTAATTACTGGAAACCCAATTAGATCTGATATTTATTTTAGTTCAGATTCATTTGACCATGCCATTGATTACTATAATTTAGATATAAACAAGAAAACATTGCTTGTTGTTGGAGGTAGCTTGGGTTCAAAGGAAATAAATAAAAATATTTTTTTGATTATAGATTATTTAGAGTATTTAAATATTCAGGTTATATGGCAATGTGGAAAGTTATATTTTGATAAGTATAAAGATGCTTTTGATTCAAAAAATATAAAATTATATAGTTATATAGAAGATATTAAATTAGCTTTTTCTGCCTCTGACTTTATAATTTCTAGAGCAGGCGCTAGCTCTGTTTCTGAATTATCGGTTGTTGGTAAACCTGTAATTTTTATTCCCTCACCGAATGTAGCTGAAAATCATCAATTCAAAAATGCAAAATCAGTTGTAGAAAATGACGCGGCAATTTTAATTGAAGAAAAAGATTTGAAAACTGAATTAAAAAAACAAATCAGTATCCTTAATTCATCTGCTGAACTTAGAAACAAATTATCAAAAAATATAAAAAAATTAGCTTACGTCGATGCTTCAAAGGACATTGTTAAGGAAATTAAAAAATTAATTGTTTTATGAATTTAAAGCTTATAAATAATGTTTTATTAATCGGAATAGGAGGGATTGGAATGAGTGGATTAGCTAAATATTTTATTCAAAAAAATAAGACAGTATATGGATATGACAGGGAAGAGTCTGAAATTACTGATGAACTTATCAGAAAAGGTGCTAAAATAATTTACAATCTTCAAAATAATCATAATAGATACTCATTTTTAAAGAAGGAAGGTACTCTGATAATTTATACCCCAGCAATTTCAAGCGAGAATAGTTTATTAAACTATTTTATCAATAAAGATTTTGAAATTTTTAAGAGATCTGATATTATTCAAGAAATTTCTGCAAAAAGTAAATGTATTGCTATAGCTGGAACCCATGGTAAAACTACAACAACCTCAATTTTAGCACATATATTAAAAACAGCAAATATTTCATTTACAGCATTTGTTGGAGGAATTATGGAAAACTATCATTCTAATTTTATATATAACGGTGAAGAATATATTTTGGTTGAAGCTGATGAATATGATAAGTCATTCTTAAAGTTGTCCCCAAATTATGCCTGTATAACTTCTTTGGATATTGATCACTTAGATATATATATGAATGAGGATAATATTATTAGTGCGTTTAATCAATTTGTCAAAAACATCTCAGATAATGGTTTTTTACTAACTCATGAAAATTTAAATTTTGACTCTTATACCTATGGAGAAAATATTTCTTCTGATTTTTATGTGAAAAATATACAGGTAGGTCCTAACACTAGTAAATTTAATTTTATACATAAAAATAATAATGTTATTAATGTGAAATTATCTTTGACAGGAAACCATAATATAATAAACGCATCAGCAGCTATTGCGATTGCACTTGAACTTGGTGTTTCTGAAAATGAAATTATTGATGCATTAAAGACTTTTGAGGGTATAAAAAGAAGATTTTCTTTTCATTTAAATACTAAAAAAAATATTTTAATTGACGATTACGCACATCATCCTGAGGAGATAAATCAAATTTATATTTCCTTAAGCAATATTTTTCCTGAAGAAAAAATATCTGTTGTTTTTCAGCCACATCTTTACAGCAGAACTAGAGATTTAATAAACGAATTTGCTTATGAATTGTCAAAATTTGATTCGGTTATTTTGCTTGATATTTACCCTGCACGTGAAGAACCTATCAAAGAGGTTAATTCGCAAATACTACTAGATAAAATTGATACGGAGTTTAAAATATTATCAAAAAAAAGTGATATATCTAAGAATTTAAAGAGAATCGGAAATAGGGTTAATATAACATTAGGGGCTGGTGATATTTCTAAAGAGATAATAAAAATTAAAAATGAATTAGAGTATGAAATTTAATTGGGATAAAATATTATTAATCATTATGTTGATATTTTCAATCGGCTTGTTCTACTCGTCCAATGTAATCAATAATAACAGAAATATTGATGATATAAAAATATCAATACTTCCTAAATCCCAGTATTTTATTTCATCCGATTCAATATTAAAAGTTATTGATCCTAATTTAAATAAAATTAAGGGGTCTAAGGTTTTATTCTCTTTAGAAAAAATCATTGACAGTATTAGTTATGTAGAAAAGTCTCAAATTTCCAAAACTGTGGGGGGAAATTTAAATATAGAAATTAAACAAAATAAACCTATAGCAAGAATAATTACTGATGATTCGATGTTCTATTTAAGTGAAAATTTAACCTTTATGAATTTGTCAAAATTACAATCGGTTAAAGTACCATTAATAATAGGATATGAAAAAAAATCAAGTCTTAAATTTCTTGCAAAAATTTCATTTATAACTCAAAATGATAATTTTTTAAATGAAAGAATTTCGAAGATAATTATTGATAAACAAGATAATTTGAGTGTAAAGTTTAGAGGACTTGATACAAATATTTTTCTTGGAAAAGATATAAGAATAAATGAAAAGATTAAAAACCTTAAAGGATTTTACAAAAGGTTAGAAGAGAAAAAAGAATTATTAAAATATAGAGAAATAAATCTTCAATTTGAAAATCAAATTGTTGCAATTAAAAATTAAATTTTATGAGAGAAAATACTATTTCAATTGGTTTAGATATAGGTACAACAAAAATTGTTGCCATGATAGGTCAAATAAATGAATATAATAAAATTAAAATTTTAGGTGTTGGTAAATCCATAAGTTTAGGAGTTCACAGAGGCGTTGTAAATAATATTACTCAAACGATTCAATCAATTCAGCACGCTGTACAGCAGGCCGAGGATATTTCAGGTTGTAAAATAGAGGCTGTAACCGTTGGAATTGCTGGCCAGCATATAAGAAGCTTACAGCACAGTGATTATATTACAAGAAATAATTCAGAACAAGTTATTGATCAAAATGATTTAGAGATGCTTGTAAATCAGGTCCATAAACTTGTAATGCTTCCAGGTGAAGAAATAATTCATGTTCTTCCTCAAGAATTTAAAGTTGATGGTCAAGCAGAAATTAAGGAGCCAATTGGTATGTATGGTGGAAGATTAGAGGCAAATTTCCATGTGGTAGTAGGTCAAGTTTCCTCTATAAGAAATATTGGCAGATGTATAAAGAGTGCTGGATTAGATCTTGGTGGAATTACTTTAGAACCACTGGCATCATCAAATGCCGTTTTAAATCATGAAGAAAAAGAAGCTGGTGTTGCTTTAATAGATATTGGTGGCGGTACAACTGATTTAGCGATTTTTAAAGACGGTATAATTAGACATACTGCTGTTATTCCATTTGGTGGTAATGTAATAACTGAGGACATAAAAGAAGGGTGTTCTATAATTGAAAAACAGGCTGAACTACTAAAAGTAAAATTTGGTTCAGCATGGCCTGGAGAAAACAGAGAAAATGAGATTGTTTCTATCCCTGGCTTAAGAGGAAGAGATCCAAAAGAAATTTCTTTAAAAAATTTATCAAAAATAATTCACGCTAGGACTGTTGAGATTATTGAACAGGTTTACTTGGAGATAAAAAACTATGGTCATGAAGATCAAAAGAAAAAATTAATAGCAGGTATTGTTTTGACAGGCGGAGGAAGTCAATTAAAACACCTTAAACAATTAGTAGAATATGTTACCGGGATGGATACAAGAGTGGGTTACCCAAATGAACATTTAGCTGGAGATACGGACAAGTCAGTTACAAGTCCCTTGTATGCAACTGCAGTTGGGCTATTAATGGATGGACTAGATAAAGTAGATCAAATTAGTTCGACAGAAAAAGTGGAAGATAAAAATAATGAATCTGATAATTTAGAAGTTTTAGAAGATAATGAGTCTCCAAAAGAAATTAAAAATAAAATACAGAGAGAATCTTTTTTAGATAAGCTTACAGAAAAGGTTAAAGATTTTCTAGATAATGCTGAATAATTAATAAAATAAACAAACTATAATATGAAGGAAAATATAGATATTGGAATAAGTTTTGATTTACCCAAAAATCAATCAAATGTAATCAAGGTAGTTGGAGTTGGTGGAGGTGGAAGTAATGCAATAAATCATATGTTTAAGCAGGGAATTAAAGGGGTTGATTTTATAATTTGCAATACCGATGCTCAAGCACTGAATAATAGTGGAGTTCCAAATAAAATACAATTAGGAGTAGATTTAACCGAGGGTCTTGGTGCTGGAGCAAATCCTGAAGTTGGAGAAAAGGCAGCATTAGAAAGTTCTCAAGATATAATGACCATGTTAAGTACAAATACAAAAATGGTATTCATTACTGCTGGCATGGGCGGAGGAACAGGTACTGGAGCAGCACCGGTAATAGCAAAAATGGCAAGGGAAATGAATATATTAACCGTAGGTATAGTTACTACTCCTTTTAGTTTTGAAGGAAAAATTAGAAATGAACAGGCTCAAATTGGGATTGAAAATTTAAGGGATCATGTAGATTCACTTATTATAATAAATAATAATAAATTGAGAGAAGTTTATGGAAATTTAGGCTTTAAGGCAGGTTTTTCAAAAGCTGATGAAGTTTTATCAACTGCATCTAAAGGTATAGCTGAAGTTATAACGCATCATTATACGCAAAATATTGATTTAAAAGATGCGAAAACTGTTTTAAGTAATAGTGGTACAGCTATTATGGGTGCAGGATCATCTTCAGGAAATAATAGGGCTCATGATGCAATTTCCAACGCTCTTGACTCTCCGCTTCTGAATGATAATAAAATTTCTGGAGCAAAAAATGTTTTATTATTAATTGTTTCAGGAAATCAAGAGATTACCATTGACGAGATAGGCGAAATAAATGAATATATTCAAGATCAAGCAGGTGGAGGAGCTAATATAATTATGGGGGTAGGTGAAGATTCAGAGCTTGAAGATTCAATTTCAGTAACAGTAATAGCAACTGGATTTAATCCTGAACAACAAAACGAGATTTCTAATACAGAACCAGAAAAAATTATTCATAAGCTTGCTGAAGACAATTTATTTTCAAATTCTTATTCTAATGACAGTTTAAACCAAACAGATAATAGCAGCAATACACTACAAGGTTTAAAAATAGAGAATGATTTGGACGAGACAGAAGAAAAAAATGATGACATTAATCATGGTATAAACGATTTAAATGATGAAAAAATTGTACATGTCTTAGAATTTGAAGATGAACATGATATAGATAAATCAATTAATTTTAAAGAAGAAGATTTTGGTAAAGAATCTATTCCGAAAATTTTAGATACAGATGTAAATGAACCTATAGAAGTTAACGATTATAAAGATGGGGATTTAAAAATTAATGATCTAGAAGAAGATTTTAACTCTATTGAATGGTCTCTATTCGATGAAAATATGTCAGGTGATGATTTTGATTCAAAAACAGAGGGTTTTTCAGAAATAAATACGGGGGAGGTTGATAATAATGATGCTGAAAATAACATATTATCTAAACCATATATTCGTNTCGAAAGTAAAATTAATTCTAATGAAACAAATTCTGAATTAATAATAGCTGATAAAACTGAAAATGATTCTGTAGATCCTAATCAAAATCCGTTAAATACATCTATTTCTGATTTTCAAAATCAAAGATCCACGGAAAGAAGATTGCGAATGAAGGAATTTAATTATAAGTTTAACAAATCAAAAATTGATGATATTGAAACTGAACCTGCTTTTAAAAGAAGAGGAATCGATATAAAACAAACAAATTATTCTGANGAAAATCATATTTCAAGAACATCNGTAAGTTTGGATGAAAATGATGATACAAAAATTAGAAAAAACAATTCTTTTTTACACGATAATGTAGATTAATATGAATTTAGAAACTAAAATAACAATTGCCTTAAAAGAGGCAATGAAGAGTAAAGATAAAACTAGATTAATAGCTCTAAGAGCTATAAAATCAGCTATAATATTACAAAAGACTCAGAAATCAAATTCTTCTGATCTTTTGGTTGAGGATGAAATGAGAATACTTCAAAAGTTGGTTAAGCAAAGAAAAGAGAGCGCAGATATATTTTTGAAACAAGATAGGGGGGATTTAGCCGAGCCTGAACTGGGTGAAGCTAAAATAATACAAGAGTTTCTTCCTGAATCACTTTCTGAGGATGAAATCATACCTATTGTTAAATCAATTATTCAAGATTTAGGTGCATCAAACATGAGTGATATGGGAAAAGTTATGGGTGTTTCTTCTNAAAAGCTTTTGGGAAAAGCTGACGGTAAAATAATTTCAACAATTGTAAGAAAACTTTTATCTTGAAAATAGGCTCAGTAGTTCAACTGGATAGAATGTCAGATTTCGGCTCTGATGGTTGGGGGTTCGAATCCTCCCTGGGCCACATAATTTTCTTTTTATTTATTTCTATTTGTTCTGTTTTTTCGCAATCAAGTACGATAAAGATTAAGTTGCCAAAATCGTTAAATGAAACATCAGGACTAGAGTATTATAAAAGTTTTTTAGTAACAAACAATGATTCTGGTGATGATGCTATTCTTTATTATTTTGATTTACATGGTCANATTGCTTTTGAAAGAAAATTTAATAATTTAAAAAATTATGATTGGGAAGATTTATGCGCTGATAAAAATTTTTTATATATAGCAGATATTGGAAATAATTTTGATACAAGAAAAAATTTACGTGTTATTAAAGTTTCAAAAAACCCTAAGAAAAATAACTATGAAATAATTAATTTTTTATACCCTGAACAGAAAGAGTTTACATTTAACAGAGCATCTGAATATGATGCAGAGGGTCTTATTTCATTCGACAATTATCTTTTAATTTTTACAAAAAATAGAAAAAAAAATATAACAGAAATATATAGAATCCCTAAAAAGAAAGGTAATCACAAGGCTAAAAAAATTCTCTCGTTAAAAACAAAATCTATTATAACAGGTGCAGACTATAATGAAAGATTAAACCTCTTAGTACTCACAGGAACAAAAGATTTCAATGATAATTATATTTTAAAAATAAAGAATTTCAATTTATCTAAAAACTTCAATTCAGAAATTGAAACACATAAGCTATCCATTGGCAAGGCTCAGGTAGAAGCAATTAAAATAATCGATGAAAATAATTTTTGGATAACTTCTGAAGATGAAAAAAATAATAAGCCATTATTATATAGAATTAGTTTATAAATTTTTTTTAGATTTGTTCTTCCCTTAAAATATTTAATGTCTAGTAATTTAACCAAACATAATTTTACAGTTTCAAGNAAGAGAAGAGAAAGTATCTGTGATCANAAAGGNAAAGTTTTGTGGTTTACTGGTCTTTCTGGTTCNGGAAAGTCAACANTAGCTAATGCTGTTGATGATGTTTTAAACTCAAAAAAATATAATACATACATCCTAGATGGAGATAATATTAGAATGGGTTTAAATAAAGATTTAGGTTTTTCTCCCGAAGANAGGAAAGANAATATCAGAAGAATTAGTGAAACTGCCAAATTATTTGCAGATTCAGGTAAGATAGTTCTTACAGCATTCATATCTCCATACCTAGATGATAGAGATAAAGCCAAAGCTTTAATAGGAAATGATTTTGTTGAAATTTTTGTAGATACATCTATCGAAGAATGTATTAAGAGAGANCCTAAGGGCCTTTATAAAAAAGCTATAAGTGGTGAAATTAAAAATTTTACNGGTATAAGNGCTCCTTACGAATCACCTGTTAATCCAGATATTTTGATTAAAAATATGAGTATTGTTAATGCAGTAAATAAAATTTTAGATTATGTGGAAAAAAATTAATCATGGTGGCACCCCCACTCAAAATATTGATAAAAAATATGCAATTTTTGTGGGTAGATATCAACCTTATCATTTTGGTCATATTGAATTGATAAAACAAAAGTTAAGTGAAGGTATACCTGCTTTAATTATGGTTAGAGACATTATTCCTGATCAAAGGAATCCTTTTACGACGGAGCAAACAGTTAAAATGATAAGAAAGTATCATGAATCCAAAGGTGATGATGTAAAAGTTATTATAATNCCAGATATTGAATCGGTTAATTTTGGNAGAGGAGTTGGTTATGAAATTAATGAATTTCAACCACCTTCTGACAGTGGAGCTATGTTTATTTCCGCTACTAAAATCAGAGAATCAATTTCAAAAGGTGATGAACAATGGAAATCAATGGTTGATAAATCATTACACACTGATATAGAAAATTTTCTTACCTAAACTTATATTTTTCTTTTTCTTTTTGTTTTAAACTATTAAACAAGTAATTTTGTTACTTATGAGTTATTTTTTTACATCTGAATCTGTAAGTGAAGGTCATCCTGATAAAATTGCTGATCAAATTAGTGATGCAATTCTTGATAATTTTTTAGCTTTTGATCCAAATTCTAAAGTTGCATGTGAGACCTTAGTNACAACAGGNCAAGTTGTNCTTTCNGGTGAAATTAAATCNAANATNTANGTAGATGTTCAAAANATANCNAGAGATGTTATNTCTAAAATTGGTTATACAAAGAGTGAGTATAANTTTGATTCTGAATCATGTGGAATCTTGTCNATGATNCATGAACAATCAGAGGATATTAACAGAGGAGTNGAAAAAAATNTTGATGAAGATCAAGGAGCTGGAGATCAAGGAATAATGTTTGGTTATGCTACAAANGAATCAAAAAACTANATGCCAATTGCATTAGATATTTCTCATAAAATTTTACAAGAATTAGCTTTGCTTAGAAGAGAAAATGATCANATTAAATATTTAAGACCNGACTCAAAGTCACAAGTNACNATTGAATATTCTGATAATAATAAACCGATTTCTATTAAGACAATAGTAGTTTCTACTCAACATGATGATTTTTCATCTGATTTACAAATGTTAAAAACCATCAGGAATGATATTATTAATATCTTAATTCCGAGATTAAAAACAAAAAACCCTGAGTACGACTACCTTTTCAATAATAGTATTGAATATTTAATTAACCCTACTGGTAAGTTTGTAATTGGTGGTCCCCACGGAGATACCGGACTTACAGGGAGAAAGATCATTGTTGACACTTATGGAGGAAAGGGAGCTCATGGAGGTGGTGCCTTTTCAGGTAAAGATCCATCTAAAGTTGATAGAAGTGGTGCATATGCTGCTAGGCATATTGCTAAAAATTTGGTTGCTGCAGGTGTTTCTGAAGAAGTTTTGGTTCAACTTAGTTACGCAATCGGAGTAGCTGAACCTGTTGCATTATATATTAACACATACGGCACATCCAATATAGATGTTGACGATGGCGAAATTGCAAAAATGATTTCAGGCTTATTTGATCTAAGACCTTTTATGTTGGTTAAATATTTTGGGCTCAAAAAACCTATTTATCAAGAAACCGCTACATATGGTCACATGGGAAGAGAACCTGAAACTATTAACAAAACTTTTTTTACATCTGATGGAAAGAAAATTCACTTAGATTTAGAATTATTTAACTGGGAGAAGTTAGATTATGTTGAAAAAATTAAAAATTTATTTAATCTTTAAAAAATGATAAAAAATAAAGTAAAACACACACCTTACAAGGTTAAAGATATTACTCAGGCTAACTGGGGAAGAGAAGAAATAAAGTTGGCTGAGTCAGAAATGCCTGGTTTAATGTCGTTAAGATCTGAGTATAAAAAAGAAAAGCCCCTTAAAGGAGCTAGAATTGCAGGATGTTTACATATGACCATACAAACCGCTGTTTTAATCGAAACTTTAGTGGATCTTGGTGCTGAAGTTACTTGGAGTTCATGTAATATTTTTTCTACTCAAGATCATGCTGCTGCAGCAATTGCCGATACAGGTGTCCCTGTATATGCTTGGAAAGGTATGACTGAAGAAGACTTTAATTGGTGTATAGAACAGACTTTGTTTTTTGGAGAAAAAAGAGAACCATTAAATATGATTTTAGACGATGGTGGAGATCTAACAAATATGGTTTTTGATAAATATCCGGAGCTAATTGAAAACATTAAAGGTTTAAGTGAAGAAACCACCACCGGAGTTTTAAGGCTGTATGATAGAATGAGGGATGGCACATTAAAATTGCCCGCAATAAATGTTAATGACTCTGTTACAAAAAGCAAATTTGATAATAAGTATGGTTGTAAAGAAAGTGCAGTAGACGCTGTAAGAAGAGCTACCGATATTATGATGGCTGGAAAGAGAGTAGTTGTTTGTGGTTATGGAGATGTTGGAAAGGGAACAGCTGCTTCCTTTAAATCAGCTGGAAGCATAGTAACTGTTACAGAGATAGATCCAATATGTGCTCTTCAGGCTGCAATGGATGGTTATGAAGTAAAGAAATTAGAAACGGTTATTTCAGATTCAGATATAATAATAACTGCTACAGGAAATAGAGACATAGTAAGAGATATTCATTTCAAATCTATGAAAGATAAAGCTATAGTATGTAATATTGGTCATTTTGATAATGAAATAGATATGTCCTGGTTAAATAAAAACTATGGTCATACCAAAAAAGAAATAAAGCCTCAAGTTGATCTTTATTCTATTAATGGAAATGATTTAATAGTTCTAGCAGAGGGAAGATTAGTTAATCTTGGTTGTGCAACGGGCCATCCTAGTTTTGTGATGAGTAATTCATTTGCTAATCAGGTTTTAGCTCAAATTGAGTTATGGCATAATAGTGAAAAATACGAAAATAAGGTATATACTTTACCTAAGTACTTAGATGAAAAAGTTGCTAAACTTCACTTAAATAAACTTGGAGTTGAGTTAACAGAATTAAATGGAATACAATCTAGTTATATCGGAGTTAAGAAGGAAGGTCCATATAAATCTGATCAATATAGATATTAGATTTTAAGATCTATTTAACACGAAAATTAAAAATAAATAAATACTTTTCGCGTTAATATATTGTTAGTTACTCATTTAAAACCTTAAAACAATAAAATGAAAAAAATTAATGTTCAGATGGTAGATTTAATGAGTCAATACAATAAAATAAAGACAAGGGTAGATAAAAGTATTATTTCTACTATTGAATCGGGTAAATTTATCAATGGCCCCATAGTTTCAGAGTTTTCCGGTAATCTAAAAGAATTCCTTAATGTTAAACATGTTATTCCATGTGCAAATGGAACTGACGCTTTACAGATTTCTTTTATGGCTTTAGGAATAAAGCCTGGAGATGAAATAATATGTCCTTCATGGACTTATATTGCAACAGCTGAGGCAGCTTCAATTTTAGGTATTAAAACTGTATTTTGTGATGTTGACTTAGATACTTTTAATATAACAGCTAATCATATTGAACCGTTAATAAATAGTAGAACAAAAGCAATTGTTCCGGTTCATTTATATGGACAATCTTGTGATATGAAAGAAATTATATTATTAGCAAAAAAATATAATCTTAAAATAATTGAGGATAATGCTCAAGCTATTGGTTGCACATATAGTTTTGCAAATGGTGAAAAGAAAATGACTGGTACAATGGGTGACATTGGAACAACTTCATTTTACCCTTCAAAGAATTTAGGTTGTTATGGTGATGGTGGGGCTTTATTTACAAATGATGATAAATTAGCTGAAAAAATAAAAATGATTGTAAATCATGGTGAAAAGATTAAATATCATCATGAAATTATTGGTTGTAATTCAAGATTAGATTCTATTCAAGCAGAAATTTTAAATATTAAGCTTGAATATTTAAATGAGTATAATTTTAACAGAAATAAAATGGCTGATATTTATAATCAATCATTTAAAGATATTAATGGAATTCAAACACCAGTTGTTATAGAAAATTCAAAGCATGTATTTCATCAATATACGATAAAGATAGATCAAAATATTAGAGATAATTTTAAAAATTATTTAACCGAAAATGGAATTCCAAACATGATTTATTATCCTATTCCAATTCATCGTCAAAAGCCTTATTCTAATGGTCAAATCTTAAAAAATACAGATCTTTTAAGTAAATCTGTAATTTCATTGCCTATTCATACAGAGATAGAAAATTCAAATCAGGATTATATTATTGAAAAAACACAAAATTTTTTTAAATGAAAATAAATAATATTTGTTGTATTGGTGCAGGATATGTAGGTGGTCCTACAATGTCAGTAATTGCTCAGAAAAACCCACATATAAATGTTACAGTTGTTGATATAAATGAAAATAGAATTAGTTTATGGAATTCAGATGACCTGAGTAAACTACCTATCTATGAACCTGGATTAGATAAAGTGATTTCAGAGGCTAGAGGTAGAAATTTATTTTTTTCAACTGATATAGATAAACATATTAATAATTCAGAGATGATTTTTATTTCCGTTAATACTCCAACAAAAACATATGGAGATGGAAAGGGTATGGCTGCAGATTTAAGATATGTTGAACTTTGTTCTAGAAAAATTGCACAAGTAGCTAAAAATGATAAAATTGTAGTTGAAAAATCAACACTTCCTGTAAAAACTGCTGCTGCAATTAAAAACATTCTTACTGAAACTGGATCGGGAGTAAAATTTAATATTTTATCAAACCCTGAGTTTTTAGCAGAGGGTACTGCTATGAGAGATTTAGAAATACCAGATAGAGTTTTGATTGGTGGAGAACAAGATGATGATGGTAAAAAAGCAATTCAAAGTCTCGTTGATATTTATAGTTCATGGGTTCCGAAAGAGAATATTTTAACAACTAACCTGTGGTCTTCTGAACTTTCTAAGTTAACCGCTAATGCTTTTCTTGCCCAAAGAATATCATCGATTAACTCACTATCTGAGTTATGCGAAATGACGGGTGCTGATATTGATGAGGTATCTAAGGCAATTGGTATGGATACAAGAATTGGATCAAAATTTTTAAAATCATCTGTTGGTTTTGGTGGAAGTTGCTTTCAAAAAGATATCTTAAACTTAGTTTATATAGCTAAATCATTGGGTCTAAATGAAGTAGCTGATTATTGGCACCAGGTAATTATAATGAATAATCATCAAAAACAAAGATTTTCTAAAAATATTTTAAAGTCTTTATATAACACAGTTGCGGGGAAAAAAATAACCTTTTTAGGATGGTCATTTAAAAAAGACACTAATGATACCAGAGAGTCAGCTGCAATTTATGTAGCTGATATGTTATTAGATGAAAAAGCTTTAATTTCTGTTTATGATCCTAAAGTTTCAGAAAAACAGATTATTTCTGATATAAAAAATATCAGAAATAATAATAAAGATGATAGTATTAATGATTTAAGCATCCAAAAAAACCCATATGAAGCATGTAAAGATTCTCATGCAATTGCGATTTTAACCGAGTGGGATGAGTTCATAAATTATGATTGGAGTAAAATTTTTAAAAACATGAATAAGCCTGCTTTTATTTTTGATGGAAGAAACATCTTAGATAAGAAAAAACTTGAGAGTATAGGTTTTATTTACAAAGGAATAGGTAAGCATTAATGAATTCAAAAACAATTTTAGTTACGGGTGGTGCAGGTTTTATTGGATCGCATCTATGCAAAAGATTATTAGCTCAAAATCACAAAATAATTTGTGTTGATAATTTACTTACTGGAAGTTTAAAAAATATTTCCAATTTTTTAAATGATGAGAATTTTGAGTTTCTCAATCACGATATAATTACCCCTTTATTTATAGATTATGTTGACGAGATATATAATTTAGCTTGTCCAGCTTCGCCAATACATTATCAAAATAATCCTATTAAAACTATTAAAACTTGTACAATCGGTGTGATCAATTTACTTGGTTTAGCTAAAAAACATAATGCTAAGATTTTACAAGCTAGTACCAGTGAAGTTTATGGTGATCCGAATGTTCATCCTCAAATTGAAAGTTATAATGGCAATGTTAATCCAATTGGTTTTAGGTCATGTTATGATGAGGGAAAAAGATGTTCAGAAACTTTATTTATGGATTACAGAAGAGAACATGGTTTAAATATTAAGATTGTTAGAATCTTTAATACTTATGGGCCAAATATGGCAATTAATGATGGTAGAGTTGTGTCAAACTTCATAAATCAAGCTATAAATAATAATGATATCACCATTAACGGTGATGGATATCAAACACGAAGTTTTCAGTACGTTGAAGATTTGATTGATGGATTGATTAAAATGATGAATTCAGAAAATGATTTTGTTGGTCCAGTGAACATGGGTAATCCAGATGAGATTTCAATAAATGATTTAGCAAAAAGAATTATAAAATTAGTGAATTCTAATTCAAAATTGATTTATAAAGATTTACCAAAAGATGATCCTAAGAGGAGAAAACCAGATATATCCCTATCTTTAGATAAATTAAACTGGAAACCACTTTATGATTTAGAAGTAGGTTTAATTAATACAATTGATTATTTTAAGGCTTTAGGAAATAAATAAATTTAAAATTAACATGAACCACTACAGTAATTTTGTCACCGTTTTTAAAGATGAAATTGAATCTATTAATCACGTTATCTCTCAGATAGATGAGAGAAATATAAACAATATTATTGATGCTATTAGTGCAGTAAAAGGAAAATTAATAGTTAGTGGTATAGGTAAATCTGGATTAATCGGAAAAAAAATTGCTGCTACTTTAGCTAGTACAGGTACACAAAGTTTCTTTATACATTCAACTGAAGCATTTCATGGAGACTTAGGTATGATAAGTAATCATGATGCTTTATTGTTAATTTCACATTCTGGAGAAACAGATGATGTTTTGAAAGTTTTAGACTATTGTAATAACAACGAAATATTAACACTTTCCATCTCAGGGAATAGCAAATCAACTCTAGCAATTAATTCAAATTTTCATATCAATTGTAATATAATTAACGAAGCTTGTAGTTTGAATCTAGCTCCTACATCATCAACAACTGCAACTTTACTAATAGGTGATGCTATAGCTGTTTCATTAATGAAGGCGAAAAGCTTTAAAGAAATTGATTTTGCAAAATATCATCCTGGTGGCAGATTAGGTAAAAGACTTTTAACCAGTGTTTCAGATATTATGAGAATTGACAACATGCCTATTGTTAATGAGTCGATGGATTTATTTAAGGTTATATTTACTATTTCAGACTCTGGTTATGGAATAGCTTTTTGTATTGATGAAGATAAACTTGTTGGAGTAATAACTGACGGAGACATAAGAAGAGCAATTAAAACTGATTTAAGCTTTGAAGAAGTCAAGTTAAGTAGTTTGTTAAATAAAGATTTTAAATATGCCTATTTAGAATCTAATTTGCAGGAAATTAAGTTAGTTATGCAAGAAAACAAGATAATTACTCTTCCTGTAATAAATTCAGATTCTAAGTTAATAGGACTGGTCCAATACTATGATATATAAAAACATTATTTTGATTCCGGCTAGACTCAATTCTAAAAGACTAGACAAGAAATTATTACTTGAGATTGATGGTAAATCAATAATTCAACATTCTTATGAAAATTCACTAAAATCAAAGCTTTCTCAAAGGTCAATTATTTTAGTTGATTCTGAAGAATTATTAGTGCATTGTCAAACCTTTACAGATGATGTTTTTTTAACATCTGATTCTCATAGTTCGGGTACCGAAAGAATAATTGAGTATATTAATTTAAATGATGAATTTGATAATATTGTCAATATTCAAGCTGATGAACCATTTGTTAATCCAGATTTAGTTGATTCTATTTTTAACGAATTAATTAATGGGAGTAATATTGTATCTGCTGTTTACACTTTAGATGATGATGATAGTTTTGATCCAAATCGAGTAAAAGTTGTATTGAATAAAGACTTTGAAGCTGTTTATTTTTCAAGATCTGAAATTCCATTTAACAGAGACTCTGACGTTAAAGTAAGAAAACATATTCATTTGGGAATATATGGTTATAAATTACAATCATTAAGAAATTATAGTAATTATTCTAATAGATCTCTTGAGAAGATTGAAAAGTTAGAACAGCTTCGATTTATCGAGAACGGTGATAAAATTAAAATTGTAATTTCTCACGAGTCTAGTATCGGAATCGATACTTTACAAGATTTTGAAAAAGCAAAAATATATTATGAAAAAAGATAAAATAAATAGCTTGTTAAATGTAAGTTCTTCAAAGAATTTCTTTCTGTTAGCAGGCCCCTGTGCAATTGAAGGTGAAGAAATGGCATTTAAAATTGCCGAAAAATTAGTTCATATTACTGATAAATTAGATATACCTTTTGCTTTTAAAGGGAGTTTTAAAAAAGCAAACAGAAGTAAAATTAATAGTTTTACCGGAATTGGCGACGAAAAAGCTTTGGGTATTTTGAAAAGAATAGGTAATGAATTTAATGTCCCAACAATTACTGATATTCATGTTCCTGAAGATGCTAATTTAGCTTCTAATTTTGTTGATATATTACAGATACCCGCTTTTCTGGTAAGACAAACAGATTTATTGATATCAGCAGCTAAAACAGGGAAGATAATAAATTTAAAGAAGGGACAATTTATGAGTCCCGAGAGTATGAAGTTTGCTGTAAAAAAAATAACTGACTCTAACAATAGCAAAGTTTGGATTACAGACAGAGGGACAATGTTTGGTTATCAAGATTTAATAGTTGACTTTAGAGGCATACCCATTATGCAAAAATTTGCAACCACAATATTAGATGTAACACATTCTTTACAAAAGCCTAATCAATCCAGTGGTATAACGGGTGGAAGGCCAGAAATGATAGAAACAATCGCTAAAGCTGGAGTTGCAGTTGGCGTTGATGGACTTTTTATTGAAACTCACTTTGATCCTAATAATGCAAAAAGTGATGGTGCTAACATGTTAGATATTAATTTGCTAGAAGATTTGCTTATTCGTTTAATTAATATTAGAAAGTCAATTTGATAAAATGAGTTTAGTAAAAGGTATTATATTAGCTGGTGGTTATGGTTCAAGGTTATATCCCTTAACTATAGGTACATCTAAGCAATTATTGCCTGTGTATGATAAACCAATGATTTACTATCCTTTGTCAACTTTAATGGTTGCAGGGATTAGAGATATTCTTATCATTTCAACACCAGAAGATTTGCCAAAATTTAAAAAATTATTTGGTGATGGGTCAAAAATTGGGTTAAATATTTCGTACAAAAAACAGATAAAGCCATCTGGAATAGCTGAATCTTTTATTATAGGTAAGGATTTTATTGGAGACAGTGATGTTTGTTTAATATTAGGAGATAATATTTTTTATGGGGATAATATTTCAGAAACTTTAAACAAAGGAATTTTTAATCTAAAGAATGGTTATTCAACTATTTTCGGAGTAAAAGTAGATAATCCAAATGAATTTGGAGTTGTGGAATTTGATAGTAAAAATAACATTAAAAAAATTATAGAAAAACCTAGATCTTACATAAGTAACATAATTGTTTCCGGGTTATATTTTTATAAAAACAATGTAATAAATATTGCAAATAATTTAACTCCTAGCAATAGGAATGAATTAGAAATTACAGAAATTAACAATTATTATTTAAGCATTAAAAAGTTAATGCTTGTAGAATTTGGAGATACGGTTTCATGGATTGATACGGGAACTTACGCTTCTATGTTAAAGGCATCTAATTTTTTTCAGGATCTTGAATTAAAGACTAATAAAAAATATGCATGCGTTGAGGAGATTGCTTTTTTATTAAGTTATATAAATGAAAATGATTTTAAGAAAATTGGCACTTCTATGAAAAACAGTAGTTATGGACAATATTTATTAAAACAATTAAAAAATTAATTTTGAAATTATCAAAAACTAAATTTAACGGACTTGTAATTTTAGAAAGAAAATCATTTAATGATTCTAGAGGAAATTTTACTGAGTTTTTTAACGAAAAGCTGTTTAATAAATTAGTAGACACAAAAGTTGATTTTTTACAGGATAACATTGTAAATTCTACAAAGAATGTTTTAAGAGGTCTTCATTATCAATTTAACCCCTTTGCTCAATCTAAGCTTATTTCTGTAATTAAAGGTGAGATCTTTGATGTAGTTGTAGATATAAGGAATAACTCTTCTACATATGGTCAGTTTTTTTCTATTAATTTATCTTCTGAAAATAATTTAAGTTTATTTGTTCCAAATGGATTTGCTCACGGATATTTATCGTTAACTAGTGAAACAATTGTTCATTATAAAGTAGATAATTATTATAACAAAGATTTTGAAGATGGAATTAGATATAATGATTCTTTTTTAAATATTAATTGGGGAGTTCCTATTGATGATTTAATTATTTCTGATAAGGACAAAAATTTACCTGATTTCAAATGGTAAAAAAATTAAAAATATTGGTAACCGGTTCAAATGGTCAACTGGGTCAGGTTTTAAAAAAAATTTCAATAAATTATTCTCATTTTAGTTTTATTTTTTTTTCAAAAGATGACATGGATATTTCTAATTCAAAGATATTAGATGAGATTATTTCTAATATTTTACCTGATGTAATAATTAATTGCGCAGCTTTTACTAATGTTGAACTAGCTGAAAAAAATTATGATTTAGTTAATCAAATTAATAATATTTCAGTCGATCATTTAGCTAAATTTTGTAGTATTTATAAAATTAGACTAATACATATTTCCACAGATTTTGTTTTTGATGGAAATAATAATTTGCCATATACTGAAAGTGATAATCCAAAACCTATTAATAATTATGGTCGATCTAAATTTTTAGGTGAAAATTCAATCTTTAAATATGAATTAAAAGATTCAATCATATTAAGGACATCATGGTTGTATTCTGTCTCTGGCAATAACTTTGTAACTAAAATTGTAAACAAGGTAAAAGAGGGTAAAGATTTTAATATTAATTCAGATGAAATTGGTTCTCCTACTTCAGCACATGATTTAGCTAATGCTATTTTGTTTTGCATTCCAAAAATTAAGAATAATCAAACTGAAATCTTCCATTTTTCTAATTTGGGCTATTGTTCCAGATTAGATTTTGCACAAAAGATTTCAAATTTACTAGGATATAATTTGATTATTTCAAGATCTAATACTGTAACAAATGTAAAAAGACCTAAGTTTTCACCTCTTTCAACTAAAAAATTTATTGATATATTTGACTACAAAGTAAATGAGTGGGAGACTAGTTTAAAAAATCATATTTCTAAAAATTATGGATAGATTTAAAAATATATTGGTAACTGGTGGTGCGGGTTTTATTGGTTCTAATTTTTTGAATCATATGATAATTAAATATTCTGATGTTAATTTTATTAATTTAGACCTCCTTACGTATGCTGGAAATCTTGATTATTTGAATGTAGTAAAAGATTATCCTAATTATTTTTTTATTGAGGGAGATATTTCTGATTCTAAATTAGTGACCTCTATCTTTAAAAAATATTCAGTTGATGGGGTTATTAATTTTGCTGCAGAATCACATGTTGATAATTCTATTGGTGATCCTTCTGATTTTATAAAAACAAATATTAACGGCACATTTAATTTATTAAAAGTTGCATATGATTCATGGATGATTAGCCCTTTTAAACACAAGTCTGGTTTTCTCCATTCTAGGTTCCATCAGGTTTCAACTGATGAAGTTTATGGCAGTATTGAGCAGGGTAGTTTTAACGAGAATTCTGCTTATAATCCCAGCTCACCTTATTCTTCATCTAAGTCTAGTGCCGACTTAATTGTAAAAAGTTTCAACAAAACTTACGGTTTAAATACTACAATTTCTCTTTCTTCTAATAATTTTGGTCCAAATCAAAATAGAGAAAAATTTATTCCTGTAGTTTTAAATTCTATTTTGAATAATGTTCCTGTGCCTGTTTATGGTGATGGTAAAAATATAAGAGATTGGATTTTTGTCGATGATAATTGTAAAATTATAGAGCTGATTTTTAAAAAAGGTCTTTCTGGTGAAAGTTATAATATTGGAGGGGGTAATGAAATTTCTAATTTAGATCTTATTGATTTAATTTTTAATTCTATTATTACTTGTTCAAAAAACATCACAGATTATCAAATTAATTTCATAGATGATCGATTTGGTCATGATAGGCGATACAGTGTTAATAATTCCAAAATCATTTCTGATTTAGGTTGGTCTAACGATTTTTCCAATTTTCATAAATCTTTAGATTTTTATGTTAAAAATTATATAAATAGTCATTTTTAATTTTTTTTCTAAAAAAATCGCTTTTTCTTTTACATATTTTATCTATTTTTTCAAAAAAGCAATGTTATATTCTATTTCACTTTAAGAAATGCTCTTAAATCGCTTAAAAATTGATTTTCCCCTTTTTTTTATTTTTTTCACATAATTTATTAGACCCTTAAAAGCGTCTATTTTTTGTTATTTTACTAAAAATTACGTAATTTCGCACGGTAATTTATGGTCATTTTAAATGTTTAATATTAAACGATTTTGATCATATAAAACATATATCATTGATTATCAAAAAATTAAAAATATTAATTTATTGATTGTCATTGATATGTTTAATTATAAAATATTAAAAATACTAGCAAAAATTTAGTACTAGACAAATAAAAAAAATATGAAGAAATTTTACTCTTTACTCAGTTTAATTACCTTTTTCGTTTTATTTAACATTACAAGTGTATTTTCTCAGGCAACTGTTAAGACTGTTTCTAGTTTTGACAGTAATGGAACTTACAAAATTGGTGATCAAATAGATCTTGTATTTTGGTTTTCTGAAGCAATTACTGTTTCTGGAACTCCAAGATTAGAGTTAGAAACAGGTAGTTCTGATGCTTTTGCAACCTATCAAAGTGGATCTGGTTCAGCATTCCTTACTTTTAGATACACTGTTTCTGAAGGTGAAAGTTCCTCAGATTTAGCATATACTAGTACTTCTGC
>NZUH01000011.1 GCA_002697255.1 Flavobacteriaceae bacterium | reverse complement strand
TTCTTCCGCTGGCGTTTCTTCCGCTGGCGTTTCTTCTGCTGGCGTTTCTTCTGCTGGCGTTTCTTCTGCTGGCGTTTCTTCTGCTGGCGTTTCTTCCGCTGTCGTTTCTTCTGCTGGCGTTTCTTCTGCTGGCGTTTCTTCCGCTGTCGTTTCTTCTGCTGGCGTTTCTTCTGCTGGCGTTTCTTCCGCTGGCGTTTCTTCCGCAGGAATTGCTAATGCTTGTTCTTGAGCTTGAATCCTTGCTTTATTAGCAATTTTTTCATTTTCTAGAGCCTTAGCTTTTTGATCAGCTTCTAATTTTTGAACATCACTTTTTTTCTTGTCAATTCTTTTAAGTTTTTCATCCATCCAATCATTATATCTCTTTTCGGCTTCTTCTTCATCAAATGCACCTTTTGCTACACCACCCATTAGGTGATATTTCATCATTATCCCTTTGTATGAAAGAATATTTCTAGCAGTTTTTGTAGGCTGAGCACCGTTTTGAAGCCACTTAATAGAACTATCAATATCAAGCTCTATAGTAGCAGGATTAGTGTTTGGGTTATAGGTTCCTAATTTTTCAAGGTATTTACCATCTCTTTTTGAACGGGAGTCGGCAGCGACAATCCAGTAAAATGGTTTTCCTTTTTTACCGTGTCTTTGAAGTCTTATTTTTACTGACATATTATTAAATTTTGTGGTACTCGACCAAGTTTATTAAATAGCTTGCAAATATAATATAAAATTCCTTTACCAAACTATTTCTTTAAAAATTTTATATTACATTTACTCTTAATGATTACTAAAATGAAAAAATTCTTATTTATTTACGCTATTTTAATTTTTTTCAATTGTGANGATAATATTTCTGATAAAATTCCAGCTTTTGAGGCTAGATTAAACGGTGATTTTGAATGGTCTGCTGAAACTTTTAGTGCAACCTTCCAAAATAATCAACTTTCTATTGTAGGAAATAATCCATTTGGGATAATTTCAATTTATTTAGACTCAGCTGTAGTTGGCACTCACAATATTTACAGTTGGACAGATGATTTTTTGATTTTTCAAGACACAATTCAGTATTCAACAAAGAATGATGGTGTTGGAAGTATAGCTTTTTTAAGTGACGGGCAAATTGATATAAGTGAGATAGATGATATAAATAATACTGTAAGTGGTCACTTTCATTTTGACGCATATAATTCAAGTGGTGATTATACAGTAAATATTTCTGAGGGAGTTTTTTATAAAATTCCGATTTCGTCAGATAATCAGGACTAAATCTTTNAANTATAATGTATTTAATTTTTGATACCGAAACAACCGGTTTACCTAAAAATTGGAAAGCTCCTNTTTCTGATACTGATAATTGGCCTAGATGTGTTCAAATTGCATGGCAACTTCANGATGAGTTNGGGAATTTAGTTGAAGCAAATAGTTTTATTATAAAACCTNACGGATATGATATTCCTTATGAATCAGAAAAAATTCATGGAATTTCAACCNNNTTAGCNGAATNAGANGGTGAAAAATTAGAAATTGTCTTAAAAGAGTTTAATAANTCCATTTCAAAATCAAAGTTTATTATTGGNCATAATGTAAATTTTGACTTAAATGTAATAGGATGTGAGTTTNACAGNTTAAANACTTTATCAAATATTGAACTAACTGATGTTTTAGANACATGTACTGAGACTACNGCNACATTATGTAAGCTTCCNGGAGGTCGAGGNGGTAANTTTAAACTNCCTACTTTAACNGAATTACACNAATTTTTNTTTTNAGCNCCTTTTCAAGANGCACATAANGCAACTGCTGATGTTGAAGCTACTGCAAGATGTTTTTTAGAGTTAATTAGGATAAAAAATTTTAAAAAAGAGGAGCTTCATGCTGAGGACAACTACTTTGAAAGATTTTCTGAGCATAATCCAGAGATAATTAAAAAGATAGGGCTAAAGCATCAAAACCTTAAAAAAAAAATCTGAAANCCTTAAAGATGATTTAGTCTAAANCAAAGAATANNAAANCANCTGANNAATCTANAGNTGATTTATCAGCATTAGATTTTACTCATTTACATAATCACAGTCAATTTTCTATGTTGCAATCCACTATTAAGATTAAAGATCTTGTGGATACGACAAG
The DNA here is from genome assembly GCA_002697255.1 of Flavobacteriaceae bacterium. Taxonomy (GTDB): domain Bacteria; phylum Bacteroidota; class Bacteroidia; order Flavobacteriales; family Flavobacteriaceae; genus MED-G13. The sequence goes on along the minus strand of NZUH01000011.1, from coordinate 26,499 downwards.
TGACATGAATATGAAGGCAGTTGCCATTACAGATTTAGGGAATATGATGGGTGCTTTTAGATTTGTTGATGCCGTAAAAAAGAAAAATAAGCAGATCAAAGATTTTAACGAAAATAACGATAAAAAGAAAAATTTAATAAAGCCAATTGTTGGATGTGTTTTAAATGTTTGCGAGGACCATCTTAATAAAAATTATAGAGACAATGGTTATCAAATGGTTTTTCTAGCAAAAAATAAAAATGGTTATAGTAATCTTTCAAACCTGTCTTCATTAGCTTATACAAAGGGTTTTTATTACGTTCCTAGAGTTGATAAAAAATTAATTTTAGATTACAAAGATGATTTAATAGTNCTTTCTGGAAATTTATTTGGTGAAATTTCAAATAAGATTTTAACCACTGGGACAAAGGAAGCCGAGGATTCTTTAATCTGGTGGAAAAATAATTTTAAAGATGATTTTTACATCGAATTAAACAGACATGATCAAGAAGATGAAGACACTGTCAATAAAGTATTATTAGAATTTTCAGAAAAGCATCAAATAAAATTGGTAGCAACGAATAATACTTTTTACCTAGATAATAATAGTGCTGATGCTCATGATATTCTTTTGTGTGTTAAGGATGGGGAAAAACTTTCCACTCCTAAGGGAAGGGGTAGAGGTTTTAGATATGGATTGCCAAATAATGAATATTATTTCAAATCACCTGATGAAATGAAGGAAATATTCTCTGATATTCCATCAGCTATTTCTAATACAAATGAAATTGTTTCAAAAGTTCAAGCTTTTGATTTAAATAATGAAGTTTTGTTACCAAAATTTGAAATTCCTGACGAATTTATTGATTCTGATGACGAAAATGATAGCGGTAAAAGGGGGGAGAATAAATATTTAAGATACTTAACTTATTTAGGAGCAGAAAAAAGATATGGNAAATTAGANGAATCCTTNAAAGANAGAATTGAATTTGANCTTAAAACNATNAAAAANACNGGATANCCTGGNTATTTTTTAATTGTTGAAGATTTTATCAGAAANGCAAGNGAAATGAAAGTTTCCGTTGGNCCAGGNAGAGGNTCNGCAGCNGGNTCNGTNGTAGCNTATTGTNTATGGATAACNAATATTGANCCNATAAANTATGATTTGCTNTTTGANAGATTNTTNAATCCAGANAGAATNAGTATGCCTGATATTGATATTGATTTTGATGATGTTGGAAGAAATAAAGTCATAAGCTATGTAATTGAGAAGTATGGAGCGAATCAGGTTGCACAAATCATAACTTACGGAACAATGGCTGCAAAGTCATCAATTAGAGATACAGCTAGAGTTTTAGATTTACCGTTAGGNGATGCGGATAGAATTGCNAAATTGGTTCCAAACATGACTAAGCTTAGTTCAATTTTTGAAACAGATCACAAAGAGCTAAGAAATAAATTTAGAGCGGATGATCTAGATAAGATAAATCAATTATTGAGTATTTCTCAAAAAGATAATTTGGAATCTCAAACCATAAAGCAGGCTCGTTTACTTGAAGGCTCGTTAAGGAATACTGGAATTCATGCTTGCGGAGTGATTATCACCCCAGATGATATTAAAAATTTTGTACCTATTGCTACTGCTAAAGATTCAGATCTTTATGTAACCCAATTTGATAATGCAGTTGTTGAGCATGCAGGATTATTAAAAATGGATTTTTTAGGATTAAAAACCTTAACATTAATCAAAGACACCGTAAAAATAGTTAAAGCTAAATATGGAGTTGAGTTAGATCCAGATAATTTTCCCATTGACGATGAAAAAACTTTTGAATTATTTAAAAAAGGTGATACGGTGGGAATATTTCAGTACGAATCTGCTGGTATGCGAAAACATTTAAAGGATTTAAAGCCAAGTGTTTTTGGAGATTTAATTGCTATGAATGCCTTGTATAGACCAGGTCCGATGGAATATATTCCAAGTTTTATCAGACGTAAGCATGGTGAAGAAAAAATAGTATATGATTTACCTGAGATGGAGGAATTCTTAAAAGATACCTATGGGATTACGGTATATCAAGAGCAAGTAATGTTACTTTCTCAAAAGATTGGTGACTTTTCAAAAGGTGAAGCAGATATTTTAAGAAAGGCAATGGGTAAAAAACAGAAAGATGTTTTGGATAAAATGAAACCTAAGTTTTTGGAAAATTCAGAAAAAAAGGGCTTTAAATTAGAAAAAGTTGAAAAAATATGGAAAGACTGGGAAGCTTTTGCTAGTTACGCATTTAACAAATCTCATTCAACTTGTTATGCATGGATAGCCTATCAAACAGCTTATCTAAAGGCAAATTATCCAGCTGAATACATGGCGTCGGTTTTATCAAATAACATGAAAGATATAAAAAATATTACCTTTTTCATGGCAGAATGTAAAAGGATGAAGCTTGAGGTTTTAGGACCAGACTTAAATGAATCATATTATAAATTTTCGGTAAATAAAGAAAATGCCATAAGATTTGGTATGGGTGCTATCAAAGGAGTTGGTGCATCAGCAGTTAAAGCAATTGTAGATGAAAGAAAAGCTAATGGAGTCTATAAATCAATTTTTGATTTGTCTCAAAGAGTAGATTTAAGAGCTGCTAATAAAAAGGCATTTGACGGATTAACAGCAGCTGGAGCTTTTGATTCTTTTAATATAAATAGATCTCAGTACTTTTACCACAATGGTGATGGAATAACATTTATCGAAAAGATATTAAAACACGGAAATAAATTTCAGGAAAATAAAAACTCTTCTCAAGTAAGTTTGTTCTCAGGCATAAATGATTTACAAATATCAAACCCTATAATACCAAATGTTGAACCTTGGCCTACCATTGAAAAGTTGACAAAAGAAAAAGAGGTTGTAGGAATTTATATTTCAGGTCATCCTTTGGATGACTTTAGAGTTGAGATGGACTCTTTTTGTAATGCTGATGTTAGCATATTTAAATCTCCAAAAGAATTTGTTAATAAAGAAATTACAGTTGCTGGTGTTATCACAGAAGTAGAGCATAAGGTTAGTAGACAAGGTAAAGGTTGGGGGTTATTCGTTCTTGAAGATTATGTAGATTCATATAATTTTAGAATTTTTGGAGAAGAGTATCTTAGATTCAAACATTTTTTAAATTTAAATAATTTCTTATACGTAAAAATAAAAATTATTGAGGGTTGGTTAAATAAAGAAACCGGTTTGCGTGGAGACCCAAGAATTCAGTATAACAATTTTAAATTATTGCAGGATGTGGTTAAAACATTTGCAAAAAAAATATCTATTCAGTTGAAATTACAGGATATTAATGAAGAAAAGATTGAGTCAATCAAACAACTACTTGACCAACATGAAGGAACGCATTCGCTAGGTTTTGTGGTTTATGACGATGATGAAAAAATTATGGTTGAAATGAATAGTGAAAAGCAAAAAGTTGATATTTCTCCTTCTTTTCTAAATCTGTTAGAACTTAATAATATTTTTTATAAGCTAAATTAGATTATTTAGTTATTTTTGAAAAAAATTTTTATTATCATGGCATTAGAAATCACTGACAACAATTTTGAAGAAACTGTTTTAAAAAGCGATAAACCCGTATTGGTAGATTTTTGGGCAGCTTGGTGTGGTCCCTGCAGAATGGTTGGTCCAATAATTGACGAAATAAGTAATGAGTATGAAGGAAAGGCTATCGTCGGAAAGGTTGATATTGACGCTAATCAGCAATATGCAGCTCAGTTTGGTGTACGAAATATACCAACAGTTTTGGTCTTTAAAAACGGAGAGTTGATTGAAAGAAAAGTAGGAGTTTCTCCAAAGAATGCATATACTGATGCTTTAGACTCATTATTATAAAAATCTGGTTTTTAGTTCTGTATATTTTTAAAAGAAAATATTTGTTCTAATAAAAATCAAATGTATATTTGCTGACGCTGAAAAGGTCTGGTAGTTCAGCTGGTTAGAATACCTGCCTGTCACGCAGGGGGTCGCGGGTTCGAGTCCCGTCCAGACCGCAAAAAATCCTCTTAATTGGAGGATTTTTTTTTGCAACTATTCGGTCACAATTACCGTTCCGTACATGTGATCCTCATGTGGATCACATACATAGGTTGTAACTCCAATCTCTGTAAATGTGTGTGAAAAGGTAAATCCATATGTTGAGGAATAACCACTATCAAATGATTCTGTTCCACCTGTAGATCTGAGGTTGTGAGTTCCTCCACCCCAAGTCCAAGTGATAGTTTCACCTACCTGAATTGTGGTTTCATATGATGTATTACTTTGCCATATCAAGTTATACACTGAATCATTATCGTTTGGATTTTCGTAATCATCAATACTTTCTTTTGAACATGAAATCAAAATCAAAAGAAGGACGTAAAAAAAATTTCTGATAAAAAAACTTAAATTTTTTTTCATATTACAAATTTATGAATTTTGGTATGGATGTTGTATTTATAAACAAAATTAATAAATATGAAATATAAATTACTCATTATAGCACTATTCACTAACCTTGTATATTCCCAAACTAACTACCAGTATAACTGGGGTATGAGTAGCACCAACCAACAAATAACAATAAATGTAGGTGACACAGTTACATGGACTTGGGGTGGAGGAACTCACAACCTCAGATCTACAGGTGGAACAGAATCATTTGATAGTGGTTATTACACAGGACCTGGACCTCAATTTTCATATACTTTTAATACTCCAGGCGTTACAACTTATATCTGTGATCCTCATCCAAATTCAATGTATGGAACCGTTACTGTTACGGGTACTGCATCTGTAGATGAAGTGAATCTTTTTGATTTCAGTTTTTTTCCTAACCCCGTTTCAGAAATAATTAACATAAAATTTGAAAATATTGTTAATGGGCAAATTACCGTTGAAATATATGACGTACTCGGAAAACTTAATAGTAAATCAAATACAGCGTTGATTAATAACAAAGTTTCATTGGACGTTTCAAGCCTTAGCAAAGGAATTTACATTGCGAAGGTGTATTCAGAAGATGGGGTTTCCGTTAGACGATTTGTAAAAGATTAGTTTTAAAATACTCTCAAAATATTAAATCCAAAAAAGATTTTACGTTTTGTCCAATCCCCTTCGGCATCTGTCAAAACAGAAACATCATCAATACTTTGAGTGTTAGAAAATAAAAGTTGGAAGACATGCCCACCTGTTTCCAAATCAATACCGATACTTAGGGCATCAGTATTTGGAGAATTTTCAAGTCTGTTTAGGTTTGCAAAATATTCTACATTTATTGCTGTCCTTTTATTGATTTTATAACTACCGGTTAAACCTAAAATATAGTTATTTTCTCTTTCATATGTTGTAAATACAGGAAGTCCATCTTCAAAAACAACTTCTCCATTTTGGAATAATATTCTTTCCTCATTATAGTTTCTTTTAATAAATGAAGGGGAAAGTTGTAAAGAAATTTTTTCACTTATTCTACTTGAAATTAGAACTTGTGACAGGAATAATGATCTTTGAGAAAAAGATAAATCCATTCCAGGAGCTAAAAAATCAGATGAGTTATAATTAAAGCTATTGTATAAAGAGATATTTAGGGGAAAACCAGATTCTTGAACGTAAACCTTATTTTTTAGGTTAAGGGTATAAGTTTTTTTTAACGACTCCCTACTGAAACCGACCTGAAAATTATCAGAAATCCCATAAAACATTTCGATTTTTGTGTTGGCAATGTCTAGACCAAATAAAGTACTGATTCCTTCATTAATATTTCCAAATCTATGGGCTACATATAAAAAAAGCTCTTTTTTTTGTGATTGTTTAGTTGATTGACCATTTACAACTTTGTGAGCTTTGAATGCACTTAAGCTAACACTGGTGTTATCATCATTGTTGTCAATTTGATTTAGTAAGCTTTCTTGCGAGGTTGTTGGATTGGAAAATAATATTGAAAGGATTAAAAGACTAATTAAGTACTTATTCTTTTTTAGCATATGAGTAATTAAGTTTTATTTTGACCTCTTCGTCAATTTTTTTAAAAACAATTCTAGGTATTTTAACATTATAATCACTCAATTTAACTGAAAAACTTGATTTAAGCTCGATTTTATCACCAATTTTTTTTATATAACCTTTAGCTAATATTGAATTTGACACTCCCTTAATTGTTAAAACCCCATTTATAGAAACTTCTTCAAATGAATCAATTAATTCAATATTTTCATAATTTTCAATAGTACCTTCAAAGGTTGACTTAGGATATTTATTACTCTCCAAATAGTTTTCGTTGAAATGCTCTTGCATTAATCCTAATCTGAATTTAAATTCATTAATATTTATTACAGCTGCGATCTTTCCATTTTTTAAATCAAAGATTGATACACATGATTTATTTGTTGCTCTAATCGGCTCAAATGCAGCTTTTGATCCATCAAATTCTGTTATCCCATTATTTGTGTAAAATTGTTGGGAATAAGTTTGAATCAAGTTAAAAACGAATATTAAGTATAAAATTTTGTAGCGCATGTATATTATTTTGAGATATTAATTTCAAATATTATACCAATTTATTTATAAATTAGCTTGCTAAATATTTAATTATGGATAAAGTATTTGTCAGCGGAGGATCAGGATTCATTGCAATGTATTGTATTAAAATTTTATTATCCAAGGGTTATAATGTTGTTACATCTGTAAGAGAAAAAAGTCAAATTGATCTTGCGAAAAAATCATTTAGTAAACATAACATAAGTTGTGATAATTTAGATTTTACAATTTTAGATTTATTGAAAGATGACGGTTGGGACGATGCATTAAAAGGTTGTAAGTATGTTTTACATACAGCCTCACCTGTAATCCCCGGTGATGTAGATGAAGATATTCTGGTAAAGCCTGCAGTCGAAGGTATGACAAGATGTTTAAATGCAGCTATAAAAAATGGAGTTAAAAAATTTGTTCAAACCTCTTCTTATGCTGCTATATATGGAAATAATAAATCTGAACACAGTGATGACGATTGGACTGATTTGTCAAATAAAAACTTACTTGCTTATGAGATAAGTAAAACAAAGTCTGAAAAAAAAATGTGGGAAATTGCAAATAGTTCTGATATAAGTGCATGCTCTATAAATCCAGTCTTAGTTTTAGGACCATCATTAACTGGAATTCTTAGTATGTCTAACAAATTAACTATAAAAAAAATTTTCAGCCTTCTATTTGTTCCCAATATGACTATTAGTATAGTTGGAGTTCATGATGTGGCTGACGCACATGTTAGAGCTATGGAGTCTTCCAAATCAAACGGAAAAAGATTTTTACTTTCGGAAAAAACGATTAAACTAGTAGAATTAACAAAACTTTTAAGAGGTGCAGGCTTTGTAAAAGTCCCCACCCTTGTAATTCCGAATTTTCTGTTAAAATTTATTGCTCTATTTACCCCATCGCTAAGATCAATAGCCAAAAGACTAGGGACTTTTGAAAAATTACACACAATAAACGCTAATAAAATTTTAGATTGGTATCCAAAATCTGTTGATATTGAGATAATTAATTCTGCTAAACAGTTGTATGAAACCGGTGTATTAAAAAAATAACTATCTTTGTATTGTGTTGAACTTGTATTTATTTACAAGAGGTTTAAAACCAATGAAAGCTTTCCTTTTGGGGAGCTTTTTTTATTTTGTTTTNCCGAAAACGTTTTCGTTTAANAATTTNTCTNATTATTAAATTTCTATNAAATCAGTTTTTTTNTTAAACTATTAATATNNATTACATGTTTTTTTTGTTATATAATCAACTATTTTTTTTTTTTTNAAAATATTAAAGTTCAAGGTCTTTAAATCACTAATTTACAAGTTCAATAAATTTATCTAAATATGAAAAAATCANTATTAAACTTNTTTATTGCTNTNATTNNTGTTTNTNCAGGTNTNCAAGCACAAAGCATTNCAGGTTCTATTACNGATTCNGAAGANGGTGANCCTNTNNNNGGNGTNAATATCNTTGTTCAAGGACAAAACNAGGGNNCTGTTTCNGATTTTGACGGNAATTTTACNATTTCANATTTTGAAAANGGATCTCANTTAGTTTTTAGTTATGTNGGCTATAAAACTNTAAATNTTAAAATTTCATCNACTGANGAAATNTNANANAATATTTCNGTNTNNATGGATAAAGANCTNAGNGAACTNGATGNGGTTATTGTNATCGGATATGGATCTCAAAAATTAAGTGATATTTCNGGTGCNGTNTCNACNGTTAANTCTGATGCNATTGAAGCNTCATCNCCTGTTAGAGTTGANGATGCANTACANGGNCANGCNTCNGGNATNAATATTATNTCNAGNGGTTCNCCTGGNTCAAAACCNACGGTTTTAATTCGTGGTATNACNTCATATGCNGGAAATGANCCTTTAGTNGTAATTGATGGTGTTTCTGCCTCNATAGATGATCTAAATTCTCTAAACCCAAACGATGTTAAATCAATAAATGTTTTGAAAGATGCTGCTTTAGCATCTATATATGGAGTTAAAGGTGGTAGTGGTGTAATAGTTATTACTACAAAAACAGGAGAAAGAAATTCCGAAACTTCTTTTACTTTTAATTCATCCGTTGGAATGCAGGAAGTTGTTAGAACAATTGATGTATTGAATGCTAGTGAATATGCTGCTATATTAAATGAAGCAAGTGTTAACGCAGGAGAAGGAATCGTTTTTCCAAATATTTCAGGCTTTGGAGTTGGAACAAATTGGCAAGATGAAGTATTAATCGATGCTCCTATTGTTAATCATTCTATTACTGCTTCAGGTGGTAGCGAAAGCACATCATATTACGTGTCAGCAGGTTATACTGCTCANGATGGTGTGGTTGGTGGAGGTNCAANATCTTTTTTCAATAGAACAAACTTTACTACAAATATTAACACTGATTTAAATGAAAAGACTAAGCTGTTAGTTAATACTAATTACTCGAATATCAAAGGGAAAAGTTTATCTGAGAATGGAATTACAAGTGTATTNTCAAANGCGTTAAACTTTGATCCTACGGTTACTCCATACGAAAATGGTTCATTTGGAATAAGTGAAACAATTACTCAAGAAATTATTAATCCACTAGCACAGATTGATAATACTTACAATCAAAATAAGGTGGATAAAATNCAGGGTAAAATAGAATTANAACACGAATTGATGGAAAATCTAAATATTACCTCTAGATTTGGTTACACCTATGTAGATATTTACGGAAAAGCATTCCTTCCTTTTCAATTTTATGGTGCTGGTCATAACCAAACCAATGCAAACTCAGACTTATCACCAATTGTTGCGGTTGATAGTGAAGGTAATGTAACTTCAACTCATAACAGAGTTAGCGAAAGCCATACTAATTATTTTAATTATACCTATGAGCTTTACGGAAATTATGATTTTACCCTTAATGAAAATCATAATTTTCAAACAGTAGCCGGCTTTTCCATCGGAGAAAATAAAGGAAGTAATATTTCAGCTACCAATGAAGACGTTCCTTTCAACTCATGGGATTATGCAGATGTTAGTGCTGCTACAGGAAATGCAACCCAGCAAACATCAGGTTCATGGCAGTATGTAGGAAGAAATCTTTCATATTTCGCAAGAGTTTTATACGATTATGATGAAAAATATTACGCCTCTTTTACAGGAAGAATGGATGGTAGTACATCTTTCGGTAGAAATAATAAGTTTGGGTTTTTTCCGTCAGCATCTATCGGATGGGTGGTTTCAAAGGAAGATTTTTTTGAAGATATTACGGTTCTAGATTATCTCAAATTGAGAGCTAGCTATGGTACTTTGGGAAATGACAACATCAGTCCTCAATTTTCATTAATTTCAACATTCCCAAGTTATGTTTTCAATGGNAACATAACTCAGGGTTCTGCTTTAGGATCAATTCCTAACGATGATGTCTCATGGGAAAATCAAGTTCAAATGAATGTCGGAATTGATACAAGAATTTTAAACAATAAAATTTCACTTTCTGTAGACTATTTCAAAAAGACTGTTGATGATTTATTGTTTAGCCCAAACCTTTCATTATATCTTGGAGTCCCATCTTTCCCAACAACAAATATAGGAAGTACTGAGAGTACAGGAATTGATGCTTCAATTTCGTTAAACACATCTGCGGGAGCTCTCGAAATTTCATCTAATTTAAATTTTACAACTGCTGAAAATAAAGTTGTAGCTATAAATAATGGTGATAAGTATATATGGGGAGCTGGCTATGGAATTCCTTACAGAAATATAGTAAGATTTGAAGAAGGCTTCTCTCCTGGTTATTTCTTTGGGTATGTAACGGATGGAATTTTCCAAAATCAGCAAGAGGTTAACAGTCATGCAACGCAAAATGGAGCAGTTCCAGGAGATATTAGATTTGTAGATGTAGACGGCGATGGTATTATTAATGATTCAGATAGAACACAGATTGGTGATCCGTTTCCTGACTTTACAATTGGTTGGAATTTGAACTTAGCTTATAATGCATTTGATCTTAGTGTCTTTACTTATGCTTCTGTTGGTAATGACATATACAGAGCATATGAGAGAAATCTCAATTATACTAACAGGTTTGCATCAACTCTTGCAAGATGGACTGGTCCTGGAACAAGCTTTGATGAGCCTAGAGTAACTTTTGTAGATTCAAATAATAATAACAGAGCCTCAGACAGATACATTGAGGACGGTAGCTACCTTAGAATAAAAAATATTCAAATTGGTTATACTTTCCCAGAAGTACTTACTGACGTTTGGGGATTCGATGAGGTTAGANCCTATTTCCAAGTAAAAAATGCTCTTACTTTGACTGATTATTCAGGATATGATCCGGAAATTTCGGTTGGAGGTGTTCTTAACACAGGGATTGATTACGGAACTTATCCACAGCCCAGAATATGGTCAATGGGATTAAATATTAAATTTTAAAATAAAATACTATGAAAAATTTAAAAACAATATTATTTCTGGTTTTAATTACTTTGATTTTCAACAGATGTACTGATCATGTTGATTACGAGGCAATTGAAGGTTACCAGATAACATCTGAAATTTATTTTCAGCAGGAATCAGATTATGATGCTGCTTTAGTTGGTACTTATGATCCACTTCAGTGGCTATTCTTTAATATTCAACTTGGTGCAATTGCATCAGAAATCTCATTATGTGGTGGTGAGAGTGCGACAGATTATATTGGAATTCAGCAAATAGATGATATGACTCATTATCCCGAAAATAATGTACTGAAACAAATATGGCAGTTTTTATATGAAGGAGTAAATAGGGCAAATTATATGGAGGAGAATAAATCTAATATCGAATTTGACGGCAAGGAATCGATGTATGGTGAGGTTTATTTCCTTAGAGCATATTATTATTTTGAACTTGTTAAATTCTTTGGAGACGTTCCATTATTTACCGAAGCTAGACTTACGGCTGGTGAGGCTGGTACAATAACAAGAGCTCCAAAAGAAGAAGTTTATGCTCAGATTGAATTGGATTTACAAAATGCTATAGCCACACTTCCAGATTCTCAGTCTGAAGCAGGTAGGGTTAATAGGTATACTGCTTATTCTTTATTAGGAAAAGTATTGTTATATCAAGATAAATTTACAGAAGCTGCTTCAGCACTTGATAATGTCATTGGAGTATATTCTCTTGTTTCTGATTATGGAAGTCAATTTTTGAGATTTGGTGAAAACGGTCCAGAATCTGTATTTGAAATTCAGTACTCTAATCAATCTAATTGGTATGATTGGGGATGCGCTCATTGTAGCGAAGGGAATTATGCTATAATAATGAATGGCCCAAGAGGTTGGAGTGGCCCAGAGTATGCACAAGGATGGAGTTTTAATGTTCCAACGGCAGAATTTTATAATTCGTTTGAAGATGGAGATACAAGAAGAGACGCAACCGTTCTAGATATAGAAGTGTTTGCTGCTGCTACCGGGGCAAGCTATACTGAAGGATACGATCACACTGGTTATTTTAATAATAAGTATATTCCAAGAGCTGGTGAATCGGGAGGGCAAACAGAACTAAATTATCTTACAAATTTTAGAATTATTAGATACTCTGATGTCTTATTAATGGCTGCTGAGGCATATAATCGTGGTGGTATTGATGACGGGCTTGCTCAGGAATTTTTAAATCAAGTGAGAAGAAGAGCTTTTGGAGATAATGATCACGATATTTCTGCATCTGGAACTGCTTTGACAGATGCTATTTTGGAAGAAAGAAAGTTTGAGTTATCGCTTGAAGGTCATAGATTTTTTGACCTTGTAAGAACAGGACGTGCATCATCATTGATTGCAGGATTTGTTGAGGGTAAGCATGAAGTTTTCCCTATTCCACAGCAAGAAGTAGATGTTTCAGGATTAACTCAAAACGCAGGATATTAAACTAACTATAATAAATATGAGAATTTTAAGAAATTTTTTAGGACTATTTTTATTAATCGCTTTCATAATAAGTTGTGTTGATGAAAACGAAACCAATGCTGATTTTGTTGATACAATCTCTGAGCCAACCAATATATCAGCCTTGGTTAGTATTACTCAAGATAATACAGGGCTTGTTACGCTTACACCAACTGGTGAAGGAGTTGTAACTTTTCATGTAGATTATGGGGATGGGTCAGATGTGTCTGAATCAATTAACCCTGGTAATAGTGCAGAGCACATATATATGGAAGGAATATATGAGGCGATAATTATTGGAACAGCATTAGATGGTTCTACAGCACAAGGAACGGTTACTGTAGTAGTTTCGTTTATTGCTCCTGAAAATTTAGTAGTTGATATTGTTAGTTCATCAGGGTCATACAATATATTGGTATCGGCAAGTGCAGATTATGCAACTTCATTTGAGGTGTTATTTGGCGACGAGCTTACTGGAGATGCTACTGCAATGCAGCTTGGGGAACAACTATCCCACACTTACGAAGGTGCTGGCACATACAATGTAACGGTAACCGCTTTAAGTGGTGGAGCAGCAACAACTCAATATTCACAAGAGCTTATTATTACAGACCCCCCTGTATTTGACGGGTTTTCAACTTTTGAAGATTTTGAAGGTGAGGCGCCAGCTAATTTCTCTTTTGGGGGAGTCGGAAATGTTGTAGTGGTAGCAAATCCTGACAATTCAGGAATAAACTCTTCAAATAATGTAATGCAATGCACAAAAGATCAAGGTGCTGAAGTTTGGGGAGGAATGGGTTTTGCTGTTGATGGACATATTAACTTTAACGGAAATAATGTACTTAGATTAATGTCATATGCTCCTGAGGCTGGAAAAGTTGTTAAGGTTAAGCTTGAAACAAGCGCAGGAAATGTATCAGGATTGACTTATGAATTTGATATGGTAACAACTGTTGCAAATCAATGGGAAATTCTCACATATGATTTTTCTAGCGCACCAGACCTAGATTATATAACAGCTATTGTTTTTTATGATTTTGGAAATCAAGATGCAGGAGTTTACCATTTTGATGATGTTGCGGTTGGGATTGGCGAATATATTCAAGGAATTGAAAATTTTGAAAATGATGAACCTGAAAGTTTCTCTTTCGGCGGAGTTGGTGGAGTAGAAGTAATTTCAAATCCAGACCCTTCAGGAGAAAATACTACAGGAAATGTTCTTCAATTTGTAAAAGATGAAGGAGCTGAGGTTTGGGCAGGAATGGGTTTTGCTGTTGATGTTATTGATTTTAACGGGGCAAGTCAAATTCACCTAAAGTCTTATGCTCCAGATGCTGGTAAAGTTGTCAAGGTGAAGCTTGAAACAAGCGCAGGTAATGTTGCTGGACTTACACATGAGATGGATATGACCACAACCGTTGCTAACCAATGGGAAACATTAGTGTATGATTTCTCGGAAGCTCCAGATTTAGAATATGTCTCATTCATTGTTTTTTATGATTTTGGAAACACAACGGGAGCTACATATAGAGTTGATGAAATTCAATTAATTGATTAATAAATAATATTATGAAAAGAATAAATTTTTTACTGATTGTTTTATCCATATTTATTTATACTTCTTGTGAACAAGAGGACTATGAATTTGGAGATATATTAAGCCCAACAAATTTAACGATTTCTGCTGCAATTCAGGGAGCTGATGTAGACAACCCTTATGGAGACGGTAGTGGATATGTAATATTCACTGCTACTGCTGCAGATGCTATCACTTACAAATTCATTCAAAATGGAGTAGAATATATGGAGCCAAGTGGTGTTTTTACAACAAGATTCACCAATACAGGTATACACGTTTATGACATTGAAGTTGTAGCCTCTGGAACAGCCGGTGTTATGTCAAATGGTGCAACTTCTGTTGAGGTACTTTACACATTTGAGCCTCCTGCTGATTTAGTTGTAGCATTAACTACAGGGAGTTGGAGAGTTATGGCTGAGTCACCTGCTCATATGGGTGTGGGGCCAGCTGATGATATGGCACCTGACGGAGTTGCTAACTGGTGGAATGCCGGACCATACGACAAAGCTGATACAGCTATGTATGATGATAGAATGGTTTTTTCTACTGATGGAACAATTGAGTATCAAACGCAGGGTAGTATTTTTGGAAAAGCACCTCCACTTGAGGCTGATTTTTCAGGAAATCAAGGCTTAGGAGACCCAAACTCTGACAATGAGCATCTTTATTATCCTACAGATAATTTTTATTCGAATTGGACTGTTTCTGAAGATAATGGATATTTAATTTTAAACTTTACTGGAAATGGTTTTGCTGGATTTTATGTTGGCGGAGATCACACGTATACAATTATTTCAAGAAGTTCTAATGAAATGTACTTGAAGACTGTAGGTTCTGACACAAATGGTTGGTTTATTAAATTGACTAATCAAGAATAATAATATTAGTAATTTGGTTTATAAGAGAGAAGTTTTATAAAAACTTCTCTCTTATTTTTTATATTTGTCACTTAAAATTAAAAATCATGAATAATTCTTTAAAATATTTTTTTTTTATATTCTTTTTTATTACTTCATGTTCATCTGATAACCCTAATAACTCTGATTCCAATTCATCAATACCAGAACCCATAATTCCGTCAGATCTAACGCTTCAAATAAATATAATTGGACAGACAGATTCTTCGCCAAATGGAAATGGTTCAGGGTTAATTTTATGTTCAGCAAATGCAACTAATGCTATAAATTATGAGTTTAGGTTTGGAAGTGGTGTTACTGAACAATCAGATAATGGACAAATAGAATACACATATACAGAGCAGGGAATAAATTCTCAAACTATATATGTTTATGCATATTCTTCAACGGGACATTATACTAGTACTTTTCAAACTTTTGATCTTTTCGTTGAAGGAGAAGTTCCTGAAGTTACATGGTCAGAAGAATTCAATTATGATGGTGCTATTGACTCAGATATTTGGACTCACGAAATTGGTAATGGAGATTGGGGCTGGGGTAACGGTGAATCACAATATTATACAAGTAGTTTAAATAATGCTAGAGTTGAAGATGGAGTATTAAAAATTACCGCAAAAAGAGAAGATATTGCAGGTTACGAGTACACTTCTGCTAGAATAATTTCTAGGGATAAGTATGAATTTCAGTATGGAAAAGTCGATATAAGAGCAAAATTACCTACTGGAATTGGAACCTGGCCAGCCCTTTGGTTATTGGGTGCAAATTTTAGTGAAGTTGGATGGCCAGAATGTGGAGAAATCGACATTATGGAACATTGGGGCCATGACCCAACAGTAATAGCTGGATCTATTCATACTCCAATGAGTCACGGTGACACCTGGACAAATGGCCATACAACGGTTAGTGATTATAATGCAGAATTTCATATTTATTCTATAGATTGGAATGAAAATAGAATTCAATTTTTTGTTGATGATGTATTGTATTACACATATAATCCATCACCTAAAAACGACGAAAACTGGCCATTTGATCAAGATGCATTTTTTATTTTAAATATTGCAGTTGGCGGAAGCTGGTTTGATATAGACCCAGAATTTAGTGAATCAACTATGGAAGTTGATTATATAAGAATTTATCAGTAAAAACTATGAGAAAAATTATTTATACCCTTACCACTTTATTATTTATTGTTTCATGTCAAAATTCTAATTCTCATGATTCTGAAAAAGAAAAATTTATTAATGATTTAATTTCAAAGATGACCCTGGAAGAAAAGGCAGGTCAAATGAACCAATACAATGGTTTTTGGGATGCAACTGGTCCAATGCCTGAAGGTGATTATCAGAAAAAGAGATACAATGAACTAACGAATGGACAAGTTGGTTCTATGTTAAATGTTATAGGAGTTGATGAAATATATGCCCTTCAAAAGATAGCTGTAGAAGAAACAAGGTTAGGTATTCCTTTAATTTTTGGTCATGATGTAATTCATGGATATAAAACTATTTTTCCAATTCCTTTGGCAGAGTCGTCAAGCTGGGATTTAGAATTAATGGAAAATTCAGCAAGAGTTGCTGCAACTGAAGCAAGTGCTGATGGTCTTCATTGGACTTTTGCTCCTATGGTTGATATTTCTAGAGATGCAAGATGGGGTAGAGTAATGGAAGGAGCTGGAGAAGATCCCTATTTAGGAAGTCTAGTCGCAAAAGCAAGAGTTAAAGGTTTTCAGGGAAATGATCTGAGCGAAATCAACTCAATTGTTGCTTGTGCAAAACATTTTGCTGGTTATGGTTTTTCTGAAGCAGGAAGAGATTATAATACTACAGATTTTAATCATTACACACTTCATAATACAATTATGCCTCCTTTCAAAGCAGCAGTTGATGCAGGTGTGAGAACTTTTATGAACTCGTTTAACACGTTGGATGAAATACCTGCAACTGGACACATACACATTCAGAGAGATATTCTAAAAGGTGATTGGGATTTTGACGGATTTATAGTTTCAGATTGGGGCTCAATAGACCAAATGATTCCACATGGATTCGCTAGAGACGGAAATCATGCAGCTGAGTTGGCTGTTATTGCTGGTTCTGATATGGATATGGAATCAAGTTTGTATGTAAGTCAATTAGTTAGTTTGGTTAAATCTGGAAAAGTAGATGTAGAAATAATTAATGATGCAGTTAGAAGAATTCTTAGGGTTAAATATGAGTTAGGTTTATTTGAAGATCCATACAAATATTGTAATAAGGAAAGATCTGATTCAGAATTAGCATCAGATGAGAATATGAGTGTTGCATTAGATGCAGCAAAAAAATCTATTGTTTTATTGAAAAATAATAATCAATTACTACCCCTTGAAAAAGAAGGAGAAAAAATTGCAATTATAGGACCCTTAGCAAATGATAAAAACAGTCCACTTGGAAATTGGAGATCTCAGGCTGTTTATAACTCAGCTATATCAGTAGTTGAGGGAATGGATAAGTATAATGGTAATAAAACTATTTTTCAAAAAGGTGTTGATTTATATTACGGAAAAACAAATTTCCACAATAGGGTAAAAATTAATTATGATGATAGATCTGACTTTAGTAAAGCCAAATTTGCGGCAGCTAATTCAGATGTGGTTATTATGGTTTTAGGTGAAGAAGGTAATCAGTCTGGTGAAGGGAGAAGTAGAACAAATATTGGTCTTCCCGGTCTTCAATTAGAGTTGCTAAAAGAAATAAGCAAAGTAAATAACAACATAGTTCTTGTTGTTATGAGTGGTAGACCCTTGGACTTAACTTGGGAGGATGAAAATATTCCTGCTATAGTTCAAGCATGGCATTTAGGTTCTAAGTCTGGAGATGCAATTGCTCAGGTTTTATATGGAGACTACAATCCATCTGGAAAGTTAACAATGTCTTTTCCTAGAAATGTAGGTCAAGTTCCTGTTTATTATAATTTTAAAAATACAGGTAGGCCAAGTACTTCGATTGAACAGGTCACAAACTCAGGTTATGCTGATGTAGAAAACAGTCCGCTATATCCTTTTGGATTTGGCTTAAGTTACACTAATTTTAAATACTCTAATTTAACCATTGATTCTAGTGAATTAGACTATAATTCTAAAATTAATATTTCTGTAAAAATAGAAAACACTGGATTTTTCACTGGAAAAGAAGTTGCGCAATTATATATTCGAGATATTGTTGGTAGCATAGCTAGACCAATGAAAGAATTAAAAGGATTTGAGATGATTGAATTAGCTCCAGGTGAATCTAAAGTTGTTAATTTTGAAATTGACAGTTCTTTATTAGAATTCTACACATATGAAAATAAATGGGAGGCTGAAGTTGGAAAATTTCATGCTTTTATTGGAACAAATTCTGACGTAAGTGACTTTAAAGAATTTCATTTAGTTAAGTAAAATGATTACATTAAAAAAATTAGCAAAAGAGTTAAAGGTTTCTGTATCTACTGTTTCAAAAGCTTTGAGAGATAGTGATGAAATAAGCTTAGAAACAATTGATAAAGTAAAAAAATTAGCTAAAAAACTTAATTATAAGCCTAATAAAATTGCTTTAAGTTTAAAAAGTAATAGAACTTTAACTATTGGAGTAATTATTCCTGATATTCTTAACAGATTTTATTCTAAAGTTTTGGATGGAATTCATGATTCTGCTGATCAGTACGGTTATGATGTAATAACAATAACGACAAAAGAGTCAATTTTGAAGGAAGTTGATAGTTTGCAAATTTTATCTAGCGGTACAGTTGATGGTGTAATTATAGCAATGTCTGAAGAAACAATAAATAAAAATGACTTTTCTCACTTAAAAGAGTTTACCATGAAAGAAACTCCTATTGTTATGTTTGATCGTGTAACTGATAAGATTAATTGTGATAAAGTTATAATTGACGATTATGATGCTATTTATAATGAGGTCAAGAGTTTAAAAAAATTAGGCAGAAAAAAAATTGCTTTTATCACAACAATAAATGATTTAAATGTTGGAAAGTATCGGGCTAATGGTTTCAGAAAAGCTTCATTTGATTTTTTTGGAAAATTTGACAAAAATCTGATTTTAAGAATATCAAAAAATTCAGACATACAACTTGTAATTAAGAATTTCATTAATAAAAATAAGCCTGATGCAATCATTTCTGCAGATATTGTTTGTGGTGTAATTTCTATTAACATTGCAAGAAGTTTGGAAATTGAAATTCCCAAGGAATTATCAGTTGTTGGATTTGGAGATAAAACTATTTCAGAATATTCTAGCCCTAAACTAACTACAATTTACCAGCATGGAAGTGAAATTGGCAATAGGTCAGTTGAGCTTCTTGTTGACCGAATGAATGCTAAGTGGTTTGGATTAAATAAAAATACAAATTCCTATATAACTGAAATTATTCCTACTCTAACAATTGGGGGAAATTCAAAATAAATTTTCTAAGTTATTTAAAATTAATATTATATAAATAATCAAATAACTAATTGAAATAATTGCTTTTGAAAAGGATGATATAATAAAACCTAAAAATAATCCAATTGAAGCTTTCATTGATTTTTCAATGTTATTATTATAAATAATTTCACCAAAAAATGCACCAATTATCGATCCTAAAATGATACCAAAGGGAGATAAAAATAGACCAATTATTAAACCTATTGTAGCACCAATTATACCAAATTTTGTAGCACCAAATTTTTTAGAAGTATAAATAGGTATAATATAATCTAGAGTAAAAATTGATATAGAAATTATAAAAGTAATTATCAATAATATATAACTTATCTCTACATTAGAAATTTTACTTAGAACGAAAAGTCCTAGCCAGGATGTTAACGGACCAGGTATAATTGGAGTTACACTACCTATGATTCCAATAATTATAATAACAAATGATAAAATTAATAATATCACGTCCATTTTAGTTCAGAATTTTTTAAATAAAATGATTTAACTTTATTAAATTAAATAATATGTTTCTTTTGTGAAAAAATCTTTGTTAATATTTTGTTTTTTTTGTTTTTATAATTGTGATATAGAGATCAAAAAAAAGATCTCAGTTGATGAATTTATAGAAGATGAACTGAAATCTTTTAGCTGGAATGAGGTAGATCAGTATCCTGTTTTTGAAAATTGCTTAGATTTTAATGATACAGCTCAAAAAAATAATTGTTTTGTTGAAACGATAACCGAAAATTTTAGGATTAATTTGAAAAAAAATAATTTGGTTTTAAATAGTACATATGTCGATACAATTTATTTATTTTTAAAAATAAATAAAAAGGGAAATATCAAACTTGATCATTTAGCAACTACCTACGATCCTACTTACGTTAATTTTACTGAAGAGGGTCAATTCATAAATTCAAACATTAAGAATATTATAGCTATTTCATTTGATAGTACAATAAAAGATTTACCAAAATTATATCCGGCAATTAAGAGGGGTCAAATGGTAGATATTATTTTTAAATTGCCGATACTTATATCAACTGAAGAATAGTTATGAGTGAAAAAATTATTTTAGGAATTGACCCTGGAACTACAATTATGGGTTTCGGTATTATAAAGGTAAAAGATAGGAAGATGTCATTAATTATGATGAACGAATTGAATCTCACTAAGTATAAAGATCATTATTTAAAATTAAAATTAGTTTTTGAAAGAACTTTATCTTTAATTGAAGGATATAGCCCTGATGAGATAGCAATTGAGGCACCATTTTTTGGTAAAAATATTCAGAGCATGTTAAAATTGGGTAGGGCTCAAGGAGTTGCAATGGCGGCTGGTCTTTCTAGGGAAATACCAATTACTGAGTATTCCCCAAAAAAAATCAAAATGGCTATTACAGGTAACGGAAATGCTAGTAAAGAGCAGGTTGCAAAAATGCTTCAAAATTTATTAAGCATTAAAGAATTACCTAAAAACCTTGACTCAACTGATGGTTTGGCAGCTGCGGTATGCCATTTTTACAACTCAAATAATAGCGTTGTAGGTAAAAAGTATTCAGGTTGGTCAAGTTTTATTAAAAAAAATCAAGATAAAATTAGATAGTTATAGCAAGTATTTATATTCATATACCATTTTGTAAGAAAGCATGTCATTATTGTGATTTTCATTTTTCTACTACACTAAAATCAAAAGATTCGATGATTCAGTCAATATGCGATGAAATTATATTAAGATCATCAGAATTTAATGAAACTATCAATTCGATTTATTTTGGAGGAGGTACTCCTTCAATTTTAGATAATTCTAATATTTCATCAATTATAAATACAATTTATGATTCTTTTAATATTTCAATGAATGCTGAAATTACCATTGAATGTAATCCTGATGATATTAATAATGAAAAAATTAAATTTTGGAAAAAAAATAAGATAAATAGAGTTAGTCTTGGAATTCAATCTTTTAATGATTCAGATCTAAAACTGATGAATAGATCACATAGCTCAGATCAAGCATTTTTTTCTCTGGATTTAATAAAGCAAAATTTTCAAAATTATTCGATAGATTTAATTTACGGAATTCCTCATTCCTCATTTTTTCAATGGAAAAAAAATCTTGAAGTTTTAACAAAAAATAATGTGCCTCATATATCTACATATGCATTGACCGTTGAACCTAAAACTGCTTTAAAAAAATTAATTTATAATAAAAAAATTGATGAAGTCAGTGAGTCAAACCAAAGAACTCAGTATGATTATGCTTTTAAAACTTTATCTAAATTAGGGTATGTTAATTATGAGTTTTCCAGTTATTCAAAACCAGGAAATGAATGTCAAAATAATTTAGGTTATTGGGATAGAAAAAAATATTTAGGCTTTGGGCCTTCAGCTCATTCTTTTGATGGAAAAACCAGAAAATGGAATATTAGTAATAATCATCTTTATCAAGAGGGTATAAAAAGTAGAAGTTTACCCCAAACATCTGAATATTTAGATGATAAAGATATATATAATGAAATAATGATGATTGGTTTACGTAGATCAACTGGAATTAATATTGACAAATTAAAAGATATGTTTCATGAAAGATATATTAATCACTTTTTAAAAGAAATATCTCCAAAAATTAAAAAGGGAATTTTAGTGAAGAGACTAAACACATTACATGCTTCAGATGATTATAAATTTATGACTGACGGTATAGCTTCTGATTTATTTATAACAGATTAGTCAAGAATAAATAATTAAAAAAACATTATCTTGAATATAAATTTAATTTTATGGAATGGAAAGGGGTAATGCCAGCAATTACGACTAAATTCGACACACATAATCAGTTAGACTTAGATTTATTTAATAAGAATTTAAGTTTTCAAATGGATTCGGGTGTAGATGCAATTGTTCTTGCAGGTTCACTTGGAGAAGCTAGTACTTTAACACAAGATGAAAAGAATATTTTAACCAAAAATACGGTACAATATGTAAATGATAAGATGCCAGTTGTCGTAAATATTGCTGAGCAAAGCACCCGCCAGGCAATAAAGTGTGTTGAAGATGCAGAAAAATTTGGAGCAAAGGGACTTATGGTTTTACCTCCAATGAGATATAAATCAGGAAGGAATGAAACAGTTGATTTTTTCAAGTCCATTGCAAATTCGACAAGTCTTCCCATAATGATTTATAATAATCCAGTAGATTATGGTATTGAAGTAACCTTAGGCATGTTTGATGAATTATTAAAATGTGACAATATAAAAGCTGTAAAAGAATCAACAAGAGATATATCAAATGTGACACGATTGAGAAATAGTTTTGGATCAAGATTAAAAATTATGACAGGGGTTGACACAATAGCATTGGAAAGTTTACTTATGGGTGCAGACGGATGGATAGCTGGTCTTGTTTGTGCCTTTCCAATGGAGACAGTTGCAATTTATAAGCTTCAAGAAAAAGGAAAAGTTAAAGAGGCAATAGAAATCTATAGATGGTTTCTTCCATTATTAGAGTTGGATATAAATCCAAAGCTTGTTCAAAATATTAAATTGGCAGAATCTATTCTAAAAATTGGTTCGGAGTATGTAAGATTACCTAGAAAGCCACTTAGCGGAAAAGAAAGGGAAAATGTTTTGAATATTATTAATATTGGAATTAAAAATAGACCTGATTTATCAAACTATAATTATTAATTATGATTACTGGTAAAAATTACATTGGTGAAGATTTATCTTCGGAATCTTTGGTTAACTTTCAAACATTTAACCCTGTGTTAAATGCAAAAAATAAAATAACCTTTTTTGAAGCAAGTGATTCTGAAATTCAAAAAGCAACAAAACTTGCATCAGATGCATTTAAAATTTTCAAACAAGTTTCAGCAAATAAAAGATCGGAATTTTTGATTCAAATTTCTGAGGAATTAAAGTTAATTTCTGAGGAAATCACAAATATATATTGTTCTGAAACAGGACTAACTGAGGGGAGATGTTTAGGAGAACTAGGAAGAACTATAAACCAACTTGTAAGTTTTGCAGAACTACTCAAAGAAGGAAAGTATCAAGAAGTTTCTATTGACAATCCAATTCCAAACAGAAAACCTTTGCCAAAACCAGATCTTAGAAAAATGTTAATGCCAATTGGCCCTGTTGTGGTTTTTGGCGCTAGTAACTTTCCCTTAGCCTATTCAACTGCTGGAGGTGATACAGCTTCTGCTTTAGCAGCAGGATGTCCAGTTATTTTGAAATCTCATCCGATGCATGCTGGAACAGGTGAGTTGGTTTCATCAGCGATTATAAGAGCTGCAACAAAAACAAATATGCCTAATGGGGTTTTTTCTAATTTAAATAGTAAAGGAATTGAGGTTGGTGTTAAATTGGTAAATAGTCCTTGCGTAAAGGCCGTTGGTTTTACTGGAAGCTTAAAGGGTGGTAGAGCGATTTATGATTTGGCATCAAAGAGAAGAAACCCAATTCCTGTATTTGCTGAGATGGGAAGTGTTAATCCGGTTTTGATTTTTCCTAAAAAACTTGGAAAAGAATATGCTGAACTGGCTAAACAATATGCCAAATCAATTACTGTAGGATCTGGACAGTTTTGCACAAATCCTGGAATTATAATTTCTTTTCAATCTGATAATTTTGATCTTTTTATAAAAAAATTGGTAGAGGAAATTGAACAAATATCTCCTTCATGTATGCTACATCCTAATATTTATAATGCATACAATTTAGGATTAGAAAAAATTAAACAAAACAGTAATGTATCTGAACTTACCCGTGAAATAAATACATCAGATAAAAATTTCCCTAAACATGTTATTTCACATGTTAGTGCTGAAAAGTTTATGGAAGATAAAAGTTTACAACATGAGGTTTTTGGCCCTTGTTCATTAATCGTGACATGTCAAGATGATAAGGAGATGTATGCTGTAATAGAATCTTTGGAAGGACAGTTGACGGGTACAGTACTAGCCGAAAATAATGACACCTTTTTAACTCAAGAAATTATTGATGCTCTAGAACTAAAAGTTGGTAGAATTATTTTTAATGGTGTGCCAACTGGTGTTGAAGTTTGTGAGTCTATGACCCATGGAGGACCTTACCCGGCTTCTACTGATAGCAGATTTACCGCGGTTGGGATTAATTCGATAAAGAGATGGTTAAGACCTGTAAGTTATCAAGATTCCCCTCAGAGTTTATTGCCTGATGAATTAAAAAATGAAAACCCCTTAAATATAAAACGTAATATAAACGGTATTATAATCTAAAACGAGATCTTCGATTTGAAAAATTAATAAACACATGAAATACAATTATCTTTTTTTAATAATTTTTATTTTTTACTCATGTAATATAGATCAGCATAAATTAGAAGGTATTATTGAAGAATATCAAAACCATAAAGGATACGATTATGATGAATACCCTCTAGGAAACTTTTCTGAAGATTATTTCAAGATTGAAAAAGAATTTGCAGAGAATCTTTTATCAAAAATGTCTAAGATAGATGCAAATAAATTGGATGAAAACGATAATATTTCTTACGAATTATTATCTTTTGAACTACTCGACATAATAGCTTATTATAATTTTGAAAGATTTCTAAACCCTCTATTATCTGACTCAGGTTTTCACTCTAGTTTGGTCTATCATGTAAGACCTGTATATAATTATGAGCAGATTAAAAATTATTTAAATAAACTTAATTCAATTCCTCAATATGTTGATCAGTATTTACCCCTTCTAAGAAAAGGAATTGAAAAAGGAGTTTCACAACCACTGATAATTTTTAAAGGTTATGAATCTACTTATAACGATCATATTACTGATAATTATAAATCAAATTATTTTTATTCTCCGTTCAGTAACTTACCAAAAGATTTATCTCAAACTCAAAAAGATTCTACTTTAATTGAGGCCCAAAAAGCCATTGAAAAAAATGTAGTTCCACAATTTATTAGGATTAAAGACTTTTTTGAAAATGAGTATTATCCAAATACAAGAAATAGTATCGGAGTTTCAGAAACTCCTAATGGATCAGAATTTTATCAAAATAGAATTGATTATTATACAACAAGTAAGATGTATACTGCCGATAAAATTCATGAAATTGGCTTGACTGAGGTAGCCAGAATTAAAAAAGAGATGACTAAAATCATCAAAGAATTAAATTTCAAAGGATCTTTTGAAGAATTTTTTAGATTTCTAAGAACTGATGATCAGTTTTACGCGAAAACTCCAAAAGAGCTTCTTATGTATGCAAGGGATATTTCAAAAAGAGCAGATGCAAAGCTTCCAAGATTTTTTAAGACCCTTCCAAGAAAACCATACGGAGTTGCACCAGTTCCTGACGCTATTGCTCCAAAATACACTGGTGGAAGATATGTTGGTACTTCAAAAAATAGCACCGAACCTGGCTATTATTGGGTAAACACATATGATTTAAAAAGTAGAACTCTTTATACGATTCCTGCTTTAACAGTACACGAGGCTGTTCCTGGGCACCATCTTCAAAATGCGTTAAATAACGAATTAGGAGATAGTATACCGAAATTTAGAAGAAACTTATACTTGTCAGCTTACGGTGAGGGTTGGGGTTTATACACAGAATTTTTAGCTGATGAAATGGGAATTTATACTACTCCTTATGAAAAATTTGGCAAGTTTACCTATGAAATGTGGAGAGCTTGTAGGTTAGTAGTCGACACTGGTATTCACGCAAAAGGCTGGTCACGCGATCAGGCGGTTAATTACATGTCAAGTAATACTGCGTTGTCACTTCACGAAGTTAATACTGAAATAGACAGGTATATTTCTTGGCCTGGGCAAGCATTATCATATAAAATAGGCGAATTAAAGATCAGAGAATTACGAAATAAGGCGGAAAATAAACTAGATCAAAAATTTGATATTAGAGATTTTCACGAGATTATCTTAGAATATGGGACAGTAACTCTCTCTATATTAGAAAAAAGGATTAATAATTATATACTTAAGAAAATCAATGAGTAAATATATTTTCGAATGTATTGATGCACATACTTGTGGTAATCCAGTAAGATTGATTTTAACAGAAAATCCAAAACTCAAAGGAAAAACAATGAGTGAAAAAAGA
>NZUH01000010.1 GCA_002697255.1 Flavobacteriaceae bacterium | reverse complement strand
CCTAACCAAATGAAGATGCTTTTAACGAGATTGGGTGATAATTCCAAAATGATCGTCATGGGTGACCTGAAACAAAGTGATTTAGGTCCAAGAAACGGTCTTGCCGATCTTGTTAAACGAATAAAATGTTTAGAATTAGAATATATCGAACATGTCATCATGGACGATGACGACATCTTGCGACATCCAGCCGTTGCTGAAATATTGAAACTATATTAATGTTTTTTCATTTTGTTTATCCGTTCTTTAACATTTAAAACCTTCTGTTTATACTGAACTAATTCTTCTTTATAAATATCTGTCCATTCTTTCATCTGATCAAGTATTTTTTTATTACGATAATACCATGATATTACATCTTTACTTACCTTATCACATGCTGAATATTCTTCCATTATATATTTGTCATCATCGGTAGACATATGTATTTTATGAAATTCTAAAACATTCTCAAGATGTGCCATATTCTTAACATTTTCTGCATTAAGAGCGTCTATAGAACCTAAAACGTCTTCGAACATATAGATTATTCAGATATTATTTTTTAAATATTGTATATATCTCTATTTAACCACATTTTTCCATAATTATTGGTCTCATTCATATCAGAATTATCTGCACCTCCCGCATTATTATATTTACATTTGAAAATTCGTTTGTTATCAAATCTTACATATTCTACGTTATTTTCCTCTATTGTATGTTGACCTATAAAACATTTATGTGGATTTTCTCTAATATAATCTATAGCTCCCGCCATATAAGCACCTGGACCAGTTGGATATAAGCAATCCCAACCATAATGATTATGTTCTATATTCCATTTTAACATATCTATCATTTTCTTAGATATAGGATGTCCGGGTACAGCTCCAATAAAAGCATTATACATACAGGTTTGATTAGGGGGGCAATCAACACTTGTATAATACTCCTTATTTATATTATTTAACACGTCAAGGGGTTCTAAACATACTGATCTCATACTCGAATACCATCCACCTTCATTATATAATATAAGTTGACTCATTAAATCGCATTTATACGCATACGGTTTCAGTTTATTGTATAAATTTAGTATATCCTCATCATAATGCTTTTTGATATATTTAACACAATCTTCGTGTGAATATAGATTAACTTTATAATCAGGGTTTAATCTATAAAAACTTTCGATTGCGTTTGAAATACCACTTGGTAATTTAGGTAACGTGCCACTGTCAGTAATAATAACTTTATGAATTGTTTTAGGGACCAGCATATTAAAGAAAATAATAGTAATATCTTTAATATAATGAAATTGTCATACGCTATAACTGTATGTAATGAATCAAAAGATTTATTTTCACTTGTTTCATTTTTACTAAAAGTCAAGGATAATGAAGATGAAATTAATATTTTAATAGATACTAAACACGTCACAGAAAATGTAAAAAACGTTATAAAACATTTTGGAAATAAGGTAGTTACATGCGAAAGAGATTTTGATGGTAATTTTTCTGAACATAGAAATTTTCATTTAAGTAAATGTTCGGGTGATTATATTTTTATTATAGACCCAGATGAGATGCCAAAGGAAAAATTAATTAAAGGTATTAAATCAGCTGTTAAGGATTCTGGTGCAGACCTCATAATGATTCCACGTATAAATATTCACCCAGGATTTACACAAAAATGGTTGGAAAAAAGTACGTTTACCGTAAATGAACTCGATTGGATAAATTGGCCGGATTATATATGTCGCGTTTTCCCAAATACACCGGAAATTAAATATGGTAACGAATTACACGAAGTTATAGTTGGTTATAAAAAAAGAATTTGTTTACAAGCTGACCCATCCATTGCTATATGGCATATCAAATCAATTGAAAAACAATCTAATCGTTGGGATGGAGAAATTTTTAAAAGTCCCGAAGATGATAATCTATATGACACTTTAATGTAAAATCAATTTCGTCTGTCGTCATGTATGGAAAAAGTGGTAAACTTACACATTTTTTACAAAACTCTTTTGCATTTATGCAAATGGTACTCCCGGTGTACTCTTTAAAACATTCCAATTCCGGTAATGATATTGGGTAATGTATTCCGGTTTGTATACCATTTTCATTCATGTATTTTATGTAGTCGTCTCTATCATCTTTTAAAGTATAGTAAACGTGATATACATCTTTACCAATAGTACTTCGTTTAACAGCATTATTACTAGAACTGTATATTTCACCTATACGAATTCTATCTTTCGTCCATACATCTAAATGTTTAAGCTTTTCCTTTAAAAATAAACCCTGGATACCATCCATTCGACTATTTATACCATCCGTTATATGATTATACCTATTATCCTTTTGAGCTCCTAAACTTGCATATTGTTTCATTTTAATAGATAATGTTTCATTGTTTGTAATACACACACCCGCGTCACCTAACGCACCTAAATTTTTACCTGGGTACATTGAAAAACACCCTATATTTCCTATAGTACCAACGTGTTTTCCATTAATAGTGGCACCATGTGCTTGTGCACAATCTTCAATTATAGGAATATTAAGATCTAATAATTTAGAAACATTCACACATTGTCCGTATAAGTGTACAGGTATTACACAGTCTACATTTTTTACAGATTCAACTAACATCAAACCAGTTTCTTTATCAACATCTATAAAAACGGGTATATGTCCAGAATTAACAACCGCCATTGCTGTGGCGGCATATGATATAGCCGGTACGGCTATTTTTGAATTAGGTTTAAGTTCTAATGATTTTATAGCAATATAAAGTGCGTCTGTACCACTATTACATGATACACCGTACATTGAACCGGTATATTTTGAAAATTCTTCTGAAAAATTAGTATCACCTATAAAAGAACAATTATCTAAAACTTGATCTAAAATTTCGTGAAATCTATTTTTAAGAGGCTCGTGTATTCGTTTTAAATCGTTAAAAGGAACTTTCATTATTAAAGAATATAAGTGTTTAATCTTTAATAATGAAATCAGTCGTAATTGGTTTGGGATATTTTGGTAAAATAATAAAAAATAAAATTAGTAAATATTATTTTGAAAATTTATCAAATAGATTCAATCATGAAATTATTACGATTGATCCATATAATACGAAAGCAGATTATAAATCATTAGACGAAATAAATTTTACGGATGGTAAATGGTTCGTTACATCACCCGCAAGTACACATCATAGTATACTCGTCGAGCTTTTTAATAAAGGTGTTAAAGATATATGGGTCGAAAAACCTATATGTCCTACATTACATGAAACGTTAGATATATTTGCAAAAAAACCCGATGATGTATTTTTATATTGTGACTTTACGTGGCTCCAACATAATTCTATAAAAACACTTGGTGAAAATAAGAATATTAAACACATTGAAATGAAATGGTTGAATGACGGTTCAATGATACCAAATGACGTAACCATAGTATCAGATTTAGCTATACACCCAATATCAATTTTGACATTTTTATTAATGAAATCTCTAGATACCATAAAAACTATAGATATCATTTACGCAACAGATACTTCTGTTCTTATAAATGGAACAAGTCAAAATAATATAACGTTTAATATCGAAGTTAGTAATTCATCACTAAAAAAATATCGTAATATAAGTCTATATTGTAAAGATAATGTCTATAGATGGTCATCAAGAGATGAATTTTTTATAGAAAATATAGGTGATGTAGAAAAAACGGATGCAATTGAAGAAAATATAAAACATTTTGTAAACAGGAATACTATAGGTTATCCATTAGATATTGCTAGAAGTCTTGAATCTGTCAATAAACAATTTTGCATTATGAATGATTAATTCTTTTTCATTATTTGATAAATCTGAACGTTCTATACCTATATTATTTACTTTTATAGGTTTAGCAGGTACACCACCCCATGTTATACCTGATGGGGTTTCACCTTTAAAAAAACTTCCGGCACCAATTAAACAACATTTTCCTATTTTAGAATGTTGATGTATAGATGCATTCATACCTATACATGAATAGTCATTTATAGTAACAAAACCAGCTACACTACATCCAGGGTTTAATTGTACATTATTTCCTATACGACAGTCGTGTCCAACAAAACATCTATTCATTAAATAACAATTATTACCTATATATGTTTCGTGTTCGGTAGGTTTATTTATAATAACTAACTCTCGTATCTTTGTATTTTCACCTATATTAACAATACCATTTGGATTAGAAGACCTACCATTCCAATCTGGTTCTGTTATCATCTAATGATTAAATATATACATTTCTTTAATTAAAGAAATGAATATTTATTTTACTATATGATCGCCTTAATTACAGGTATAACTGGTCAAGATGGTTCATATTTAGCCGAATTTTTACTTGAAAAAGGGTATAAAGTACACGGTATCGAAAGACGTTGTTCTTATAATCATAATAGAATAAATACTATTATTGAACCAAAATACAGAAATCACGAAAATCTTACTATGCACTACGGTGATATGACAGATGAATCATGCCTTTTTAATATCATCGACACGGTTAGACCATCAGAAATATATAACCTGGCGGCACAATCACATGTCGGTTTATCATTTAAAATGCCTATATATACATCGGAAGTTGATGGTATAGGTGTGTTGAAAATTCTAGAAGCGATCCGTTTAGCAGGTCTAACAAAAACGTGTAAATTTTATCAGGCATCTACATCAGAGCTCTACGGTAAAGTAAATGAAACTCCACAAAATGAAAATACACCGTTTTACCCGCGTTCACCATATGGGGTAGCTAAATTGATGGGATATTGGGCGACAGTTAATTA
The DNA here is from genome assembly GCA_002697255.1 of Flavobacteriaceae bacterium. Taxonomy (GTDB): domain Bacteria; phylum Bacteroidota; class Bacteroidia; order Flavobacteriales; family Flavobacteriaceae; genus MED-G13. Next base: position 3,989 of record NZUH01000010.1, on the reverse strand, counting down.
TAGAGAATCATACGGTATGTTTGCATGCAATGGTATAATGTTCAACCACGAATCACCGAGACGGGGTGAAAACTTCGTGACACGAAAAATAACACTCGGTGTCGCTAATATCAGTGCAGGTAAACAAAAATGTTTATACCTTGGTAACCTAGATGCGAAACGAGATTGGGGTCATGCACGNGATTACGTGAAATGTATGTGGAAAATATTACAACAAGANANACCNGAAGATTTTGTTATTGCAACNGGNGTAACAACAACCGTGAGAGAATTTACCCAAAAATCATTTNAANGTATAGGTATAAATTTANCTTTCAAGGGNNANGGAAAATATGAAATTGGTGTAAATGANGAAAATGGAGATGTTTTAGTTCGNGTNCACCCGGATTATTTCAGACCNGCAGAAGTTGAANTATTATTAGGTGANCCTACAAANGCTNTGANAAAATTAGAATGGGACACNNGTAAAACGTCNCTAAATAATCTCATAANNGAAATGGTAGACGAAGATGTTAAGTACGTATTAAAGAATTAATCTAAATATAGTATAAAGATAAAATGTGGAAATTAATGGATTGTGCAATAACACAGTCCGATAAATTAAAGCTTATCGAATTCATATCATCATCAGATATGTATACATGTGGGAAAAAAGTCGAAGAATTTGAAAATAAATGGAGTGAATGGCTCGGGTGTAAACATTCTTTATTCGTGACTTCTGGAAGTACAGCAAATTTACTTCTCTTAGCATCAGTAAAAGAATTNTACAATATACCAAATGGATCTAAGGTTCTCGTACCAGCGTGTACGTGGGTGACAAACGTATCACCAGTATTTCAAACTGGTTTAGAACCAGTCTTCTGTGATATAAATCTCGACAATTATAGTTTCGATACAGACCATTTACCTGATGATGATATTAAAATTGTATTCATTACACATTTACTTGGTCTCAATGCACCAATGGAAAAAATAAAGAATAAATATCCAACNGCAATTTTTATAGAAGATATNTGTGAATCACATGGAATTACCGATGAACATGGTAAAAAAAGAGGATACGGAACGGGTTCTACGTTTAGTTTTTATTATGGTCATCACATGACGACAATAGAAGGTGGTATGATTTCAACGGATAATGTTGAACTTTATCAACTTATGAAACTTAAAAGAAGTCATGGTATGGCACGACACTTATTACCTGAAAATTATGAAAAAACAATTTCAAAGTACCCTAATATANATCCCAAATTTCTATTTCTCACAGATGGATATAATTTCAGAAATACAGAACTTAACGCTGTTATCGGTATAGAACAGTTACAGAGACTTGATGAAAGTATTAAAATTCGTAAAAGAAATTACGATCGTTTTATGTTGTATTTATTAAAATATGAAACGTTTTTTCATATTCCGACATACGATNCATATAATAGTTCATTCTGTTTACCTTTTGTGTGTAAAACAAAAGAATTAAAAACAAAACTCGTAAATATTTTTAACAAACTCGAAATTGAGTATCGACCTATAGTTGGTGGAAACCTTTTAATTCACCCATTTTTAGATAAATGGAAAAATTCTACAAAAACACCGAATGCGGATTTATTAAACGATAACGGTGTATATATAGGAAATAGTCAATTTGTAACACTAGAAATGATAGACACNGCTTTCGAATATATAAAAGATATTTAACATTTTGAAATATCNACCTTCATTTAAAGATAATACACACTTTTTCTTTAAATGAAAGTAGCTNTAATTACCGGTGCTAATGGACAAGATGGAACATATTTATTCAATTTTTTACATGGNCATGGGTATGACTGTATATATAAATATACAGGTAACGTTTTAGATATAGGGGATATACAGANAACTTTAAAAAACTTTGNATANGCAGATAGAATAGAAATATACAATCTTGCTGCCAAGATAGATGTTGGTATTTCTATACCCAATCCAATTGAATCGTTTCATGTAAATTCAATGGGTATACTNACAATATTAGAATCAGTGAAAGAATTANATTTAATANACAAGTGTAGAATTTTTCATGCATCTTCATCTGAAGTATTTGATAAAAGTCTATTGTGTCATGATACAATAACCCATCAAGATGAAAATACAAAAAGAGATTCAAAAACAATATATGGTTTATCAAAAATAACAGCTGATAATATTTTAAAAACATACCGAGANGTTTANGGTCTAAATGTCTATTCAGGTATTTTATTTAATCACGAATCACCGTTGAGAAAAGATAAGTTTGTTACAACTAAAATAATAAACGGATTAAAAAGTGTATTCAAGGGAGAAATTGAATACATAGAGTTAGGTAATATAAACGTATATAGGGACTGGGGTCACGCAAAAGATTTTGTCGAAGCTATGTGGTTAATATTACAAAGTGATACACCAGATGATTATGTAATAGCAACTGGTAAATATAATACAGTTAGGAAATTTATAGAAATAACTGTAGACGTCATGGGTAAAAAAATAAATTGGGAAGGTGAAGGAGTTGACGAAATTGGTATAGTCGATGGAAAAACTGTTATACGAATATCAGAAGAGTTTTATAGACCTTATGATAAAAATCTTGTTGGTAATCCTTATAAATTAAAATTAGAAACNGGGTGGAACCCAATTTATAATTTAAGAGATATTATAGTCGACATGGTAAAATAATATTCATCTATATTAAATCATTACCATGAAAGCGGTTATGGCAGCAAAAAAAGCGGCACAAAAAGCGAAAGCATTAAAAGCCAGGGGAGCGGCAGTAGCAACCAAGGGGGCAGCCGCTGCGGATAAGGCTCGGGCACTCGCCCAAAAAGGTCAGGCATTTGCAGAACAAGCACAGGCTAAAGGTCAGGCTCTCGCCGATAAAGGTCAGGCATTTGCAGAACANGCACAGNCTAANGGTCAGGCTCTCGCCGATAAAGGTCAAGCGGCACTTGAGAAAGGGAAGGCAGTCGCAGCACAAGGTCAGGCANNATTATTACCACCGACCAAAGAAGTTCTCAATATACCANCACCGGTGCAACCTAGAATTAATCAGGTACCNCAACCTATATTATCACANCCANTAATAAAATCTGANCCTANTNTAAATATGTCTGAAGCAACTGTTGTTAGAGATCCAGAACTTGTTTCTGTTGTTAATAAATTAAAANCGGGTAAAATTGAAACCGAAATTGGGTACCCTCAAGTAGGATTAACCATTTTACTTGGTATATTTTTTGTTGCTGTTACCGCTCTCGGTATTGATAAATATAACAAATGTGAAGGTATTCAGGATTCCGAAAAATACCAAAACCTTAAAATGTTTATGAGTCATACCATGGCCATTGCAATAACGATTCCAGTTATCCTTCTACTCCAAAAATTTGTAAGTAATGAAGGTGGTGTTTTTACAATCATATACGCGATTATGGGTCTTACTGCATCTGCTATTGCCATGGATATCATGCGTCAACCAGAATGNGAAGATACCGTTAAGAAAAGTGATAAAAATTTTGCGATTATGTCACTTGTCGGTTGGATAATTTTGTTACTTGCNGGATGTTTTTTTACGTTTAAAAAACATCCTAAATTAGGAGAAGTCCTCAGGAAGAAAACTGTTTAATATGGAAATACACGAATCTATATATTTAATGATTATGCTCTTGGCCCACGTGTTGCGTGGGGCAGGAACATTTACGTTNGAAGAAAAAATGAATATGATTAAGTTTGTATCGTATATAGTAAAAAATACGAATGTACCACTCTTAAACACCCAAAATACCAGCNGCTACCAATCCAGTGAATGTAACCATAGCACCTCGTCCTACATTTCGCATAGCAAATAACTCAAAATCCTCCTCTGTTAATGTCGTAAAAGCACTCGTTACCGAATACGTTGCTAACAGAGTACATCCAAGACCGATCAATGAAAATGGTGGGTATGACATTTGTTCTACAACGTTCAAACCCGTAAGACCCCA
>NZUH01000009.1 GCA_002697255.1 Flavobacteriaceae bacterium | reverse complement strand
ATTGGAAAATGATGAATATGCTGAAAATGATGCAACTGTAAAATCGGTTACTCATCTAAATCCAAATGATATTGGTATTTCCGAAATTTTATCCCCTAGCTCTGGTACAAATCTGACCGATTCAGAACAGGTTATTGTAGTTATATCAAATTACGGAGGTGCGTCTCAAAGTAATTTTGATGTATCACTTGAATTTAACGGCGAATCTTTTATTGAAAACGTTGTCGGACCGCTTGAAGGAAATAGTTCTATTGAATATACATTTACACAGAATGTAGACCTTTCTGTGTTCGGATCGTATTCTGTTACGGTATCTACGTCTTTAGATAGTGATTCTGACATTTCAAATGATTCATTAACAGTCGATGTTACAAATATTAATTGTTCTCCATCTATGGATTGTTCATATAACGACGGTTTCCAACTATTTCAGTTAGGAGATATAAATAATGAATCCGGTTGCGAAGGTTACGGTGATTTTACAGATCAATCAACTGACCTGGAAGCAGGTTATACTTATGACTTGAATGTGATTACTGGATATGGCGATCAATTTGTTAGAGTATGGATAGATTTTAATAATGACTTTGTTTTTAGTTTAGATGAGCTTGTTGTTGATAATTATGTTATTGCTGCTGGGTCTGCTGCAGGATCATATGCTGAAACAATTCCATTAACAATTCCGGAAGGAGTGGAGCTTGGTCAACATATACTAAGAGCTAAGACGAGTTGGCAGGTGGAAGTACCTGATGATGCATGCGAAGTATCTCAGTATGGTGAGACAGAGGATTATATGGTAAATATTGTTACAGGACTGGGAATTGATGATATAATTAGTAATTCAGATTTCAAAATAATTATGAAAGACAATGACAATTATGAAATTAGCTTAATTACTAATCATTCAGATAATATTATATTTAAAGTATATAATGTAACAGGTCAATCTTTAATTTCTAGAAAAGTTTCCTATAAAGAAGGTATGTATTCTTATAATTTAGATATGTCATATGCCGCACCCGGTGTATATATGGTTAGTATGGGTAATAATACCATTGGCTACAAAGTTGGAAAAATTATAGTTAATTAATAAACTAAGTATATATTTGGTTAAAAAAAAAGGAGGGTCATTTGACCTTCCTTTTTTTTAAAACATAGCCTTTAGTTGTATAGATCCATTATGTATTGATCTGCTATTTGGACTTTTTCTACCATAATAAACAAAATTTATATCTAGTAATTTTGATAGTTTTTTCTGAAATTTAAACGACCATGTATAATTTTCTCCGTTTTGTAGTCCATTCATAATAACATAGCTTATTATTGAGTCACTTTCTCCTTCGAATCCGTTCTTATAATAATTAAACTCTGAAGTAAATCCTCTTTTTTCTTTTTGATTTAGAAAAACAGAAATACCAAATTGTTGCTGATTAAGGAATTCTTGTTGACCTAGCTGATTATTTACTTTGGCTTTTTTGTATATAAAATTAATTCTATTATTTTCTCCAGCTAAATAAGTTAGTTTGGGATTGATTTCTTCTTCGATTAAAATATAATTTTTATCGACGTAGTTTTCACTCCAGTTAGATTTATTTCCCCTATTTGCGATGAACTCAAAAAGGTATATATCTCCGATTTTATGAATTATATTAAGTCTTTTAAAATTTATTGAATTTTTAGTTGATCCAAAAGAAAAATTATTTTTTACTTCACTATTTGAATATGTAAATATTAGTGAATATCTCTGTTTTGCCTTATTTAAATAAAATACATTTTTAATATTATAATTGTAAGCCAATAAATTTTCTTTATCGATTTGAAATGGATTAATATCTATCTCAGGATTGATGTCTAAATTATTTTTTTTATCAATTGAGTATTGAAATTGATTTGATATTTTTGAGAATAATTTTTTTATTTTCTTGTCAGAATTCTGCCACTTTGAAAAGTTTATCACATTGGAATAATTAAACTTATTTTGATATGTTTTTATAAAAACTTGATTTGGTAGTAAAACCCTTATATATGCACCCTCGTCATCAAAAACTGCGATTTCAAACTCTTCTAGCTCTTGAATATTATTATTATTTACATCTATCCACTTATAACTTCCAAGACCAGGCTCTACTTCTAAAAATGTGTACTCTTGTTGAGGAAGATTTCCAGAATTTGTTTCGAAAAATAAACTTGAATTAAAAATATTTTTAAAAGCCTTTTGATTATAAATCAATCTTGTATTTAAGAAATCATTTGTGCTATTATTTTGGTTTGACACTAATTTATTTTGATTTATATAAAGATTAAGTTTTGTTTTACTGCTATTTAAAACCTGTGATTCCAAAAAATATGTATCTGAGTGATTTACACTTTGAAGATTGCCGTTTATTACACTATCATTTATTCTCTTTCTGTAACCAAATTCTATAAAAGACTTATCTTTAATTCCTATACCTTTTTTTATTTCTAAATGTTTTTGTCCAAAGTCAGGATTTAAAATACTGTTAATTTCTTCGTTACCAGTTTTCTTTTCATAATTAAACTGTAAAATTGCCCAGCCTAGATTATAATTATAATCTAAAATATTATTAGATTTTATAAACTTACTTTCCTGACTATTCTCTTTTGATCTTGTTAAACTTGAAATTGAATAAATCTCTAAATCTTTTAATTCATCAAATTTTATTTCAAATGAATTTCTAGTTCCATTATAGTTATTTCCAAATTCTAGCTTCTCAAGTTTATAACCAATTGATCCTAAATTTTCTTTTTGAATTCCTAATTTTAAATTCCCTAACAATCTATTACTGGCTAAATTAAAAACCTCATTAAGATTCCAGTTCCTGCTAAATTCGGTATTAAAAACTCTTTCTATTGTTTGAAAATTATTGTTAATATAGTTTATATCAACCTCTGAGTTTAAAATTATTCCCTCATTTATATTATCTTTTGACAAATAACTAAACCTTGATGCAAAACCATTATTATCAGAATCATCAATCGTGGAAAATAGATTATTATCATTAATACTAGAGGCTAGCTCAAAATTAATTCTTGAGTTCTTCTTATATTCAAATGATGTATTATAAATTATTAACTGTAATTTTTCAGGTGCTATTAGTTTTGTTTGTGAAGTATAACTTCCTTGTTTTTCCCCGTTTACAGGGCTTATATATTCGTATATGTTATCAATTGTGTTATTTACTTTTAAAATATAATCTCCTTGATTTTCTCCGACATTGCTAAAGTTAACAGAGTATAATTCGTCATTTGGATTATTAGAATACACATATATCTCTATTCCATTTACCACCTCTTTTTTATAAAGAATTCTATTCTCGTTAAATTGTGAAATACTCCCTGAAGGAGCATTCATCAGTTGATCATTGTCTCCAGCATTAGATAGTATTTCTTTTTGATCATTAGAAAGGTTTTGAAGTAAAGGTTGGTTCTTTAAATCACCTTCATTATAAATCGATATATTATGAGTGAATTTATTTTTTTTAATTTTTACCCCTGAGTAGCTAATAAAGCTATTAAAGTTTTTCTCACTCAATTGATACTCAACTTCGATTCTCATATCCGCCATAATTGGAAACTTAGAATTGAAAATAATTTCACCTGCATTATAATTTATGACATAATCTTTATCTATTCCTCTGTCAATTTTGATTCCATTTACAAAAACAGATTCACTTCCTGACACTATTAGAACATAAAGTTCCCCGTTTTGACCGATTAGTTTATATGGGCCTTGATTTCCGTTTTGACAATTGATTTTACTTCTTTTATACTTCCCTTTAACTATGGCTCCTGCTGCCTCAAATTCAATTGATTTATTAATCTTGTAATCAATTGAAAGTCCCTGAATTCTTTTTTCAAAATTTCCAAAAAATGAATTATTTCTTTTCAAATCAATATCACCTCCTCTAATTGTCCATTTTTCAGATTCAAGTTCAATAAATATCTGATCAAACTCATCAAGTTGTTGAGAATATCCGTTATCCTGAAGAGGTATGTTTGAGTCTTGTATAGATGCTTTAATCGACACTTTTTCGCTAAGTTTTCCTGAGATTTGAAGATCTAGCTCACTATTTAAAACAGAATTTTGATTATTCCCAATAGTGATTCCTCTTGAAATACTTCCTGATGTTTCAAGATTATAATTTCTAGTTATAGGATTTGTATTTCTTTGTGATAGCTTATAGAGTTTGTTAAGATTTTCTGTATTATCAATAATTATTTTTTTATCTAACAGAAAATACTCTTTTGTTAATATACTTGGGAAAAGATTTTCTGATACATAACTTTTAAATTTATTTAATTCTTTTACATAATCAATAATTGAGTCTTTTTTATCAATAATTGAGTCATTTATTACAATTGAGCCATAACTACTCATTGAAAACAAAAAAATAAATAAATTTAAATGATACATCATATACTTAGAGTAAACTAAAAATAATAGAAAATATTTTATCATATTTATAACATTAAAATTAATATTTAATGAAAATAATCTCATATAATGTAAATGGTATTCGTGCCGCTATGAAAAAAGGACTAATAGCATGGCTTCAAATTGAAAATCCAGACATCGTATGTTTTCAAGAGATTAAAGCTCTTGAAGAGCAAATTGATATAAAGGCATTTATAGAAATAGGATATAAATATAATTATTGGTTTAGTGCTCAAAAAAAAGGTTACAGTGGGGTTGGAATAATATCAAAGTATAAGCCTAAAAATATTAAATATGGAACAGGTATTACTTCTATGGATTTTGAAGGAAGAAATATAAGATTAGATTTTGAAGATTTTTCAGTTATGAGTCTTTATCTACCGTCAGGAACAAATCTAAATAGATTAGAGTTTAAATTAAATTATATGGACGAGTTTCTAGATTATATTAGTTTACTTAATAATGAAATTAATAATCTGATAATAGCAGGGGACTATAACATATGCCATAAGGAAATAGATATTCATGATCCTGTACGAAACAAAAATATTTCAGGTTTTTTGCCTGTAGAAAGAGAATGGCTTCAGAGATTTATAGATTTAGGATTTATCGATTCTTTTAGGGAATTCAACAAGGAACCTCATAATTATAGTTGGTGGACATATAGAGCTAATGCAAGAGCAAATAATAAGGGATGGAGAATAGATTACATAATGGCTTCTTCTTATATGAAAGAAAAAATGAAGTCTGCAAAAATTTTAAAAGATGTATTCCATAGTGATCACTGTCCAATTTCTTTAACAATAAATAATTAAAAGCAAAAAAAAACCCTATCACATGATAGGGTTTTTTTTATATAGATTTACCATTTTCATCTAAAAAATGATATTCAAGGTACTTATAAGCATCTCTTGGGATAATTTTTATCCATTTCTTATGTTTAAAATACCAATTTAATCTAACAGAAGGATATCCTTTTTCTAGATATGCAGCTATAAAAGGATGTATATTAAGATAAATATTATTTTTTCCTTTATTTATAAGTCTATCAATATCTTCGGATATTTTGTTAATTAAAACTATTGGCGCTTCAACTTCACTCCCATTATTATTACTTGGGTTTTCTTCTCTAGTTTTTATATTCATTTCTGGCTTAACTCTTTGTCTTGTGATTTGAATTAGTCCAAACTTACTAGGTGGAAGAATTTTATGTTTAGCTCTGTCTTCTTGCATTTCAGATTTGAGGTGGTTAAACAATTTTTTTCTGTTTTCTGCCTTATTTTGGTCAATAAAATCTACTACGATTATACCTCCCATATCTCTCAATCTCAATTGTCTTGCAATTTCAGAAGCTGCAATTAGGTTAACTTCTAGAGCAGATTCTTCTTGGTTTTTACCCAAAGATCTTCTATTCCCACTGTTAACATCAACTACGTGAAGTGCTTCGGTATGCTCAATAACTAAATATGATCCTTTGGTCATTGAAACATTTTTTCCAAATGAAGTTTTAATTTGACGTTCAATTCCAAATTTTTCAAAAATTGGAACTTTTGATTTGTAAAGTTTTACTATTGACTCTTTTTTAGGTGCAATCTTTTGCACGTAATCTTTAATTTGGATTTGCAGTGCCTCATCATTTACCAATATTGACGTGAAACTCTCATCAAATAAGTCCCTAAGTATCTTTGATGAAATATTCATTTCATCCATTACTTTTCCAGGGATATTTACAGTTTTGATTTTTTTACACATTGCGATCCATCTATTATAAAGATTTTGTAAATCTCTGTCAAGTTCAGCAACTTTTTTACCTTTAGCAACGGTTCTAATAATAACACCAAATCCTTTAGGTGTAATACTTTTAACCAATCTCTTTAATCGATCTTTTTCTTTTGAGTCCTCAATTTTTTGAGAAATAGAAATTCTAGTTGAAAAAGGAACAAGTACAAGAAATCTACCAGCTATTGATAGTTCNGATGTTACTCTNGGTCCCTTAGTTGAAATAGGTTCTTTAACAATTTGTATAAGCACAGATTGGTTCGGGCTAAGGACATCTCCAATAGCTCCGTTTTTATCTATTTCNTCTTCAAACTTATAGTCTTTTAAAGAGGCNTTTTTAATTTTTCCAGAACTCACACCCTTTAAAAAATTTTGAAGGGTAGAAATTTTTGGTCCTAGGTCGTGATAATGAAGGAATGCATCCTTTTTGTATCCTACATTGACAAATGCTGCATTTAACGCAGGCATTGTTTTTCTGATTTTTGCAAGATATATATCACCAACTAAAAATTTTGTGTTCTCATTGTCTTTGTGAAATTCAATAAGTTTACCGTCTTTAAGTAAGGCAAAATCAACATTGCTTGAACTTGAACGAATAAGCAATTCTTTATTCATTTTATCAATTTTTTGCATTTAATGCTGATTATTATATAGTTTATAACAATTCATTTGTTGTAAAAATTATTATTACAACGCGCTAATGAATTTATTTCAAAGAACTTAAGTTGTTATTAGTGATAATAATAGAGAAATATTAGANTTAATCTTTCTTTTTATGACGATTAGCTCTACGTCTCTTTTTTCTCTTGTGAGTAGCTACTTTATGTCTTTTACGTTTTTTTCCGCTAGGCATAAACTAATTTTTAGTTAATTTTTAATTTCGTTTTGACACCTTCAACGAAAAATTTTGAAGGTTTAAATGCCGGTATATTATGAGCAGGTATTTTAATGGTGGTATTTTTTTGAATATTTCTAGCAGTTTTTTCAGCTCGTTTTTTNACGATAAAACTTCCAAATCCTCTAAGATATACATTTTCTCCATTCTCTAATGAACCTATAATTTCTTGCATTAAGGACTCAACAGTAAGTTGAACATCAACTTTTTCAATCCCTAACTTGTGAGAAATATTTGCCACAATTTCAGCCTTTGTCATAAATCAATCTTTTATTTATATTATCAATTATAATTAAACAACGCCTGCAAATATATGTATTTTTTACTTCAATATTTAATACGATTATAATTTAATTTATTAGCTCTATAGATTAACTTTATAAAGTTATATTATCTCAATGGAATTCAGTAAGTTAATTTTAAAATGGTATGATAANAATAAAAGAATTCTACCGTGGCGATCTACAAAAAACCCTTATAAAATATGGGTATCTGANATTATTCTNCAACAAACTAGAATGGTTCAAGGNATTTCATATTATCATAGGTTTATTAATCGTTTTCCNNATCTTGTATCTCTAGCTAATGCTGACGAAANAGAAGTTTTAATATTATGGCAAGGTTTAGGTTATTACTCCAGAGCAAGAAATTTACACTACAGCGCAAAGTTTATACATAAAAATTTAGACTCAAAATTCCCNGATACCTATAAAGAAATAGTTAAATTAAAAGGTGTTGGCGATTACACTGCNAGTGCAATATCGTCGATATGTTTTAACGAAAAAACTGCTGTATTAGACGGAAATGTATTCCGAGTTCTATCCAGAATATTTGAAATCAAAAGTCCAATAAATTTGAGTAGATCAAGAAATATTTTTAAAAGTACTGCGAATCAGCTTATGCCTGATAAAAGATGTGGAGACTATAATCAGGCTTTGATGGATTTTGGATCATTAATCTGCAAACCACAAAACCCATTATGCTCTAAGTGTGTAATGATTAAAATATGTGGAGCTTATAAAAATAATTTAACATCAAAATTTCCAATAAAAGAAGCGAAAAGTAGGATTAAAACACTTTTTTATGATTATTTCATCTTTCAAAAAAACAATAAAAAATTAATAGTAAAAATTGACGATGGAATATGGAAAAGTTTATTTCAATTTCCAGCTCATATTTCACAAAAAAAGCAAACAAAAAAACAATTAATAGATTTTTTGGGGCTTAATTATAATTTAAATAATTTTAATATTAGTCTGTTAAATAGTGAAATTATAAATCATAAACTTACTCATTTGAATATTAAATCTAGATTTTGGAAAGTTAAAGGTCAAGTAGAAATAAATCAAGGAGTTTACACAGATGATTTTACAGACTACCCTATATCAAAATTAATGCAAAAATTTATTGAAAAATATGATAGTAAATTAAGTGTATTTTAACTAATATTAGTAATTTACAATAAATTAAATAATATGTCAGGAACACTAAATAAAGTAATGTTAATAGGTCATCTAGGTGATGAGGTAAAAATTCATCGTTTTGAAGATGGTGGTTGTATTGGGAGATTTCCATTGGCTACGAACGAAACATATATGAACAAACAAACAAACGAAAGAGTGTCTAATACAGAGTGGCATAATATAGTTTTAAGAAATAAAGCTGCTGAGATATGTGAAAAATATCTTTCAAAAGGGGATAAGCTATATGTTGAAGGAAGAATTAAAACCAGAAAATGGCAAGATGATAAAGGTAACGATAGATACTCTACNGAAGTTAACTGTACTGAGTTTACTTTTTTANCNAATAAAAATGATAATCCTAATCATTCNGACAGCTCAGTATCCNATANCAATGAAAAAGTAAATAGTCCCAAAGAAACTGTNGAACAACAAAATGAGGCAGACGACCTTCCTTTTTAATTTTTNGATNNAACAAGATTTTCTTGATTAGTATTCGCAATTTTATCGAATTTGATAATNNTAAAATAAGTTAATAATCGNAAAAATGAANCTAACTAAATTTANTANTANNCTTAGTTTAATCATTATTCTTTCTTGNAATGACAGTGNAATTCTTCCNAAACAGAATGCNTTTTTAAGAATTGAATTNGAAGAGCCTAATTACAAAATTTNTAATCAATCNGATNCTTTTCCAGATTTTTATTATAATTCAAATTCTGTAACATTAAATTNAACAAATAAAAANTCACTTTTATTGAATTATAATNAATTAGGAATAAATTTAGATTTAAAGTTTAANAAATTAAATNANGGACTNGATTTAATAAATATTGAAAATGATTTTAANATNTTATTAGAAACTCATANCAAGAGGTCAAATGGNGTANTAATGAGAGAATATGAGAATATTGATAAANTAGTTTTTGGTAAACTCTATGAATTACAAGGAGATGTTGCNTCTCCNGTTCAGTTTTTTTTAACGGATAGCTTGAGNAATTTTNTNCAAGGATCNGTTAATATNAATTCAAAATCTAAATATGATTCTATTTNNCCAGCTATTCAGTACGTNAAAAAAGATATTTCAGTCATTTTTGAATCAATTTATTGGAATTAAAAAATGAGACTAAATAAATGGTTTTATTTAATTTCTTTATCNATCATNTGGGGAAGCTCTTTTATNCTTATTAAAAAAGGNTTAATAGGTTTAGAAGCAAGTCAATTAGGATCGATAAGAATTATATTTTCATCNGTTGTTATAATTTTATTTGCTTGGAAAAGATTAGCCAAAATAAACTTAATTGAATGGAAATGGATAACTATATCTGCTTTTCTTGGAAGTTTTTTTCCTGCTTTTTTATTTGCTTTTGCNGAAAAAGAGATTGACAGCTCNGTAGCATCNATAATTAATTCAATTGTTCCACTAAATACTGTAATTATTGGAATGGTNCTTTTTAATATANGATCTACTAGAAGACAAATTATAGGAGTTNTGGTTGGATTAATAGGAACATATATTCTTATTCTNTCTGGGATGAAGTTAAATCCTGATCAAAATTATTTATACTCTGGNTTTGTGATACTTTGCTCATTNTTNTACGCATTNAATGTAAATATTATTAAAAAATATTTACAGCATTTACANGCNTTAACAATTACGGTTGGTCATTTTGCNGTAATAATTATTCCGGCTTTAATTGTTTTTTACTTTTCTGGCTTTGAATATGAAAATCTAAAATTGGTTGAGGTTAGAGAATCTTTATTNTATGTTTTGATNTTGGCTATTTTCGGAACTGCATTNGCAAAAATAATTTTTAATAATCTTATTAAAATTTCAAGTCCAGTATTTGCATCATCTGTTACATACTCCATGCTAATTGTATCCATATTTTGGGGATTGGTTGACGGAGAAAANTTTTCCATNTATCAACTAATNGCAACCATTATNATAATACTTGGAGTACTATTAACTAATAAAAAAAGNNNNCCTAAAAACTTGAATCCTTAAGTTCTTTGTTTACTTCTACACTTGTAGTTTTAAACTCAAGCTTCTGAGCAGGTATCTCCATGTAGAAAGGTAATTTTATATTTTCCACAGGTTGATAATCTCCAAAGTTAGTTGTAACCACATTATTATTGTCGTCAGTATCCTCAGTACTTAAAAGAAGTCCGTTTTCAACAGAATAATATCTATGAGATACTTTACCGTCAATTGTAACTTTGACTTTATAAGCATCCTCATAATTAACAGAGTTGATACTAACTAATTCAAGTTGTTCTTCACTGTAGTAAAGTTCTTCGAAAATACCTTTGGTTTTCATACTTTCATTTAGCTGATCCTCCTCAAAATCTCTTCTTTGTCCCTGTGCTTCATTGTATCCTCGCTCTCCATTAAAAGTTGTTTTTGATAAGGTTATTTTTTGACCTTGCATATTTGCCTCCATCAAAAAAGAAGATTTATTTGGAAGTTTCTGTCTTATTATTGCTGTTGGAACAAAAGGTGCACCTGGGATTGTTACATCAGCTTTCATTACCAATGTATTTACGGACTCAAGATTTTGTCTTCCTCCAACCGCTTGTAAATAACTATTAATCACGCTAAGCCCAGTTAATCCATCNGGAATTGCCTTATTAAAGATAGGTTTTGCAATGGGGTTGGCAAAAGCATCAAAATAATTGATAGGAAAACCAACTTCTTCTAGATTAGCNACGACATCACTACCTTTTCCAACAACGATAATCCTTGAGTTACCTATTTTAAAATATTTGTTGGCAACTCNTTTTACATCAGCCTCAGAAACGGAATTAATATTCTCTAAATAAGTTTCGTAAAAGTCGTCAGGTAAGTTATTTAGTTTAATATTCAGAGCATATCCAGCAATCGTCTGCGGATTCTCTGATTGTCTTATAAAATTACCAACATATTTAGCTTTTGCGTTTTTCAAAAGATCAGAATCAACTCTCTCTAATCTAATACGTGATATCTCTTTAACAATCTCTGAGACAGCACTGTCAGTAACCATATTTCTTACTTTTGCACCNGCTCTAAATTTTGAGACTCCATACCTGTTTGAACCTAGACTAGAGTAGGCTCCATANGTGTATCCTTTATCTTCCCTTANGTTTTTAAATAAATANCCAGCACCGCCACCACCTAGAATATCATTTGCCATTAAAGCAGCAAAATAATCTTCATCAGTCATTTTTAAATCAACATTATTNGTAACCTGAATGGATGATTGAGTAGCTGTAGGTAAATCAACAAAATCAATTTCTGTTAAACTCACATTTTCGGTTAATATTGGTTCAGGGTCTTGAAGTGGCTTTCCTTTTTTCCAACCGCTGAATTTTTCAGAAATTAGAGATTTTACTTCNTTNTAATTAACATCNCCNATNGCAACTAAATAAACNTTATTNGGAATGAAATACTTTTTCTGAAATTCCACNACATCNTTAAANGTTACATTNTTGATTGTTTGTTCAGTNATAAATTCACCNTANGCATGATTTTTACCGTATGATAAAGCACCNGCAACTCTTCCTGAAATAGCATCAATATCCTTCTTTTGAGCTTTCAATCCTTCAAGTAATTTTTCTTTTTCTTTTTCAAATTCTTCTTCTAATAATAGAGGATTGATGATTGCATCTGAAAAAAGTTCAAGAACTCTTTCATTGTTTTTTGTTAATGTAAACGCAAAACCTGACCCAAAGCTGACATTTACACTAGCTCCTAAAAAATCAACTTCTTCATTAAATTCATCTTTAGGNATACTTGTTGTTCCATTACCTAACATTGATCCCAGTAAGGATAATACCCCAGCTTTATCTCCTTCTACTATCGGATTTCTGTTAAATCTTAAGGAATAGTTTACTCTTGGAAGTTTATGGTTTTCCACTACCAAAACCCTAATGCCATTTTTAAGTTTGAATTCTTTGGGTTTATCCAACTTAATTTTAGGAGATGGGCCTCCNATTGGCATTANCGATCTATCAAGTTGTGCACTAATATTTANGGTAAAAATTAATGCTGCTANAGTTAATATAATTTTTTTCATTTTTTTCATTTTTTATTCTTCACCTACTTCTTCACCTGGCAGGTATTCAATTTCTACTCTTTGATTTGGGCTCAGATACTTTTGAGCAACACTCTGTATTTCTTCTCTCGTAATTGANCGATATATATCAATTTGTTCATTGATTAAATTAACATTATCATAGAGTAAATAATAAGTTGCTAGTGAGCCTGCAATTCCTGCAACACTAGAATTAGAATTTACAAATTGAGATTCAAATTGATTTTGAAGTTTCTGATAGTCTCTTTCAGAAATTAATTCATTTTGCATTTTTAAAACTTCTTCATCTATTTCAGAAAGAAGTGTATCCAAAGTTGTTTCTCCNAATGGNANAGCAAAAAAGGCAAACATGTTATAGTCAACTTGNCCAAGATTAATNGCACTAGCTTCCAANGCAAGCTTTTTCTTATCAACTAATTTTTTATATAANACAGAACTTTTTCCTCCGCTTAANTANGNNGATATCATATCTAAAACATATGCATCTCTGTCCGCAAACCCAGGCATCCTGTATGCGGCCAAAATAGCAGGTATTTGAATATTTTTATCATAAGCAATAATTCTTTCTGATTCNGTTATTGGCTCTTCNTTAGGGAAGTTCCTGGTGAATCCAGGTCTTCTTTTAACTTCAGAGAAATATTTTGACACCAATGATTTAGTTTCTTCTATTTGTATNTCACCAGCTACAACTAAAACTGCATTGTCTGGACTGTAGTATTTNTCAAAATAAGCCATAAANTCTTCAAGTGTAGCGGCATCTAGGTCTTCCATTCTACCTATATTTTCATCTTTGTANGGNTGNACCTTAAANANANTTTCCCATAAGACTTTTAATAATTTCCCATAAGGCCTATCATAACTTTGTCTCTTTTCTTCTTTTACAACTTCATTCTGNGTATCAACACCAAGTTTATCGATAACAGGGTGAAGCATTCTTTCAGATTCAAGCCAAAGGCCTAGTTCCAATTTATTTGAAGGGAATATGTCATAATAATATGTTCTATCTTGAGATGTGTTGGCATTAAAGGTTCCTCCGTTAGCAGGAATAATTTTCATAAACTCACCTCTTTCAATATTTTCTGAGCCTTCGAATAGTAAATGTTCAAAGAAATGTGCAAAACCTGTTCTTCCTTTTTCTCTGTCTTTTCCTCCAACATCGTACATAACCGAAGTAATTACNACAGGNGCAGTATTNTCCTGNTGNAGNATNACNTGTANNCCNTTNTCTAAATCAAATTCTNTAAAATCNACCTGTTGNCTAAATANNANANCAGGNAANAANAGAATACTAAATAAAATTTTATTTTTCATAATATGTNTNAAAGATAGTTTATTGGCATATAATTTATGGTCTTGCAAATATAAGTGTTAAAATATAATTGTGTTAAATAAATTTTAAAAATTAGATTAAAAATTATTAGATATTTAATTTTTCATAAAAATTTGTTGATTAGCTAATTAACTTTATATTTGCATTCGCTTTTAAAGATAAAAATGTACGCAATAGTAGAAATATCAGGTAGACAATTTAAAGTTGAAAAGAAGCAAAAACTCTTTGTCAATAGATTAGACACACAAGAAGGAAAAAAAGTTTCTTTTGATAATGTGTTAATGGTTAATGATGGAACTAAATTTTCTGTAGGAACTCCAAATGTAATCGGGGCACAGGTAGATGCTAAAGTATTAAAACATTTAAAATCTGATAAGGTAATTGTCTTTAAGAAAAAAAGAAGAAAAGGTTACAAGGTTAGAAATGGTCATAGACAAGCGATAACCGAAATTGAGATTAGTGATATTTTAACTGGTGTTTCTAAAAAAGCTGCTCCTGTTAAGAAGGAAGCTAAAAAAGCTGCTCCTGTTAAGAAAGAAGCTAAAAAAGCTGCTCCTGTTAAGAAGGAAGCTAAAAAAGCTGCTCCAAAAAAAGAAAAGCAAGATTTAACTAAATTATCTGTTGCTTCCTTAAAGGAAATGGCTAAATCTAAAGGTATTTTGGGAATTTCTTCAATGAAAAAAGCAGATTTAATTAAAGCACTTAGCTAAACTTATAGAAAATGGCACATAAAAAAGGAGTTGGTAGTTCTAAAAACGGTAGAGAATCAGAATCGAAACGATTAGGAGTTAAAATTTTTGGTGGTCAGTCGGCAAGAGCTGGTAATATTATTGTTAGACAAAGAGGAACAGTTCACAATCCTGGTGAAAATGTTTACCTAGGAAAAGATCATACCCTACATGCTAGAGTCGATGGTACTGTAAAGTTTACTAAAAAGAAAGACAATAAGTCTTTTGTGTCTATTATCCCTGAATAATTATCAATCTGTATTATAATACAGAAATTCATTTATTTATCAATTTATTCTATATATAAGATTTGTTATTGTTATTTAACAATAAATTAAAAACCCATCAATATTGAAGAGGTTTTTTTATTCCCTTAATTGTATATTTATATTCTATAGTTAATACAGAACTATGCCAATTATTGAGGATTTAAATTTATTATCAAAAACTAGATTAATTATCTGGGAAATTACGGAAGATCTTGAAGATCTTAGATCAGGGGTCATACTTGATAAAGATTCGGTAAAATTATTAGCTGACAGAAAATCAGAAATTCATAAAAAACAATTCCTAGCGATTAGGAGTATTCTTAAAGAAATTTCAGTTTATGATCAGAATTTAAAATATAATGAATTAGGTAGACCTATTCTTATTGATGATAAAAATCTCTCTATTACCCACTCAGGAAATTATGCAGCGCTAATCATTAGTGATCATAAGGTTGGAATAGATATTGAAGTTGTAGGTGATAAAATATTAAAAATAACCGACAAGTTTCTGGAAACTGAATTAATTTACCCCCAAGTTTTAAATAAAAAAACTGCACTTATATATTGGAATATTAAAGAGAGTATTTTTAAATCAGTTGAAAATAGCGGGATAGATTTCAGAAAAAATATAATCGTAATTCCTTTTAATCAAAAGGATAATTATACAAAAAGCTGGTATATAAATAATGAAGAGATTTATTCATTCGACACACATTTTAAAATTTCTAAAAATTATACCTTAGCATATGTAATTAAAAACTGATGAATGAACTATATAATTTTTTTCTAGATTCTTATTCCTCCTATTCTAATCTTGATATAGTGCTAGAATTTATTGCATTTTCTTTTGGAATAATCAGTGTAATTTATGCTAAAAAGGAGAATATTCTTGTCTATCCTACTGGGATTATATGTACTGTAATTACAGTCTATATTTTGTATAAGGCTCAATTTTTTGGGGATATGATGATGAATATTTATTATTCTTCAATGAGTATTTATGGTTGGTGGAATTGGTCAAGAAAAGATAAAGATAAATATTTATTAGAGATAAGTAGCATATCTAAAAACGAGATTGGTTTAACCCTGTTTCTTTTTTTATTAACTATTAGTATTACATATTTAGTGTATTTCTTTACAATTATATGTCCACTTTTTCAATGTACTGTTTATGATAAAATAGGAATTCCTAATTATATTGATATACTAACTTCAGGTGTATTTTTTGTAGCCATGTGGTTAATGGCAAACAAAAAATTAGAAAGCTGGATTTTTTGGATAATTGCAGACATAATTACTGTTCCACTTTACGCTTACAGAGGATTAGGTATGCTATCTTTACAATATATTATTTTTACAATCTTAGCAATTCAAGGTTATTTAGAATGGAAGAAAAGCTTAAACAAATAGATTCAAAATGTAAAAAGGTTGTTCTCTACGGACCAGAATCATCAGGGAAAACAACTTTAGCAATCGAATTATCAAAACACTATAGTGTTGATTGGGTACCAGAATATGCTCGCGAATATTTACAAAAAGTATGGGATAAGGATAAAAGAGTTTGTGAGCCGAGTGATATAATGCCAATTGCTGTTGGTCAAATGAATCTAGAAAACCAATATGCAAAAAAATCAGATTCGCTTTTGATATGTGACACAAACCTTTTTGAAACAATGGTTTATTCTAAAAACTATTATGGTGGAATTTGTGATCCGCTATTAGAAAAATATGCTTTAAATAACAATTATGATCTATATCTATTAACGGATATTGATATTCCTTGGAAAAAAGACGATTTAAGGGATAAGCCAAATGAAAGACAGAAATCATTTCAAATTTTCAAGAATGAATTAATTAAAAATAATCTTCCGTTCAAAGTAATAAATGGCACTAGAATTGAAAGATTAATAAAAGCAATAAGTTGTATAAATAGTATAATATAAATTTTATATTTTTGGCAAGTGAAAAAATTTTACAGTTTTATTCTTTCCATACTTTTAATTCTTCCAAGTATTATCAGTTTTGCTCATCACATTTTTGAGGAGCATAAAGCTTGCACTGAAACTGAAGTACATTTCCATAAAGCTGAAATTGAGTGTTCTTTATGTTTCATTCTAAACAATACAGATAATAGTTTTGTAAGTTATTCAGATTTAAAATATAATTTGGTTTCGATAGATGAATTAGTCATTGATCTAGTTGGATACCTAAAGTCAAACAACTTAAGAACTTTTAATTTAAGAGCTCCGCCAGTTGTTTGATAAATTATACACTTTCAATAAGCGATTCTAATCGCATGTAATTAATTATTATTAAACTTTTAAATTAAAAATTATGAAAATTTTCAAATACGCCTTATTGGCAATCCCTTTTTTATACTTCTCTTGTGATGATGACGATGATACTCCAGAGCCAATCAACGAAGAGGAAGTAATTACAACTATGACAGTGACTCTGTTAGCTAGTGATGGATCAGGAACTGTAGTACTTCAAACGCAAGACTTAGACGGAGACGGCCCAAATGAACCAGTTGTTACAGTTTCAGGTCCGTTAAGCTCAGCTACTTCATACTCAGGTTCAATTGAGTGGTTAAATGAAATGGAAGATCCTGCAGAAGACATAACTGAAGAAATCCTTGAAGAAGCTGATGAGCATCAAGTGTTTTTCAGTGCGAGTGACGGTTTACCTTTACAATTTGTATATACTGCACCTTTTGATTCTATGGGAAATCCAGTCGGAATTAACTTTGTCCTTGCTCCTCAAAATGCTGGTGATACAGGATCTGGCAACTTAACTATTACATTGGTTCATGAACCTACAAAGCCTAATGACGGCTTAGATACTGCTGGAGGTTCTATTGATATTCAAACTTCATTTCCTGTTACTATAGAGTAATTTGTATGAAGAATATTTTTACTAAATGGAGTGCCAATTTACAAACTAAATTGGCACTCATTTTTTACTTTGTAATTACTGTTATTTATAGTAATATTTATGCTCAAAATTGTGATAACAGTTTATCCATAGAGGTTGTTGATTTACATGATGGAACTCCCCTAAGTAATGCCGTTGTTTTAATTAAGGAATTACAAAAAGAGGGGTTTACAGATCTTGATGGTAATGTAGTTTTTGAAAATATCTGTACTGATAATTATACCCTAAATATATCACATGAAGAATGTAAGGATATAACTACATCACTTAATGTAAACAAGGACACTTTCAAAAAAATAAGACTTGAGCATCATCTTAATGAGCTTGAAGAAATTATTGTTATTTCTAATAATAGAAATAATTCTAGAACTCTTTTCGAAAATAAAATTTCCAAGCAGGTGCTTGAAGATTATAACAGTAGAACTTTAGGTGAAGTTTTAAAAACCGTAACGGGTGTTAGTAGTCTAAATTCTGGGAATTATTTATCAAAGCCAGTAATTAACGGTTTACATAGTAGTCGAGTTATTCTTATTAATAACGGAGTTAGACTTGAAGACCAAGAATGGGGCATTGAACATGCACCAAGTATTGATATAAACTCCATTGATAAAATTTCAATTATAAAAGGTGCTAGTTCATTAAAGTATGCGGGTGATGCAGTTGGTGGAGTTATTATCGCTGAAACATCAAAAGAAAAATTACTAGATAGTATTTATGGAAATGTTACCACTAATATTCAATCAAATGGAAGAGGTGGTGGAATTTCAACTGATTATACGAAAACCTATAGTAGCGGATGGTACTATAGATTTCAAGGAACTTTAAAGCGAATGGGTGATTTTGAAACTCCAAATTATGTGATGACAAACACCGGTTTTTCTGAACATAATTTATCCTTAAAAGCTGGTCTCAATAGAATTGATCATGGCTTTGATGTTTACTATTCCTTATTTAGTAATTACTTGGGTATACTGAGATCATCACACGCACATACAGCAATTGATATTATTAATGCCATTGAAAATGAAGTGCCTCATATAATTGAAGACTTTTCTTATGATATTAATATACCAAGACAAAAAATTAGTCACAACTTATTCAAGTTAAGAGGATTTAAAACCTTTGATTTTGGAAAGCTTTCTATGAGATATGATTTTCAATCAAATGACAGAAGAGAATATGATATTAGAAGAGGAGACAGAACTAAACCAGCACTGGACTTAAATCTTCAAACACATTCTCTTGCTTTTGACCTTGAGTCAAAATTTGAGAATAATTCAAATTTGAAAGCGGGAATTTCAGCTCGATACCAAAAGAATTTTCCAGATCCTTCAACCGGAGTTAAAAGAATTATTCCAGATTATAAAAAATATGACTTTAGTTTATATTCCGTTTATGATATGAACTTTTCTGAAAATTGGTTTATAGAAGCTGGCATTAGATACGATTTTTCACATATCGATGCATATAAATATTACAGAACTTCTCTTTGGGAAGTAAGAAATTATAATGAGCTATTCCCTGAATTTGTAGTTGAAGATCTAGGACTTAATACCCTGACCAATCCTAAATTCGATTTTCATAATATTTCATCTAACCTTGGTGCAAGATATTCAATCAGTGAAAGTGAAAACATTTTCATTAATTACTCAATGTCGTCAAGAAAACCAAACCCATCTGAATTATTTAGCGAAGGTTTACATCACTCATCCGCTAGAATTGAAATTGGTGACCTAAGCTTCAACTCAGAAGTTGGGCATAATTTTTCTTTGACCTATGATTCTTCAAATGAAAAATCAAGTTTAACGGTAAATACTTTCGCTAATATTGTTGATGATTTTATTTATATGATCCCAGTTGATTTAATGCCGACTATTGCTGGAGTTTTCCCATACTGGGAATACAAGCAGGAAGACGCTAAACTTTTCGGATTTGATGTAAAATATGACAGACAGTACTTAACTAATTTTTTTGTTGGACATCAATTTTCAATCATCAAAGGTTATGAAAGGGCTAACGATAAACCTTTAATAAATATGCCTCCGGTAAATCTCAAAAATCAAATTTCTTACAATTTTCCAAAGTTGAATAATTTAAATGTTTCACTAGAAAGTGAATATGTGTTCAAGCAAAATGAGTATCCAAATAATAACTTTGAGGTTTTTATTCCAACTGAACAAGTATATCAGCTCTTAGATACTAGCACACCACCAAGTGCATATCACTTATTAAACTTCGCAGCATCTATTGGATTAAAAGCAGAAAATGGTGGTAATTATAAAATCAATTTAAGGATTGAAAACTTATTTAATAACCTTTACAAGAATTATTTAAATAGGCTAAGATATTTTACCCACGAAATGGGTAGAAATATTTTACTTTCAGTTAGTTATAGCTATTAATATGAAAAAACTTCCAGTTACTGTACTAAGTGGATTCTTGGTGACAGAAAAATTGAACTTGTATTTATAGGACAAAATTTAGACGTAAAATCAATAAAAAAAGTATTAGAATATTGCTTGTTAAGTAAAGATGAATTAATTGATTGGAGTAACGGAGTTTTCTCACAGCATGATAATTGGCCAATTAAAAATCAATAACTCATTTAACTAAAAATTTGTAAATTTATATTAATTAATAAGGGGTGCTTTAAAGGCTGAGATTATACCCATTGAACCTAGAACAGGTAATGCTGTTTAGGAACTTGATAATTTCAATATAGTTTTTTTAGACATCCCGAATAACTAAAACTATATATTTCATGAAAAAAATTGTGTTTGTTTTATTAGCCTATAGCATAACGCTAAGCGCACAGGAATCTGTTATAGATTCCTTAGAAATTCAAAATCTAGAGGAGGTAATTGTATCTTCAGTTAGGGTAAAGGAAAATATTCCAATAGCATTTAACAATGTTTCAAAAGATGAAATTTCAAAAAGAAATTTAGGTCAAGACATTCCTATTTTATTAAATTTTCTACCCAATGTAGTCACTACTTCTGATGCAGGAGCGGGTATAGGATATACAGGTATTAGAATTAGAGGAATCAACTCACAATCAACAAATGTTACCATTAATGGAATTCCATACAATGACGCTGAATCTCTTGGTGCATTCTGGGTTGATTTACCAGATTTTTCATCCTCAGTTGAAAATTTACAAATGCAAAGAGGAATTGGAACTTCTGTAAATGGTTCTAGTGCTTTTGGTGCAAGTATAAATATTTTAACAGATAAGATTTCTGAAGAACCGTACTTCGAAAGTGCTAATTCAGTAGGAAGTTTTAATACCCTAAAAAATAATTTCAGCTTCAGTACAGGTTTACTTAACAATACATTTGAATTTTCTGGAAGAATTTCAAAAATAGATTCAGATGGTTATATAGATAGAGCTTCATCTGATTTAAAATCCCATTTCTTTCAATTATCATATAGGAAAAACAAAAGTTTATTTAAGTTTCTAAATTTTGGAGGTCACGAAATAACTTATCAAGCATGGAATGGTATTGATTTACAGACTTTAGAAAATGATAGAACTTATAATCCATCGGGTATATATTATGATTTAAACGGTCAAGAACAATTTCATGAAAATGAAGTTGATAATTATAAACAAGATCATTTTCAATTTCATTGGACCCAGTCCATTTCAAGTAATCTTATTTCTAATTTAGGATTAAACCTTACAAATGGAAAGGGTTATTATGAGCAATATAATGAAAATGGAAGTGAAGATTTTATTACAAGAAAATGGTTAGATAATCAGTTTTATGTGATTAATTATAATGTAAACTATTCTAAAAATAAAAATA
Organism: Flavobacteriaceae bacterium; assembly: GCA_002697255.1. Taxonomy (GTDB): domain Bacteria; phylum Bacteroidota; class Bacteroidia; order Flavobacteriales; family Flavobacteriaceae; genus MED-G13. The sequence continues at coordinate 30,397 of NZUH01000009.1, read as the reverse complement.
ATTTAATTTTTGGTTCAACATATAGTGAATATGATGGTGACCACTATGGTGAAACTATATGGTCACAAAATTCAGGTAACATTGCATTTACAGACCTTTTCTACAATGGGAATGGTTTAAAAAAGGATTTTAGCAATTTTATAAAATCTATTTATCAGTTTTCTGAAAGAATTGGTATTTATGCTGATTTGCAACTTAGAAAAATAGATTATAGAACCTCTGGAAGCACATCGAATATTGAAGATTTAACCGTAAATAAACATTATTCCTTTTTTAACCCTAAAGCTGGTTTAAATTTCACGTTGAATGATATAAATAAAATATATTTTTCTTTGTCAAGAGCTTATAGGGAACCTACACGTAGTGATTTTGAGAATAATATAAATATACAGCCAGAAGAATTGGTTGACTATGAGCTTGGATGGAAATTTAATACTAAAAAGTTTTATTTCAGCTCAAACCTATACTACATGAATTATAAAAACCAGTTGGTTTTGACGGGTGCTTTAGACGATGTTGGTTCGCCGATTAGAAAGAATAGTGGTAAAAGTTTCAGGAAAGGAATTGAGTTGGAATCTATATTCAAAGCCACTAATAATTTAGATATATCATCTAATATTAGTTTTAGTAGAAATAAAAATATCGATTATAAAACAAATTTTGATGGAGTTGTGACCAATTGGGGTGATACAGATATTTCATTTTCTCCAGATTTAGTTTCGTCAATTGGTATCAACTTTAGACCTAAAGAAGATATAAATATTTCAATATTAAATAAGTTTGTGGGAGAACAATTTATGAGTAATACTGAATCAGTTGTTTCAAAGCTTAATTCATATTCAACAACTGACCTTAATTTTATCTATAGATTTAAAAGATCAAAACACTTTAAGGAGATAATTTTCACGGCAATGATAAACAATATTTTTAATAAAGAATATGTGTCAAATGGTTATTATTATACTTATGATGATACTTGGTCTGAACCAAATATGATAACAACCATTGAGGGCGCGGGATATTATCCACAAGCCCTTAGAAATTTTTTATTAGGGATTACTTTTAAGCTTTAATAGCTACTGATTATTAATATATTCCCGCTTGATTCTACTCTATAAGGCTTAAGAGAACAAGTAAGAGCTACACCTATAGATTGTCCAGTAATCAAACTATAAGTGTTTTGTTCTGCACAACTGGATGTTGCTTCTAGGCCTGAAATAGTTAAAACTGAACATGGTAAATTAGTACGATTGGGATCAGCTGCATCCCAGGCTAAAAAACCAGTTCCTGAATTAGTAACAATAATACCCCCATTTCCGACATTAGGAATGTATATAGAGTTACTTATAAAATTCAATTCAGAGTTTTGAGGAAGATTTAAATTTAATTCATAGTATATGTCAAGATTTAATAAATAGGAACATTGTGAATTATTTATATTTTTACTACAATTAGTATAAAATATTATATTAAATAAAAGGATAAAAAATAGTTTACGCATTATATAAAAGTACAATAAAAAACTATCTTTAAATATTTTGTATATTTGATTAAGGTCTCGCATTAGCGAGATTTTTTCTTCTAAACAAGTAGGATATTTTAAAATTATTGATATGGCAAAAATTTCATATTATACGTCAGAAGGACTTAAAAAATTAAAAGACGAATTAAATCAGCTTAAGGATATTGAAAGACCTAAAGCTTCAAATGCAATTGCTGAAGCCAGAGATAAAGGTGATTTGAGTGAAAATGCTGAATATGATGCTGCAAAAGAGGCTCAGGGAATGCTAGAAATGAGAATTTCAAAGCTGGAGGAAACTTTATCAAATGCAAGAATAATAGATGAATCCCAACTTGATAATACTAAAGCACTTGTTCTTTCTCAGGTAAAAATTAAAAATAATTTAAATGGGATGATTATGGACTATACATTAGTTGCTGATGGTGAAGCTGATTTGTCAAAAGGAAAGATTTCTGTAAACTCGCCAATAGGTAAAGGTTTATTAGGGAAATCAGTAGGTGATATTGCACAAATTAATGTACCAAGTGGAATAATTGACTTTGAAATAATCAAAATATCTAGATAAATGCCTACTATATTTTCAAAAATAATTAACGGAGATATTCCTTGTTATAAAGTTGCAGAGGATGATAATTTTTTAGCTTTTTTGGATATTAACCCAAATTCTATAGGTCATACACTTTGCATCCCTAAAATTGAGATTGATGATATACTAGATTTGGATAAAGAAAGTTTTGAAAAACTTATGCTTTTCTCTAGAAAAGTTGCAATTTCCATTAAAAATGTTATTAACTGTAAAAAAGTTGCAATTTCAATAATAGGATTAGAAGTTCCACATATTCATGTTCATTTGATACCTATTAATACAATGAAGGATGCAAATTTTAGCAATAAAATTTCGCTCAGTTCATCTAAATTTACAGAAATAGCAACATTGATTTCAAATTCATTTTACTGTGTTTAGTTTGATTAACATGATGGTGCCATTATTTTGGCTTGAATTATAAACCTTAATTTCACCTGAATGATAATCTTCTATAATTCTTTTTGCTAAGGACAAGCCTAATCCCCAACCTCTTTTTTTTTGATGTAAATCCAGGTTTAAATATTTTTTTATGTAAAGATTTGTCAACTCCTATTCCATCATCAGTAATATATATGTTAATTCTATTTTGATCTTTTATTATATCGATATTTATATTTCCCTTATCTCTAATTGCGTCAATACTATTTTTTATTAAATTTTCAATACACCAACCAAATAATTGTGGATTTATATTAGCATCAATTTTATATTTAGGCTTTATAAATTTTAATTGTATTTTTTTACTAATCCGAGAAGATAAGTAATTTACTATTTTATCGATTTCCTCTAAAATATCTAGTTTGATAAGATTTGGATCGGAACCAATTTTACTAAATCTTTCAGAAATTATATTAAGCCTATCTATATCTTTTTCAATTTCATTTAAATATGATTTATCATCAATCTTATTTTTTAAAAGTTCAATCCAACCCATAAGAGAAGTTAAAGGAGTTCCTATTTGATGCGCCGTTTCTTTTGCCATCCCAGACCATAATTTATTTATTTCTGCAATTTTTGAATTTTTGAAAAATAAAAATGCAATAAAGCCAAAAATAGCTGCTATAATCAGCAGAGCTGAAGGATAGTATTTTAGTTTATTTAATAAAGGTGAATTTCCATAGTATAGTGTTGAAATTTTTTCTTTACCAAAATTTATTTCAATGGGTTGATTTTCAGATTTATATTTTTCTATAAGTCTATTAATTTTGATAGTATCATTTAAATCTAATTCAGGAATATTATTTATTTCTATGGATCCGTTGTTATCAACTTTTATCATTGGAGTCGAAGTATTTTTTTTTAATATTTCAAGATTAAGATTTGATATTTCACCTTGAATATTGGCTACTTCTTTAGTTGCCAATGACCACAATTCCATTTTATTTCTTTCTTCATGCTTAAAATTCTGCACAAATAAATAAGTATTCCATAAAATTGCAGAAATAATAACTGATGAGAAAATAATTATCACCCAATTTAAAAACTTTGAGTTTTTATTCATCTTTAATTAATGTAATTAAATATAGTAAGTTTATCTCTAAATTAAACTTCAATATTTCTTATTTATTATCTATCTTCATATTTGATATAAAAATTTTTAATATATGGAAATCCAGGGATCGATAAAAGTAATAGGAGATGTTCAAGAAATTAGTGCAACTTTTAAAAAAAGAGAACTTGTAGTTACTACAGAGGAACAATACCCCCAAACAATATCAGTTGAATTTGTACAAGACAAAACAGATCTATTAAATAATTATAAGGTTGGTCAAAATGTTAAGGTCAATATTAATTTGAGAGGTAGACAATGGGAGAATCCACAAACAAAAGAAATTAAATATTTTAATTCTATTCAGGGGTGGAGAATTGAATTATTAGAATCTGCCAATAATACTGAGGATCTACCTCCTTTGGATAATTTATCTCCATTTGAGCCTGCTTCAGAAACAAATGACGAAGATTTAGATGATCTTCCTTTTTAATATTCTATGCTTACAATTAAAGAATTAAATAGTTTTAAAAATAGAAATGATTTTATTAAGGTTCTTAAAAATAAGTTGCCTAAAAAAGAATATGATAAAATTATCGAAAAAAGTAATTATAATAAAAAAATAATTGAATTACAGTCATCTTTAGTCAATCTTCAAAATTGGGTTCAAAATAATAATAAAAGGGTTTGTGTGATTTTTGAAGGTCGTGATGCTGCTGGAAAAGGTGGGTCAATCAAAAGATTTGTAGAGCACCTCAATCCTAGATTTTCAAGAGTTGTGGCCCTTTCTGAACCGTCAGAAATTGAAAAGAGTCAATGGTATTTTCAAAGATATCTTCAAAAAATGCCTAATGCAGGTGAAATTGTATTTTTTGATAGAAGCTGGTATAATAGAGCTATTGTTGAACCAATAATGGATTTTTGTGATAAAAATCAATATAATCAATTTATGAATCAGGTAAATGATTTTGAAAAAATGTTAGTCGACGATGGAATAGTTTTATTAAAATTATGGTTTTCCATTTCAAAAGAAGAACAAAGATCCAGATTTATAAATAGGTTATCAAATCCTCTAAAAACTTGGAAATTTAGCAAGGTTGATATGGAAGGGCAAAAAAAATGGGATTTATACACCGAGTTTAAAGAAAAGATGTTTTTAAAAACTAATTCAGAATACGCCCCGTGGAAAATAATTGATAGTAATAATAAATTATCTGCCAGATTAGAGTCTATCGAGTATGTATTGTCACATTTTAAAAACATCAAAGTTGATAAAAGTTCTTTATTAAATAGTACTTATAATAGAAAACAGAAATCAATGGACTTTTCAGCTAAAGATTTAAAACTCTTAAATAAGAAAAAAGCATTAATTAGCCTACTTTCGAGAGAAAAAACCTCTCTCACACATACACTCAGATACATAAAATATGAAAAAGATTTAAAGAAGCTTCAGTTAGAAATGATTAAATTACAAAACTGGGTTTTTAAAAATAATAAAAAAATAATCATTGTTTTTGAAGGGAGAGATGCCGCAGGAAAGGGTGGGGCAATTAGAAGAGCAATTCAAAACTTAAATCCAAGAAAATTAAAAGTGGTAGCATTGCCTAAACCCTCTAAAATTGAAGAGGGTCAATGGTATTTCCAAAGATATATAAATCATTTTCCTAAAAATGGTGAAATTGTTTTTTTTGATAGGAGTTGGTATAATAGAGCTATTGTAGAACCTGTAAATAAGTTTTGTTCAACAAATGAATATAAAAATTTCATGGACAATGTTAATAAATTTGAAAAAATTTTAACTGATAATAATATTATTCTTTTAAAATTTTATTTTTCTATTTCTAAAAAAACTCAAGAAAAAAGATTTAATGAAATACAGAATAGTACTTTAAAAAAATGGAAGTATACAGCCGTTGACAGCAAAGCGCAAAATTTGTGGAACAAATATTCTAATTATAAAGATAAAATGTTTGAAAAAACTAACACAAAAAATTCTCCATGGAATATAATTTCAGCAGATAGAAAAATATTTGCAAGAACTAAAGTGATTAAATTGATATTAAAAAATATCCCTTATGATTCAAATACACTTATACACTCTGAAAAAATTAGATTTTAAATTTTACGAATAAACTCCATGACTTTAACAGAATTATTAACTGAGAAGTCTCCGATATTAGTTCTTCTTAACCATGTTAAATGTGCACCTGATAATAATTCTTTACCATAATCATCAACCAATGATCTTATATAGGTTCCTTTACTGCACGTAACACTAAACGAAACCTCTGGAAATTTTATTGATGTAATTTCAAACTTTTCTATAATTACTTTTCTTTTTTCTCTGTTAATTTTTTTTCCTTCTCTAGCCAGTTTATATAATCTTACTCCATTTTTTTTGATTGCTGAATACATTGGAGGTTTTTGTAAAATTTCACCTATGAACTTTTTAGAAGTTTTCAATAGTAGTTTTTCATTAATGTGGTTTACAGGGTAATTAATATTGGGTTTTGTTTCTAAATCAAATGATGGGGTTGTGGAGCCAATAATCATTTTTCCGTCATATACTTTTTTCATTGCAGAAAAGTTGTCTATACTTTTTGTCATTTTCCCATAACAAATAATCAGAAGCCCTGTAGCAAGAGGGTCAAGAGTTCCAGCATGACCAACTTTAATTTTTTTAATATTTAATTTTTTTTTGATTGATTGTCTGATTTTATTGACAACATCAAAAGAAGTCCAATGTAACTCTTTATCAATTAGAATAAATTCTCCATCCTTAATATTTAAACTCATTAAATTATAATATATAAATTGATATTAATCCCATAATAAAGCAGTAATAACTAAAATATATTAAATTATTATTATTCACAATTTTTAGCATCCACTTACAAGCCATAATCCCAAATAAAAATGAAGAAGAAAAACCAATAACTAAAACCGAAATTTTTAATTGATGAGAAAAAATATCACCCGTTATGATGTCTTTCAGAATGGCTCCAAAAATTACTGGAATTACGATTAAAAAAGAAAATTCAGCACTATCTCTATTTTTATTTCCTAAAAATAATGAGGTGCATATTGTTGCTCCTGATCTTGAAATTCCAGGTAAAATAGCAAAAGCTTGAGCTATTCCAATAATTATCGAATCAGTTTTAGATATTTTTTTATTTTTTGGTTTAATAATTTTGGTCAAAAAAAGTAATAATCCTGTGACTATTAACATTAAACCTACAAGACTAGTATTTCCAGCAAATAAAAACTCTATTTCATCATTTAATGTGAAGCCAATAATTCCTGCAGGAATTATTGCAAAAATAATTTTAAGGATATAATTTCTACTTTTTATTGATTTTTTTGTTAAAAAACCTGCAAATAATTCTTGTATTTTTTTTTTAAAAACTACAATAGTACTCAATGCAGTTGCAAAGTGTAAAATTGAAGTCATTAAAAGATTTTCAGATGGAAGTTGATTTGCATCTAATAATTTTCTTGTAATTTCCAAGTGACCACTAGACGAAATAGGTAGAAATTCTGTTAGGCCCTGTATTATTCCTAAAATGAAGGCGTCTAACTCATTCATATTTTTTAATTTATTTTTTTGACGATTTTAGTATTGAATATATTTGAATTACAAAACCAATTAAAATAAGTGTAGGCGCCAATCTTATTTTTTGAAAATCATAAATATTATTGTCAAAAAAATTTGGATCCTCACTTCCTCCTCCAGACATAAGTATAAATCCAATTATAATAAATAACAACCCTAAAATAATTAATCTAAAATTATTTTTTTTTAATAAGAATTCTTTTTTAATTTTTTTCATCATTAAATATCTAACCTGTCTGCCTTAATTTTTAAAATATTTTGTGTTGCAAAAAAAGTACTTATATAGCTAATTATAAAACCTAAAGTTATAATTCCAATAAATAAAATATAAACAGATTTCATATCAATATTTTTAATAAAATCTATATTTAAATCAAAATAATAAAGAATTAAAGATATTAAACATATAGAAATAATTGACGAGATTAAACCTAAAATTATATTAGTTTTTATGAACGGCTTTCTAATAAAAGATTTTTTAGCTCCAACTAATTGCATAGTTTTTATCAATTTTCTATTTGAATAAATGGACAATCTTATGGATCCGTTAATTATCAGAAATGTAAAAAGCAAGAACACACCAATTGAAGGTAGTAACCAAAAGGAAATTTTTTTAATATTTTTATTTATTAGATTGATTAAATTTTTATCATAAACGATCTCGTCAATATATTTATTTCTACTTAAAATATTTGAAATACTATCAAGTTTTGTTGATTCAACATATTCACTTTTTAAGTTTATATCTATAGAATCTACTAATGGGTTATAGCCTAAATCTTTAATAAAATCTTCCCCGTATTCGTCTTTCATTATCATAACTGCATTTTCCTTTGAAATAAAGTTGAGATTTTCAATATATTTACTAATTAATAATTCATTTTTTAATTGTATGATTTCAACATTTTTTACGTTTTCCTTTAAAAATATGGACACTGAAAAACTTTCTTTAAATGAATTAATAATTGAATTTGAGCTTATAAAAAATAAACCAAAAAACCCAAATAAAAATAATACAATGGACATAATGATTACAATAGACATGTATGATGTCATTAACCTTTTATTTTTAATTTTATTCATATGTTTTAATTATTATTAAAAGTAGTGAACAAATCAATAATTAAAAAGGTTTTCTATTCTTAGTATTAAATGTAAATTTGTTTTTTGGTCAATTAACATATAATGGAATATAATTTTAGAAGTATAGAGCAAAAATGGCAAAAGTATTGGTATGAAAATAAAATATATTCAACTAATAATAATTCTAACCTCCCAAAATATTATGTTTTAGATATGTTTCCTTATCCGTCTGGATCTGGATTACACGTTGGTCACCCACTTGGATATATTGCATCGGATATAATTTCAAGATATAAAAGAGCAAAGGGATTTAATGTTTTACACCCTATGGGTTTTGATTCTTTTGGGCTTCCTGCTGAACAATATGCTATAAAAACTGGACAACATCCGAAAGTTACAACAGAAAAAAATATTGTAAGATTTAAAGACCAATTGAACAAGCTAGGACTTTCTTATGACTGGGATAGAGAAATAAAAACTAGTGATAGTGAATATTATAAATGGACTCAGTGGATTTTTTTAAAGCTATACAATTCATATTTTGACAAAAAAGAAAATAAAGCTAAAAATATTTCAGAATTAAGAATTCCTGATTCTCTAACAAAATCTGAAAAAAATTATTTTATAGATTCTAAAAGATTAGCTTATTTAGACACTATTGATGTTAATTGGTGTGAAGAGCTGGGTACTGTCTTGGCAAATGAAGAAGTAATTGGAGGCTTAAGTGAAAGAGGAGGCTTTCCTGTTGTGAGAAGACCGATGAAACAATGGGTTATGAGAATAACCGAATATGCTGACAGATTAATTGAAGATCTAGATGGGTTAGATTGGCCCGATTCAATCAAGGCATCACAAAAAAATTGGATTGGTAAATCAACAGGTGCTGAAATCACTTTTCAAATTGATGATAATAATACAATTGATGTTTTTACAACGAGACCTGATACTATTTTTGGAGCTACTTATTTAGTTATAGCACCTGAACATCCAATTCTTAAAGATATTATCACAAATGAACAAAGTGAGGAAATAGAAGATTATTGTAAAAACACTTTACTTAAAAGTGATCTTGAAAGACAAGAAAACCAAAAAAATAAAACAGGAGTTTTTACTGGTGCTTATGCAATTAATCCGTTAACCGAGCAAAAGATCCCTATATGGATTTCTGATTATGTTCTATACGGATATGGAACAGGGGCGATAATGGCCGTACCTGCACACGATGAAAGAGATTTTGAATTTGCGAAAAAATTTAATTTAAGAATCATTAAGGTAATTAAAAGTGATCAAGATTGTTATTCTGGAGAAGGTGAAATAATAAATTCGTCTAATTATAATGGCTTGATGAGTGAAGATTTTAAAAATATTATAACTACTTATTTGGAAAAAAATAAAGCAGCTAAAAAAACCACAAATTATAAGCTGAGAGATTGGGTTTTTACAAGGCAAAGGTATTGGGGTGAACCAATACCCATTTTACATGCTGACGAGGGAACGGTAGGTCTTGATGAAAAAGATTTACCTCTTAAACTTCCGGAAGTCGATTCTTATTTACCTACTTCTGACGGGCTTTCCCCTTTGGCTAGAAATTCTGAATGGAAATCAGTAAATATTAATGGTAAGAATTTTATTCGTGAAACCAATACAATGCCTCAGTGGGCGGGATCATGCTGGTACTATTTGAGGTTTCTAGATCCTAAAAATAATGATTCGTTTGCTTCGAAAAAAAACATTAGCTATTGGATGCCTGTTGATCTTTATATAGGTGGAGCTGAACATGCAGTTCTTCACCTTCTTTATTCTAGATTTTGGCACAAGGTCTTATTTGATTTAGGCTATGTCAATACACCGGAACCCTTTAAAAAATTAGTCAATCAGGGTATGATTTTAGGAAACAGTGCATTTATTTACAGAAAAATTGATGGGAAAAGTTATGTGTCAGCAGAAATAGCATCTAAATACAAGACCCAAAGAATTCATGTTGATATTAATTACGTGAACGAAAAGAATGAATTAGAATTAGAATTATTAAAAAATAATAATTCTGAATTTTTAAATGCTTCTTTTGAATTTAAAGATAAATTTTATGTAGATCGAGAAGTTGAAAAAATGTCAAAGTCTAAATATAATGTTGTAAATCCTGATGATATTTGTGAAAAATACGGTACGGATACCTTAAGACTTTACGAGATGTTTTTGGGTCCACTTGAACAATCAAAACCATGGAATACGGCAGGTATTTCGGGAGTTCATAATTTTTTAAAGAAATTTTGGAAGCTATATTTTGATTCAGATTCTAATTTATTAGTTAAGGATACTGATCCCAGTGAAATAAGTATGAAATCTCTACACAAGTGTATAAAAAAAGTTTCAGATGATATCGAATCTTTTTCTTTTAACACAGCAGTTTCAGCTATGATGATTTTAGTAAATGAATTAACATCTCAAAAATGTAGAAGTAGAAATATATTAGAACCATTAATCTTGATTATTTATCCTTTTGCCCCTCACATTTCAGAAGAAATTTGGGAAAATTTAGGAAATAAAAAATCAATCGTTTATTCAAAATATCCAGATTTTATTGATTCATATTTACAGGACAACACAAAAATTTATCCAGTATCGATAAATGGTAAGTTAAAGCATAAAATAGAATTGTCTCTAGATTTGACAAAAGATCAAATTGAAGCTAGGATTTTATCCGATGAAACTATTCTTGAAAAATTAAATGGAATTGAGCCAAAAAGAATTATTATCGTACCAGGTAAAATTATAAATTTTGTTATATGATTTTTGGTGTTTCATTAACAGCTCCATGGCCATATTTTGTATACAAATCAAATAAGTTTATTAAATAGTAATCTGTCTATTTATTTGTTGATCTAAAGATATATAGGTTTCGGTGCGAGAGACACCTTTAATTGTTTGTATTTTTTTTGTAAGAATTTCCATTAAGTCTTCATTATCCTTACATAACAATTTTGTAAGTACACTCCAATCTCCTGTGGTATAGTGACATTCTAATATTTCAGGAATTTCTTTTAATTTATTAACTACACTCAAATTATTTGTTGCTCTATCCAAAAAAATACCTATATAAGCCATCGTTGTAAAACCCAATACTTTATGATTGATTTCTATACTTGATCCAATGATTAAATTTTGCTTTTCTAGTTTTCTTAATCTTTGATGGATAGCAGCTCCTGAAATACCAATATTTTTTGCTATTTCGAGAATCGGCCTTCTTGAGTTTGACATTAGCATTCTGAGGATTTGCTTATCAATACCGTCTAATTTCATAAGATCATTTTTCATTCATATACTCATTAAAGGTTATACCATTGATTTTTAATTCTTTGAGAACGGGGTTGTATATTTCTCTATCAATTGGAGTGTGAATTCCCGTAAGATTAATTTTATTATTTAATAAAAGTATCGAAGAAATTGCAAGGGGTAATCCAACTGTTTTAGCCATTGCGGTGTAGGTATCATCTTTTCCTTTGCATACCATTGTAGAAATTATTTTTTCTTTTTCCCCAATACTCGTTTCATATCCAAACTCATGATACATCACTATCATATCCTTGTCTTTTTTTTCTAATCTCCATGAATCTTTTAAAATATATTCTAATATTTGAGCAGGTGATGCATTTTTCAATGGGATTTTTTTATTTGAACTAAGGATATCTATTTCCTTAAGCTTTTCCCAGTTTTCATCACCTTTTGAGATTGAAAGAACCTTTGCAAGTTTTTCTTCAATTTGTAATTGATCATCATAGGGTAAAAAACAATTTAGATATTCTCTGTAACTCATATTATTAGAGTTTGAAATTTTGAAACCATCATTTGTTAGCCCAAGCTTAACGAACATATCCCATGATTCAGAAAATCCAACTTTTCTTATTGTTCCCCTTATCATAGTTTGGATTTCATTTAAACCATAAATCTCTCTGTATTTTAAAGAATCACGATTTGGATAGACTTCAAATAGGCCATGTCCGATGACTTGTATCTTTTTAGTATTTTTAAAAAGTCTACAGTAAGGAATATACTTGTGCTTATTATTTATAATATATTTAGCAGGATTTCCTTGTCCAGCTAAAACAACGTTTCTTGGATTCCAAGTAAATTTATAATTCCATTTATTATTGTTACTTTCAGGAGCTATCAATCCACCGGTGTAAGATTTAAATGAATTTATTTTAGCCCCTTCATTTATCAATTGATCAATAATTTTTTTTGCACTCATGTGATCAATTCCTGGATCTAGTCCCATTTCATTCAAAAAAAATAACCCGCTGTTTTTTACATCATTTTGAAGATTTTTCATCTCCTCGCTAACATAGGATGCCGTCAATAAGTTTTTTTTAAATTTAAGACATGTTTTTGCTAAAATTATATGAAATTTGGCAGGTAGCATCGAAATAATTAAATCAGCATCAGAGATGTAGCTTTCTCTTTCGGTAGCATTATAAATATCAATTGATGAAACAGCACAATTATTATTTATTGCATAATGCTCTAAATGATCAGTGCTAATATCAGTTATATGAATTAACAATTCTTCTTTTAGCGAATTTTTGAGTAAATATTTAATTAAATAAGGAGAGGATTTACCCGCACCCACTATTAAAATTTTTCTCATAGCCCGTTAATTTAATTATAATATTAGTAAATAATTATTAGTATTAATTAAATAATTTAGATTAATTTTAATTACTATAATCTATTGAAAATCTCAAATATGATCGTAGAATCAAACGATTTAGATAATCAAACAATTTCTCTAAAAAGTTACGGAATAAACAGTTCTAAAATAAATTATAATCTTTCTATTGAAGAATTATATAAATTATGTACTGAAAATGATCTTGGAACTTTAACTAACAAAAATGTACTTGCTATAAATACCGGAAAATTCACTGGTAGATCACCTAAAGACAGATATATAGTTTTGGATATAAACACTAAAGAAAAAGTATGGTGGGGAGAAATAAATAGACCTATTACTCAGGAAGTTTTTGATAATTTATATTCAAAAATAGTAGTTCATTTTTCTAAAAAGGAACTTTACGTAAGAGATTCTTATGCGTGTGCTTCTCAAAATTTCAGATTAAATATAAGAACTATTTGCGAATACCCGTGGAGTGATATTTTTTCATATAATATGTTCATTAGACCTGAAATAAATGAAAAGTTTAATATTGAATGGACTGTAATTTCCGCACCTGATTTTAAGGCAAACCCAGATCTTGACGGAGTTGATAACGAAAATTTCTCTATTATTAATTTTTCAAAAAAAATGATCATAATTGGTGGAACAGGATATACAGGGGAGATAAAAAAAGGTATTTTTTCTGTTTTAAATTTTATTCTTCCATTACAAGAAAACACTTTGCCAATGCATTGCAGTGCTAATTCTGGAACAAATAATGATACTTCAATATTTTTTGGTCTTTCGGGTACCGGAAAAACAACTCTCTCAACAGATTCTTCTAGAAAATTAATCGGTGATGATGAACACGGATGGGATGAAAAGGATAATATTTTTAATTTTGAAGGTGGTTGCTACGCAAAGGTTTTAAATTTATCAGCTGAAAAAGAACCTGAGATATATAATGCGATAAAACCTGGTGCATTATTAGAAAATATTATTATTGGTGAAAATGGAGTTGTTGATTTCAATAATAAATCTATAACTCAAAATACAAGGGTTAGCTATCCAATCAATTTTATTGAAAATATTAAAAAACCTTCAATAGGAAATAATCCCACAAATATATTCTTTCTTACCGCTGATGCATTTGGTGTTTTACCACCAATTTCAAAATTAAACGCAAGTCAATCAGCATATCATTTCATTTCTGGATACACGTCTAAATTGGCGGGAACCGAGGCGGGTGTAGATGAGCCTGTTCCTTCATTTTCTGCATGTTTTGGCGCTCCTTTTATGCCGCTACACCCAACTGTATACGCAAAAATGTTAATCAAAAAAATGAAAGACTCTGGAGTAAATGTTTGGTTAGTTAATACAGGTTGGACTGGAGGCCCATATGGTATTGGAAAACGAATGAAGCTTAATTATACCAGAGCAATGATCAACGCAGCGATGTCTGGTGAACTAGATAAGGCAAATAATGACAATTATCATATTCACTCGGTTTTTAATCTAAAGCAGCCAAGGGTTTGCCCAAATGTGCCAAATAGTGTATTGAGTCCTAGACAAACTTGGAATAATGATTCGAAGTATTATAAGAAAGCTTATATGCTTTCCAAAGCATTTAATAAGAATTTTGAAAAATTTTTAGACGAGGCAGACAATCAAATCTTAGCTGGAGCGCCAAATATAAAATAAGCTATTTTTTATTAGCTTTAGCGATGTAATTATCTAATGCCATAGTCATTGAAGGAAATTTTGGTGATGGTGCATAAATATCAACTTTTAACCCTTTTTCTTCTACAGTTTTTTTTGTAATTGCTCCAAAAACAGCAATTCTTGTATTACTTTGTTTAAAGTCAGGAAAATTATGAAGTAAAGATTCTATCCCTGATGGGCTAAAGAAAACTAAAATATCATAAGTTACATCAGCTAGATGAGATAAATCGCTAATAACAGTCTTATAGAAAACAGATTGTCTCCAGCTTATTTCTAAACCATCCAGTAGTTTTGGAACTTCGGGTTTTAATTTATCAGTAGTAGGTAAAAGAAAATTTTCATTTGAATGTTTTTCAATTAATGGACATAAATCTTCAAAGGTTCTTTTTCCAACATAAATTTTCCTTTTTCTGTAAACAACATGATTTTGCAGATATAATGCAACTACTTCAGATTGACAAAAGTATTTCATAGAATCAGGAACTTTAAATCTCATTTTATCACAAATCCTAAAATAGTGATCTACTGCATATCTACTGGTAAGAATAATTGCAGAAAATTTGGTTAAGTCAATCTTTTGAAGCCTTATCTCTTTTACGGTAGCACCTTTGACATGAATGAAAGGAATAAAATCAATTTTTACTTTTCTTCTTTTTTTTAATTCTAGAAAAGGTGAATTTTCAAGTTTTGGTCTAGGCTGCGAAACTAAGATTGTTTTTACTTTCATTATATATTTCACGTTTATATAAAAATATTATTTATAAAAAAATAATATGGAATTATTTCAAGAGTGCAAAGATACAAAATAAAATAAAACCAGTTTTTTATTAAGATTTTTTTAAATAAATAAAAAAGTCTTAAATGAAAATATATAATGTAAAGTATAGTTAGAGAAATAGAAAACAAAATTATCTCATCTCTAAATGAATTTGTATACACACACAAAATATTAAACAAAAAAATTAATATTCCAGCTGAATTGAAATATAATAATTTTAAGTTAATGTAGTTTTTAGATAAATTTTTAAAATCAAATATAAATCCTATTATTATTTCTAAAATATATTTTAAAATAATAAAAAATGTTATTGAGGTAAGTTTTAATTCAAAATCTGTATTATTAAAAATATTGGTTTTAGAATGTGTGGTTAATATAGAGATATTTATAACGAAAAAAATTAAAAAAAGAATATCAAAAAAGTTTAAAGACACCTTATCATTAAATTCTTTTTTAAAAAAACGTGCATTAATCAAAAATCTATTGAAATTAAACCTTTTTAACAGAAAAATATATAACGATAAAAAAACTAGAAGAATTGTTAAAAAGTCATTTGAAATAGATTCTCTAATCATATTTTTTAAATAATATTTCTTTTTAGACTAAAAATTATACTTTAGCTAAAAATTAATGAATGAATGATGTTCTAATTATAATACCTACTTATAATGAAGGTGAAAATATCTCAAGAATAATAGAATCAATATTTTTAACTCACAATAATATTAATATTCTAGTTGTTGACGATAATTCTCCTGATGGAACATCCGGTAAAGTTAAAGAACTTATTTCAAAATTCTGTAAGAATTTATTTCTTATAACGAGAGATTCTAAACTAGGCCTAGGTACTGCCTACTTGGTTGGATTTAATTGGGCTATAAAAAATAGATTTAAATATGTGATTTCAATGGATGCTGATTTTTCTCATAATCCCAAAGACATAGAAAGACTATATAATTCATGTAAAATTAATCAGAATGATATATCAATTGGTTCTAGATATGTCAAAGGTATTAATGTTGTTAACTGGCCTCTTGAAAGAATTTTATTATCTTATATGGCTTCGTGGTATGTGAGAATTATTACCGGAATGAACATTAAAGATCCTACTTCAGGCTTTGTTTGTTATTCTGTGAAATCACTAAAAAAAATATCATTAACTTCGATAAAATTCAACGGTTACGCATTCCAAATAGAAATGAAATTTAAGCTTTTTTTAATTAAATGTTTTTTAAAAGAAGTTCCAATAATATTTACTGACAGGAAATATGGAAAATCTAAGCTAAACAGCTCTATTATCGGTGAAGCTTTTTTTGGTGTAATTTCAATGAAATTTAAAAGTTTATTTAATATTTCATAAAAATGAATAAAATCCTGATAAAAAATTGCAGAATTATAAACGAGGGTGAAATTTTTGAGTCTGATATTTTAATCGAAAACCTAAAGATTAAAAAAATTTCAAGCTCGATAAGTGCAGATAGGCCAAATACTAATATTATAGATGCTAAGGGGAATTATATTATTCCTGGACTTATTGATGATCAGGTACATTTTAGAGAGCCAGGGCTAACGCACAAAGGGAATATTTTTTCTGAGTCAAGAGCTGCAGTAGCTGGAGGTATAACATCTTTTTTTGAAATGCCCAATACAAATCCTAATACGACAACAATTAATGAATTAAATAAAAAGTTTGAAATTGCAAAAAATAACTCATTGGCAAATTATTCTTTCATGTTTGGTGGGACTAACACTAATCTTGAAGAGATTTTAAAAAACGATTTAACGCAAATTCCTGCAGTCAAGCTTTTTCTTGGTTCATCGACCGGAAATATGTTAGTAGATGATTTGGATTCTTTAGAGAAAATTTTTTCTAATGTTCAAATACCAATTGCTGCTCATTGTGAAGATGAACAAACCATAAAAAATAACTTACAATTACATATGGATACTTATGGAAATAATATCCCTATAAATTATCATCCTAAAATTAGAACTGAAGAAGCTTGTTTTATTTCCTCTAGTATGGCGGTTGGATTGGCTAAAAAAACAGGAGCAAGATTGCATGTATTTCATCTTTCAACTGCTCGTGAGCTTGCTTTATTTTCAAATAATATACCTCTAAAAGATAAAAAAATAACTTCTGAGGTATGTATTCATCATCTTACATTTTCTGATCAAGATTATGATAAATATGGAAGTAAAATAAAATGGAATCCAGCTATTAAAACATCTAATGATAGAGAAATGCTATGGAGTGGGTTAAATAATGATTTAATCGATGTAATAGCTACAGATCATGCACCTCATACTATTGAAGAAAAAAATAATTCATATACTAAATGTCCATCTGGAGGACCTTTAGTTCAGCATTCACTTGTATCTATCTTGGAAGGTTTTCATAATGATAAAATTTCTTTGGAAAAAATAATAGAAAAGATGTGTCATAATCCTGCTATATTATTTGACATTAAAAAAAGAGGTTATATCAGAGAGGGTTATTACGCTGATCTAGTAATTTTTAATTTAAATGATTCATGGAAAGTTTCAAAAGAGAATTTATTATATAAATGCTTGTGGTCCCCTTTTGAAAATAAAGTATTTAAATCTAGGATATTATATACATTTGTAAACGGAAATATTGTTTATTCCAATGGGATAATTAACGATTCAAAACTGGGAATGAAAATTAAATTTAACAGATGAAAAATTATTTGATAATATTATTGATAATATTTTATTCTTGTGATTTTATTAATAATTCGAGTAAAATACCTGATGATTTAATTAGTCAAGAGAAAATGATTGATATATTATATGATATGTCACTTTTAAGTGTTTCAAAAGGAATCAATAAGAATATTTTAGAAAATAATGGTATGAAACCGAAATCTTATATTTTAAATAAACACAATATAGATAGTTTGCAATTTGTAATTAGTAATACTTATTATTCGAATGATTTAGAAAAATATTTACATATTTATGATATGGTTTTAGAAAAGTTAGAATTTAACAGAGAAATAATTATTGATAGTATTCAAAAATATAAAAAAAATAGAGGATTAAGAAGTAAAGAAATTATTCAGGAAAATGTTGATGATAGTACAGAGTTATCGATACCAATAATTTAATTAAAGCTTAATTTTTAAAAAAATAGATTATATTAGGATAGGATTAATAATTTATTAATGAATAATTTTATAGAAGAATTAAAGTGGCGTGGATTAATTCATGACTTTACACCTGGTATTCAAAAATTTTTAAATGAAAAGTTTAGGTCTGCATATATAGGTTTTGATCCTACTTCTGATTCTTTACACATAGGTAACTTGGTTCCAATAATGTTATTATCTCATTTTCAAATTTGCGGACACAAACCAATTGCCTTAATCGGTGGTGCCACTGGAATGATTGGGGACCCCTCTGGAAAATCATCTGAAAGAAACCTTTTGAATGAGAAGACTTTACGTCATAATGAGAATTGTCTGAAAAAGCAATTATCAAGTTTTTTGTCGTTTGATAAAAATTCTGAAAATAGTGCTATTCTTTTAAATAATTATGATTGGATGAAAAACTTTTCTTTTTTGAAATTCATCCGGGATGTTGGTAAACATATCACGGTTAATTATATGATGTCAAAAGACTCTGTAAAAAATAGAATTTCATCAGAATCAGGAAATGGGATGAGTTTTACCGAATTTACTTATCAAATGGTACAAGGATTTGATTTTTTATTTTTAAACAGAAATCATAATTGCTCAATTCAAATGGGTGGAAGTGACCAATGGGGAAATATTACCACAGGAACAGAACTTATTAGAAGAATTGATAAGGGGAAAGGTTATGCTATAACATGTCCATTAATTACTAAATCTGATGGATCAAAATTTGGAAAGTCTGAAGGAGGAAATATTTGGTTAGACTCAGAAAAAACTTCAGTTTATAAATTTTACCAATACTGGTTAAATACATCGGATGAGGATGCAAAAGTATATATTAAAATCTTCACTTTTTTAGAAAAAAATATAATTGAACAACTAATAGTTGATCACGAAGCAAGTCCACATTTAAGAATTTTGCAAAAAAAATTAGCATCAGAAATAACGCGTATTGTTCATAATGAGGAAGAATTAAATAATGCAGTTAAAGCATCTGGAATTCTTTTTAGTAAAGATTTCATAAATGAAATAAACGAGATAGATGAAAATATTTTTTTGGATATATTTGAAGGTGTCCAAACTTGTGAATTATCATTAGATCAAATTGAAAAAGGAATAAATATAGTTAAGTCTCTTTCTGAAATTTCTGGTTTTTTATCTTCAAACTCCGAAGCAAGAAGAGCCTTAAAAGAAAACTCAATTTCTGTTAATAAGAATAAAGTTAGTGAAACATATACTTTGACTACAGGTGATTTGATCAGAAACAAATATATTATACTTAATAGAGGGAAGAAAAAAACATTTATTTTAAAAATTAAATAAATCAGATAAGCTGATTACAACCTCTTAAATCGCTGTTATCTATTCTTCCTAAAATTTGAAAGTTTGATTCTCCTACCATTTTCCCAAGATCATCGGTGGCAATAAAACTACAAGAATATAAATTTGCTAGATCTATTATATTAATACCCCCAGTTTTCTTATTGAATTCCATATTTTGAGCATCATTTATATCTCTTATAATTACTTTCATCCAGTTTGGACATTCAAATATTCCGTCTCCTTTTGAATAAGCTTGAGATAATAACTCAGTCATCCCATATTCACTGTGAATGTTTTTTATTCCAAATCCAGATTTTAAAACCTCATGCAATTCTTCTTTAACCATTTCTTTTCTCGTTCCTTTCATCCCGCCAGTTTCTAAAACAATAGTATTTTTTAAATTTATTTTTTTAGTTTCAATTAAATCTAAAAGCGCGTAAGAAACCCCAATTAAAATAATTTTTTTACCTAAGTTTTCAAGTCTTAATATTTTTTTTATCAACAAATCATATTCGTTTAAATAAAACCCGCTTTCTTCACAATTTGATTCATTTATTAATTTTTTTACCATATAAATTAATGATGAGCTTGTGTTTTGAATATATGTTGGTAGTAATCCAATAATTGTAAAATTAGATGGATCACTATAATTATTTATAAAATTTTTAAGGAAAGATTTTTCATAAAAATTTAGACTAGAAACATAATGTTTACTTGAAATATTAGTAGTTGTTCCACTACTTAAGAAAGTTTTTTCAATATTTTTAGAGCTTAAGATTTTGTGTGTTTTAAAAAACGAAATCGGTAGAAAGGGTATTTCTTCAACGTTATTTACATTTTTTGGATTTTTTTTAAAAAGATTACAAAAATTTTTATAGACAATGTTATTTTCATACTGAAATTTGAAAATTCGCATCGATAAGTCATTAAATTCTGAAGAATCAGAACATCCTAAAATTTCATCTAAACTAATCATTAGTCAAAAATATAATATTGTTTATTATCTACTTAAGAAATTGATAATAATGTATTAACTTATTGTTGTCAATCTTATTTTTAAAAAATTATAAATAAGATTTTTTAAATTTAACTAATGTTTATCTCAATATATTGAAAACCGAAAAATTTAAAATCTTACTCGTTGATGATGAACCAGATATAATAGAGATTATTTCATATAGTTTAAAGAATGCTAATTATGATGTTTATACTGCATCCAATGGATTAGAAGCAATAAAAATAGCAAAATCAATAATTCCACATTTAATAATTTTAGATGTTATGATGCCAGATATGGATGGTATTGAGGCATGCGAGATTATAAGAGAAGACCCCAATATTAGTAAAACACTTATTACTTTTCTTTCAGCTAGAGGGGAGGATTACAGTCAAATTGCTGGGCTAAATTCGGGTGCAGATGACTATATTACTAAGCCGATTAAACCTAAAGTATTAATTAGTAAAGTAAAATCTTTACTAAGGAGAATTTCAGATGATCAGAATGAGATTATTGAATTTAAAAATTTAATAATAGATAAAACAGGTTATAAAGTCCTAGTTGAAAAAAATGAGATATCATTACCTAGAAAAGAATTTGAATTGTTATTTTTATTAGCATCAAAACCTGACAAGGTTTTTAAAAGAGATTTTATTTTAGAATCAATTTGGGGAAACGATGTAATTGTAGGAGATCGAACCATTGACGTACATATACGAAAGCTTCGTGAAAAAATTGGCTCATCATATTTAAAAACTGTTAAAGGAGTTGGCTATAAATTCATAATTTAATGTCTAAAAAGTTCAGATCTAGTTCTTATAAGTTTTCTTTTCAAACTTCTTTATATATATCCTTGGCTTCACTTATTATTTTTAATATGAAAATAATTTTTAACGGTTCATGCTCTGGTACTTGTTATATTGAAAAATTTTTTGATAGCATTTTGTCTATGGAGTTTTTGTTGGTTTGGGTTTCCATTTTTATAATTTCTTTTATAATTCTTCAAAAAAGAGTTCAAACAATGTTTTTAAATAGAATAAAGCAGATTTACGAAGATTTAGATTTCAAGTCAGATTCTTTGATATCAACTTCAAGTATTGTTTCAAATATGGATTTACTTATTGAAGATCTTGGAGAATATGTAAAGATTAAAAAAATAGAAATTGAATCGCTTAAAAAGCAGGATCAATACAGAAAAGAATTTATAGGAAATGTGGCACACGAATTAAAAACTCCTTTATTTTCCATACAAGGATACATTTCAAATTTATTAGATGGAGCAGCTAGTGATAAAATATTATTAGCAAAATATTTAAATAGAGCCGACAAAAGTGTTGAAAGACTTGCGTATATAATTAAAGATCTTGATTTAATTTCACAAATTGAATCTTCAACAACAAAGTTAGAAACATCATCTTTTGCGATATTAGATTTAACAAAAGAAATAATAGAAGAGCTAGAAATTAGTGCTTCAAACAATAAAATAAAATTAATTTTAGATTCAAGAAATGCTGAGGGAGTTTATGTTTATGCTGATAGAAATAGAATTCAACAAGTTTTAATTAATTTAATATCAAATTCGATTAATTACGGAAAGCCAAAAGGCACAACTGAAATTAGTTTTGAAAATAAGGGAGAAAAATTATTATTTAGGGTTACAGATAATGGTCTAGGAATAAGTAAAGAAAATATGCCAAGATTATTTGAAAGATTTTTTAGAGTTAATATAAGTAGAAGTAGAGATCATGGTGGGTCAGGGCTGGGATTAGCCATCGTCAAACATATAATTGAGGCACATAATGAAAATATTAATGTTGTCTCAACTTTGGGAATTGGAAGTGAATTTTCTTTCACAATAAAAAAATCAAAAATTCCGTTTAATTAATTAGTTTAGCTTCTATAAATAATTCAATTGGGAAGTAAAAATAAATTAAAGAGATTTAAAGAAAATTTATCTTTTAAAAATGTAATCCAGCCTAAAAGAGAAAAACTCATTGTCAATGATTTTGAATACAAAGGTAAATGGGGGCAGTTGTTTTTTAAAAATAATAACCCCATCGTGATTGAATTGGGATGCGGAAAAGGTGAATATTCGCTTGAATTAGCAAAATTAAATCCCGGTATAAATTTTATAGGAATTGATATTAAAGGAGCAAGGTTCTGGCGTGGGGCCAAAACAGCAATTGATAACGAAATTGCTAATGTAGCATTTGTGAGGTCTCAAATTGAGTTGATCGATAAAATATTTTCTGAGAATGAGGTTTCTGAGATATGGATAACCTTTCCTGACCCTCAAATTAAATTTAAAAGAGAAAAGCATAGACTAATTAATTTAAATTTTATAGAACTTTATATGAAAATTTTAATACCAAATGGAATTATAAATCTAAAAACAGACAGTGAATTTTTACATGGATATATGTTGGGATTAATTAAGTCAACTGATTTTTTAGAACTCATTTATTCAAACCACAACATATATAATAATTCTGGTACTCCAAAAAATGCTTTATCAATTCAAACTTTTTATGAATCAAAATTTTTGAAACAGGGCAAGCCAATTACATTTGTAAATTTTAGAATTATAAAGTAGGATGAAAGAAGATATATCTTTTTTTAAAAGAGTTTATAAAGTTGTAAGATTAATTCCTTCTGGAAGAGTTTCTACATATGGATTGATAGCTAAAGCTCTTGGTACGCCAAAAAGCGCTCGTGTTGTAGGATATGCTATGAACGCATCACATAAAATTAATGATGTGCCTGCTCACAGGGTCGTTAATAGGATAGGTCTTTTAACAGGAAAACATCATTTTTCAGGGACTAATTTGATGAAAGAGTTGCTAGAAAGTGAAGGTATAGTTGTAAAAGATAATCTTATTACAAATTTTCAAAATATTCTTTGGGACCCTTCGGTTGAGTTACATTAATATTTATTTATTACTATTAAAATTTTCCAATTCATAGTATATTTGTAAAAAATATTTTTTGTGAAATTATCAAAGGCAAATATTATAAAACTTACAGAAAGTTTAGATAAAAATTTTTTTAAAATCATTAACCTAAATATTTTTGGGAATGAAATTATTTTTGACATTTCTACTTCCAACCCAACTCTTCAGTATAAAAAGAGTATAGAAGGTTCGATTAAAAATTTATTAAACGAAAATATTCAATCAGATTTTGAATTAAAAATCAATTTTAAGATTGAAAAAGATGAGCCAATTTCAAATGAAATAAAAGGAAAACCAATTAAGGGTATAAAAAATATTATAGCAATTGCATCCGGAAAAGGAGGGGTAGGTAAATCTACTGTAACATCAAATATTGCTATATCACTTTCAAAAATGGGTTTTAATGTTGGTATTTTAGACGCAGATATTTATGGTCCATCCATTCCGATTATGTTTGATATTACTGAAGCAAGACCTTTAAGTGTGACAATTGATGGTAAAAATAAAATGAAGCCAGTTGAAAATTACGGAGTAAAAATTTTATCAATTGGTTTTTTTACTAAGCCTGATCAAGCAGTTATTTGGAGAGGACCTATGGCTTCTAAAGCATTAAATCAAATGATTTTTGACGCTGACTGGGGTGATCTTGATTTTTTATTAGTTGATCTTCCACCAGGAACTGGTGATATTCATTTGAGTATTTTACAAGCACTTCCGGTAACGGGGAGTGTTATTGTAAGTACTCCTCAGAATATTGCCTTGGCCGATGCAAGAAAAGGGATAGCAATGTTTAAGCAAAAAAGTATAAATGTTCCTGTTCTTGGTTTGGTTGAAAATATGGCCTACTTTACCCCATTTGAATTGCCAGACAATAAATATTACATTTTTGGAAAAAACGGAGCTAAAAATCTTTCTCATGACATGAAAGTTCAATTTTTGGGAGAAGTACCCATTTTACAAAGTATTAGAGAAGCATCTGATTTTGGTCATCCAGCCTCATTACAAGAAGATTCAAAAATTTCACTAACTTTCAAGGATATTACAAAAAATTTAGTTTCTGAGCTTGTTAAAAGAAATAATGATTTACCACCCTCAGAAATACTAAAAATAACAACAATGGCAGGTTGCTCTGCTGTAAGCAAAAAGTAATGAATAAAACATTAAAAAATAATATTGAAGTCGCTTTAGATGAAATTAGACCTTTTCTAAAAAATGATGGTGGAGACATTTCTTTGGTTTCAGTTGATAAAAAAACCGTTAAAGTAAAATTTGAGGGAGCTTGTTCAACTTGTACCGTTAATCAAATGACTTTAAAGTCAGGTGTAGAGATGATTATAAAAAAACACGCACCAGAAATTGAAGATGTTATTAGCGTAGAATAGATTTTTCATGATTAAAACAGATATACTTATTATCGGTGCTGGCCCTGTCGGTCTCTTTGCGGTATTCGAAGCAGGTTTGTTAAAAATGAAATGCCATTTAATTGATATTCTTCCGAAACCTGGTGGTCAATGTATCGAATTATATCCAAAAAAACCTATTTATGATATACCTGCATATCCAGAAATTTTAGCAGGTGATTTAATTGAAAACTTACTCAAACAAAACAGTCAAT
This sequence comes from Flavobacteriaceae bacterium, assembly GCA_002697255.1. Taxonomy (GTDB): domain Bacteria; phylum Bacteroidota; class Bacteroidia; order Flavobacteriales; family Flavobacteriaceae; genus MED-G13. Next base: position 4,906 of record NZUH01000009.1, on the reverse strand, counting down.
TTAAGCCTGGTTTTACTCTTGGAGAAAAAGCTGAAAAACTATTAAAAAATGATGATGGTAGTTTTACAGTTGTTACTAATAAAGGAACATTACATCGGGCTCCAATTGTTGTTATTGCTGGTGGATTAGGTGGATTTCAACCTAGAAAACCTTCCTTTGTGGGGATAGATAAATTTGAGGATAAAGGAGTCTTATATTTTATTCGTGAGCCTCAAATTTTTAAAAATAAAAATGTGATAATAGCTGGAGGAGGTGATTCAGCATTAGATTGGACAATTGAATTATCAAAAATTGCAAAGAATATAACTTTAATACATAGAAGAAATGAATTTAGGGGAGCAAATGATTCAGTTGAAAAAGTTCAATTATTAAAAGATCAAAATAAAATTAATTTAATAACTCCAGCTGAAGTTATTTCCTTAAATGGAAATGATAAATTAAATTCCGTTGTTGTTAAAAAAGACAATGAAAATATAGAAATTAAGGCTGACTATTTTATTCCCTTATTTGGATTAACGCCAAAGTTAGGTTCAATTTCTGAATGGGGATTAGAGATTGAAAAAAATTCAATTCTTGTAAATAATTCACTTGATTATCAAACAAATATTCCAGGTGTATTTGCCATTGGTGATATAAATACTTATCCTGGGAAATTGAATCTGATTTTATGTGGTTTTCATGAAGCGGCATTGATGTGTCAAGCGGCTTTTAAAATCATAAATCCTGAAAAAAAATTCATATTAAAATACACTACTGTCTCAGGAGTTGAAGGATTCGATGGATCGATTAAGAAGGCTGAAGGATCAGTTGTAAAATCTATTAAATAGTTTATTTATAAAGTCCAGTAATTTACTGTCTTTAAAGCTATATCTTGCTATTCAGTTTTTATAATCTAAAGAATAAGTTTCGTTTTTTTCACATCTTTCCTTAGACCAATTTACTTGGTTTTCTAAATTCTCATAAATAGCATCCCACAATAAAATTCTTTTGCTTAATGCCTCAAGAGAAATGGTTTCAATTTCTTGCCATTTTTTTGGATTGTCTTTTGCCAGCTCTGTAACCATCTCTAAAGCCATAGGCCCATGCTCATCTTCGTCAAGTTCAATATGTCTTTCAAAATAGTATATAAGTTTTGAGATATCTAAGTTTGATATATTTTTTTGAAATTCGTGAAGAATTTCATTAAACATATTAGGAATAAGATTCTCTCTTCCAAATGTAAAAATTGCTGCTATTTTGTGAGGCTTACCTTCGTCAATAACAGAAAATGTAAAGTTTAAGAACTCTTTAATATTTTTGTGAATTTTAAGATCATTAATCGTTGCAAAAATATCATTAGAATTAATCAATTCTTTAATATGATTTGTTGGTTTTTCAATGGAAGCACCAATATCAACCATTGCATCAATGTATAATTCATAGTGGCTTTTTCTTTCTCCAGCCTGATTCAAATCGGTTTCTTCAGCAAGAACTATTTCATTTATTAGATAAGAGGTTTGGGAATTCTTATTTGGTCCCCAAGGTATTTTAGTACAGGTTAAATTTATCTGCAAAGCCTTAAGTAATGACATAAAGTCCCATACTGCATAAATGTGATTTTCGGTAAAAAGCTGTAGATCTTCAATCTTACCTATCCTTGAGTAAAGCTTATGGTTTAATAGCCTATCTCTTAACGGTTTAATTTTATTTTCAATATAATTAATATTCATTTTTATTTATTTAAATGCATTAAGCCCTGTGATATCTAAACCAGTGATAAGTAAATGAATATCATGGGTTCCTTCATACGTAACTACACTTTCTAAATTCATCATATGCCTCATTATTGAATAATCACCAGTGATGCCCATACCTCCTAAAATTTGTCTTGCTTCTCTGGCAATTTTCATTGCCATTTCAACATTATTCCTTTTAGCCATTGATATTTGAGCAGAAGATGCTTTTCCTTCATTTTTTAACGTGCCTAATCTCCATGCTAATAACTGGGCTTTTGTAATTTCTGTTATCATTTCAGCTAACTTTTTTTGTTGTAACTGAAATCCACCAATTGGTTTTCCAAATTGAACCCTTTCTTTACTATATCTTAAAGCGGTATCATAACAATCCATAGCAGCTCCTATAGCTCCCCAAGCAATTCCATACCTTGCAGAGTCAAGACAACCTAACGGCGCTCCTAACCCAGATTTATTTGGTAAAAGATTTTCCTTAGGCACTTTGACATCGTTAAAAATTAATTCTCCAGTAGAACTCGCCCTCAATGACCATTTATTATGTGTCTCAGGAGTTGTGAAACCTTCCATTTCTCTTTCTACAATAAGGCCGTGAATTCTTCCCTCTTCATTTTTTGCCCAAACGATAGCAATATCAGCAAAAGGAGCATTTGAAATCCATAGTTTTGCACCATTTAAAAGAAAGTGATCCCCTTTATCTTTAAAATTAGTTGTCATTCCACCAGGGTTAGACCCATGATCAGGCTCGGTTAATCCAAAGCATCCCATAAGATCACCAGTAGCTAATTTTGGTAAAAATTTCATTTTTTGCTCTTCACTTCCATATTTCCAAATAGGATACATAACAAGAGATGATTGAACTGATGCAGTTGATCTGATACCAGAATCACCTCTTTCAATTTCTTGCATTAATAGGCCGTAAGAAATATTGTCAAGTCCAGGTCCTCCGTATTTTTCTGGAATATAAGGCCCAAAAGCACCAATGTCAGCCAATTCATTAATAATATGTTCAGGGAATTTAGCTTTTTGAGCATAATCTTCTATAATCGGAGAAATAGATTTTTTCACCCAATCTCTTGCTGAGTCTCTTATTAATTTGTGTTCATCTGTAAGTAGTTCATCAAGATTGTAATAATCAGGGGCTTCAAATAGATCAGGTTTCATAGTTAAATTTTTTACAAATTTAAATAATGCCTGTTTAAGATTGAATTTTTTTTTACTTTATTTCTTATTTAAGAAATTTGAAATTAGGGAATGAAAATGATGTACTCCGCGCTCCATGGTAGGTGAGAATCTGCCTGTGTTATAAAAAGATGATTTAATACCCATTTGAACAGTTTGCACAATTTCTTCATCTTCCATTTCAACTTTATCTAAATCACTACTAGCTCCGTGATTCAATTTGGTTTTGTCAAAAACATAAGATCGGAATAATATTTTTGTCTTTGAATTTGATTCTGGACAAACCAGATTTATTGAAATTCCCCACGGATAAAAGTTTAACATTAGATTAGGAAAAATCCAATAGTAGTATGCTGCAATATTTTTTCCATAATCTTTGTGAAATTTAGGTATGTTGAAGCATTCGACTTCGTTTTTGCCGTACCCAATTTGAAGATTAAAAAACTCATCAACTTCGGTTTTATAACTATTATAATCTAAAACCTCGTTTAGGTCCTTATGTACAAATGGAACGTGAAATCCTTCTAGGTAATTATCACAGTACAAAGCCCAATTTGCATTTATATTGTAGTCTTTAGAAAGTGTCAAATCAGGGTTAAGATCATTCAAGGGTAGGAATCCGATCCTTTCTTCAATTTTAGTTAAAATTTTTTCAATCTCAAAATCTGGGTTTAATCCTACAAATAGCAATTTTTTCCAATTAAAAGATGAAAATTTATAGAGGTTATCACATTCTCTTGGAAAATTCTCAGTTTTTTGAAATTCAGGCATAAATTCAAATATTCCATTATTGTCAAATCTTCGTCCATGATAAGAACATGTAATTTTTTTTGATTTACCTTTTTCTTTTACAAGAATATTTCCTCTGTGAGTACATACGTTGGAAAAAAAATTGATATTATTATTTTGATTTCGAGTAATTAATATGGGTTCGTCTAAAAATTTTGGATACAGATTTAAAGGATAAACAGAATTCTTGTTTTCGGTTAAAGATTCGTCCCCAATCCAATGCCAACATTTTAAAAATATTTTTTTTCTAACCAGTTCAAAAATTTCTTGATCTTTGTAAAATTTCGCAGGTAGTGTTTCTGCTTTACAAATATCTTTATCTACATAAATTTTATAATCCATATTCTATGAATAAAGTTCAATTAACCCGCTCGGCAAATCCATTCTAATTAATTTTTCTTTTCTGTCAATATCTATAATTAGATCATCATTAATTGGAACTAGCACTTCTTTTTTATTGTGATCCAGAATAAATAAATGTTGTGGAGATTTATCATTCACATATTTAATAAATCCTATATCACCATTTTTTTTATCAATGATTTTAAAACCTTCTACTTCATGATAATAAAATTTATTACCCTCTAAAGTTGGAAGTGAACTAGTAGGTAAATAAATTTCTTTATTAATCAATTGATTTGCTTCATTTTCATCATTAACGTCTTCAACTTTAACCCTAATGCTATTATTCTTATATGGGTATATTTCTGTTAAGAAATAAGGAATGAAGCGATCGTTAATTTTTATAAATACTTTTTTAATTTGAAAATAATCAGATGGATTATCTGTATCTAAATATATAATGAGTTCACCCTTGAAACTGTATTTTCTAGTTATTTTTCCAAGGAAATAAAATTTACTATCATTCATTTACTAAAGTATTATACTTACTCTTATAAATGTATGAAATAAAGATTATAAATATTTATTAATTTTTTGAATCTTCTTCCGCAGGTGTTTCTTCCGCAGGTGTTTCTTCTGCTGGCGTTTCTTCCGCTGGCGTTTCTTCCGCTGGCGTTTCTTCCGCTGGCGTTTCTTCCGCAGGTGTTTCTTCTGCTGGCGTTTCTTCCGCTGACGTTTCTTCCGCAGGTGTTTCTTCCGCAGGTGTTTCTTCTGCTGGCGTTTCTTCCGCTGGCGTTTCTTCCGCTGGCGTTTCTTCTGCTGGCGTTTCTTCTGCTGGCGTTTCTTCTGCTGGCGTTTCTTCT
>NZUH01000008.1 GCA_002697255.1 Flavobacteriaceae bacterium | reverse complement strand
TTATCTAAAATATTATCAGCGCTATAAAAAATCTCCATTTCCCCCCAACCTTTAAAAGGATATTCATTATATGGTTGAATATATGGTGGATCAGTAGTTCCAGATGTAAATCCAACTATATCTTGATTAAATTTTTCGTTTAACTCTTCGTTCGAATAAATAACTTTTAAAGAAGAAACAACTTCATTTATATCTCCATTGTTTAGGGTAATTTTAAAACTAATTTGTTTTAATCCTTCGGTTTCATAAACAACATTATAATCTTCATCTAACTGAATTGTTCTATATCCTACTCCATCTCCAAAATCAATTTCTAAAAGATTAACAGTTTTATTACTTGTGTTAAAAAATAAAGTTGTTGCTAAATTAAAAGTTACTTCTGAACCTCTTTGTATTGGTTTTAAAGCTGCTGCAGAAAAAATTTGGTGATGTTCAAAAATATCCAAGTTACTTTGAATTCTTTGAAACTTATTATCACTATTCTTGTAGATTAATTGATTGTTTTTTGCAACATCATTAAAGGTTTCATATTCAGAATAAATAAGTGCTAAAGGAATATTAGTGCTTAATAATTGAGTCATTGCAACATCTTTTATTATATCTAAATTACCTAAACGTTGTTGAAAATCTGAAAAAGCTATTGACTTATATACTTGATAAAAACTATACAAATCATGAGTTTTATTTTTTAAATCGTTTATATTGCTTATGCTTGATGGGCTATATAAAATATCACTATGCATTCCGGATTTATCAAAATCTGGAAAAATATCATTTATGTTTTGTGAATATCCAAAAGTTGAAAAAATTATTAAATATTTAATAAATAAAAGGTTAGTCTTTTTCATTCTTTAATTAATATTTTTTTAAGTTCATTAATTTGAATTTGCTGTTCTTTAATGGCATTTATCAAAATTGGAACAAATCCCTGATAAAATACCGATAGTGTTTTATCTTTATTCTCAGACTTTTTTATAAGCTCTGGAAATAGCTTCTCAACCTCCTGAGCAATTAATCCATAATTTATTTCTTGATTGTTTTTTCTATTATATTTTTTACCATCTAATTGTAATATTTTTGATAATGTGCTGCCTAAAGATATAATGTTTGACTTAAGTCTTGCATCAGAGTTAATTGTTAAATCTCCTGCAAGAGTTGCACTACCATCATAATTAACAATAAACGCGTTTGATGGATTATTGCCTGGGCCTCCAGTACTAGAGTCTATATCTCCGTTTCCAACAACAAAAGCTACCCCTGGATTGGAGCCCGTATACTGCCCATCTGCATAATAATAACCTCCATAATCATTTGGATCAGCAAAAGTATCTCCAAGACCTGCAAAATTATTTACTCCAACTGCCAGCATTCCAAAATTGTCAGAAGTTGTGGCTATTCCTAATGAAGATGAAGCTTGGTTATTTGCAATAGTATACTTGTTAGCTGCAAAAGAACTTCTTCCCTGTGCAAAGGTCCCATAACCAATAGCAGTAGCACTTCCTCCAGTACCTTCAGCAGCACTTGTATCTCCCGCTATAGTTTGATAACCTGCTGTAAAATTAGTTGTGCCCCAAGCTATAGACTCCTTTCCTAAAGCAACTGAACCTCCGCCAGCTGCATGTGCTTTTTCACCCATTGCTATTGTACTTGCGCCTTGTGCCCAATTTTCTTTGCCCATAGAAATTGAAGAATCACCTGTGGAATAATTAAAATTCCCCATCGACACTGATGCTTGGCCAGACGCTGTATTTCTAAATCCTGTTGCAGTTGAAATATTTCCGATGGCTCTAGATGCCCATCCTGCAGAAAACTGACCAACATTTCCTCCGTCAATACCTCCAGCTTCAAAAGTTTGTGGACCAGCAATAGTACTAAATCCTAAAGCTACAGAACCTAGTCCAGATGCTCTGTTGTATGCATTTGCTGTGAATGAACCCCAACCAACAGCACCCATTCCATTATGTAATAATGTCCAATTTCCATCACCTTGATTATATAAAGGATGACCCTGCTCTGTAAATCCTCCATGATCCTGTGCAGCCTGTAAAGGAGTCTTTTCAGAAACTGTAAAGTCTACACTCCAATCAGCAGGATTACCAAAAGCATCATTCGAATTTCCATTACCATTCCTTGATGCACCTCTAACTGAAGAAGCATAAATCTTACCATTGTAAGGATTACCACTACCATCCTCAACAAAAATTGCCGCAGGTTTCTTATCCTGGTCGCTANNAATAANTCCNATTTCTTCACCTCCAAAAATTTCATTTAGAGCAAATTCAACATTTGTTTCAGTCAACTGCATATGTATTTCATTTTCTTTAGGGATAGACCATGCCTCAAAAGGTGGATTATCTGGATTATTCATATATTCATACCAGTTGTTTGTAAAATAATCCATTCCACTAATTGCAGGAATGAAAGTAAAATAGTTTGTAGCTAACTGGTTAGTGAATTGAGTTATAATTGGATCTTCACCTGTGTAATCTTCAGCAATTGAAAGAATATCAAAAAGTCCTCCAGGAGCTGAATCAACTCCATCGGTATGTCCATGAGACTGAGCGACCGCTTCGGTAGTAATATCACAAAAGCACCACCAAGGAGCGTCAATATAAATATTACTTACAGGAATGGTCTGATTTATATATGGAGTATACCAAGTATCTAAGTAGGCATCAGCTCCATTGCTGACGTCAGGCATAGTTGCNTCTAAAGATTGGAATCCAGGATTTACAGCATTTCCNTTAATATCATAATATGGGTTTAAAGACCCGCTACCATTAATTATACTTACATTTCTTGTGTTTTGAGGATATTCAAAAGAATTTACATTATCTATTGCATTATAAAATATAGAAAAAAATGGGTGCGATTGAGGCAATGAATTGTTATTGTCAAATTCAGCAACCCCATCACTTAAGTGAGATTCAAAATGATCCCAAAGCATCTGTCTTGCAGCAGGTGATTTTAACATTCTATCAACAACGGGCCTAAGTGACTCAACACTAAAATCACCCACCCATGTATCTAGTCCATATGCTAAATAGTTGAACATATGCTGAAAACCTATAGGAACATTTGCTCCAGCATGTGGTGCGTCAAAAGAAATATATAATCTAGTTTCGTGGTCAACTCCAATACTTTCCATGTAATTTAATGCATATCTAGAAATTAGACCACCCATGCTAGGTCCAATAACTACATTTTTTTTATCTCCAACTTTTTGATTNTTTATGAATTTTATAAGCTCTACTAGAAGCATTGAATTTCTTTCTATATAATCAGCACCTCCGTAAACCCATACCTGATCCTCTTCTCTGAAATAAGTAGGGAAATTTAGTACAACTACATCATATCCGTTTTCTCTTACAATATCACCTAAATTTCCAGAACCAAAATTTAAAGCCTGATATATAGAGTTAATATTTCTTGTATCTAAGGGATCAAAACCATCAATTACAAATATTGGCTTATCTAAAATATTATCAGCGCTATAAAAAATCTCCATTTCCCCCCAACCTTTAAAAGGATATTCATTATANGGTTGAATATATGGTGGATCAGTAGTTCCAGATGTAAATCCAACTATATCCTGATTAAATTTTTCGTTTAACTCTTCGTTCGAATAAATAACTTTTAAAGAAGAAACAACTTCATTTATATCTCCATTGTTTAGGGTAATTTTAAAACTAATTTGTTTTAATCCTTCGGTTTCATAAACAACATTATAATCTTCATCTAACTGAATTGTTCTATATCCTACTCCATCTCCAAAATCAATTTCTAAAAGATTAACAGTTTTATTACTTGTGTTAAAAAATAAAGTTGATGCTAAATTAAAAGTTACTTCTGAACCTCTTTGTATTGGTTTTAAAGCTGCTGCAGAAAAAATTTGGTGATGTTCAAAAATATCCAAGTTACTTTGAATTCTTTGAAACTTATTATCACTATTCTTGTAGATTAATTGATGGTTTTTTGCGACATCATTAAAGGTTTCATATTCAGAATAAATAAGTGCTAAAGGAATATTAGTGCTTAATAATTGAGTCATTGCAACATCTTTTATTATATCTAAATTANCTAAACGTTGTTGAAAATCTGAAAAAGCTATTGACTTATATACTTGATAAAAACTATACAAATCATGAGTTTTATTTTTTAAATCATTTATATTGCTTATGCTTGATGGGCTATATAAAATATCACTATGCATTCCGGATTTATCAAAATCTGGAAAAATATCATTTATGTTTTGTGAATATCCAAAAGTTGAAAAAATTATTAAATATTTAATAAATAAAAGGTTAGTCTTTTTCATTCTTTAATTAATATTTTTTTAAGTTCATTAATTTGAATTTGCTGTTCTTTAATGGCATTTATCAAAATTGGAACAAATCCCTGATAAAATACCGATAGTGTTTTATCTTTATTCTCAGACTTTTTTATAAGCTCTGGAAATAGCTTCTCAACCTCCTGAGCAATTAATCCATAATTTATTTCTTGATTGTTTTTTCTATTATATTTTTTACCATCTAATTGTAATATTTTTGATAATGTGCTGCCTAAAGATATAATGTTTGACTTAAGTCTTGCATCNGANTNNANNGTNANNTCTCCTGCAAGAGTTGCACTACCATCATAATTAACAATAAACGCGTTTGATGGATTATTNCCTGGGCCTCCAGTACTAGAGTCTATATCTCCGTTTCCAACAACAAAAGCTACCCCTGGATTGGAGCCCGTATACTGCCCATCTGCATAATAATAACCTCCATAATCATTTGGATCAGCAAAAGTATCTCCAAGACCTGCAAAATTATTTACTCCAACTGCCAGCATTCCAAAATTGTCAGAAGTTGTGGCTATTCCTAATGAAGATGAAGCTTGGTTATTTGCAATAGTATACTTGTTAGCTGCAAAAGAACTTCTTCCCTGTGCAAAGGTCCCATAACCAATAGCAGTAGCACTTCCTCCAGTACCTTCAGCAGCACTTGTATCTCCTGCTATAGTTTGATAACCTGCTGTAAAATTAGTTGTGCCCCAAGCTATAGACTCCTTTCCTAAAGCAACTGAACCTCCGCCAGCTGCATGTGCTTTTTCACCCATTGCTATTGTACTTGCGCCTTGTGCCCAATTTTCTTTGCCCATAGAAATTGAAGAATCACCTGTTGCATAATTAAAATTCCCCATCGACACTGATGCTTGGCCAGACGCTGTATTTCTAAATCCTGTTGCAGTTGAAATATTTCCGATGGCTCTAGATGCCCATCCTGCAGAAAACTGACCAACATTTCCTCCATCAATACCTCCAGCTTCAAAAGTTTGTGGACCAGCAATAGTACTAAATCCTAAAGCTACAGAACCTAGTCCAGATGCCCTGTTGTATGCATTTGCTGTGAATGAACCCCAACCAACAGCACCCATTCCATTATGTAATAATGTCCAATTTCCNTCACCTTGATTATATAAAGGATGACCCTGCTCTGTAAATCCTCCATGATCCTGTGCAGCCTGTAAAGGAGTCTTTTCAGAAACTGTAAAGTCTACACTCCAATCACCAGGATCACCAAAAGCATCATTCGAATTTCCATTACCATTCCTTGATGCACCTCTAACTGAAGAAGCATAAATCTTACCATTGTAAGGATTACCACTACCATCCTCAACAAAAATTGCCGCAGGTTTCTTATCCTGGTCGCTATCAATACCTCCACCATTATCTTCACAATTTCCTGAAATACAGTAATAACTAAAGGGAACTATTTCAATACCATTTGTATTGGTAATATTATCTTCTAAATCATCAAACAATCCAATTAAAGAAAGCCTTGCTTCATTTCCTGGATCACCACTTAGAGTTAAGGATAAAACATTGTTATTAATCGAAAAATTAGTTATTGAAACCGGATTTGCATTAGTGAATAAAAAATCACTATTTAACCGGTTTAAAATATTACTTTGATTGCTAGAATTAGTCATCAATGATTCAGCTGTGGTAGAAATGTTTAGCTGTGTATTTTGATTTGAAAGAGAAGTGCCAGAAATCATAGGAGCATAAATATCCTCTTGAAAGGAAAAACCATAAATATCACTTAATACAGGATTTATAATTCTTAATCCAAACTTTTCGTATCCATTTGTAAAAGGGTAATGACAATAGTCTGAATGTAAAGTCATCCCAGTGGTTGGCATAATTGATACATTATTATTTTCAACAGCCAATAATCTTTGGGCTTCTTTAACAGCAAGTCTTCCAGATGAACTAGTGCCACAGTTACATTCTCTAGTTTGGAATATATAGTAATGTTCGATATTGGGATAATCCTCTTCCCAAAAAGTCATCAGATTTTCAAAATAACTTTTGTATTGATCCGTAGAAAGATTATTTGAAGCTCCTGAGTTTGCCTCCCCCTGTGACCAGAGTAATCCTCTTACGTTATCATTTAGTCCAGTCTTTTCTAAACGGTAAAAAAGTCTTCCGTAATTTGAATCTGTAGAAGCTTGATAATTATTAGGTCTTTGAAAAAATTCTATTGGCTGACCGCCATGAGCACCATTAAAAATTGCTATTGGTATACTTAATTCATCAATTAATTTTTTTGCTAAAACAATACCCCATTGACCAGTATTACCGTTTGTATTTTCATTTCCATCTCCTTGTCCATAATACCATTGTTCATTGTTAATTAATCCAGAAGAACTTGTAGCGCCTCCGGCATAAACTCTTACATAATCACTGTTGTAAGCTGAAGAGGTCCCACTATATTGTACAGCTGCAGCATTTGATTGTCCTTGTACAATAAAGACATCTCCGCAAACAATGTCATTAACTTCTTTAATTAATACAGATTCATTTTGTGAGTCAGCATAGATTTTAATATTGTATTTAGATAATTCAGCATTTATATTAATGTCAATATTAAATTGTGCATTATCATTATTGAAATTTAAATTTTCAACTAATGTTTCTTGTATATTATCAAACTTATACAACTCTACTGTGATTGATTCAAATGAAATTTCTTCGTCTGTAGGTTCAACCCATTTCCAACCTTGGCTAGGCTCACTATAATTTTGAGAAGATGTATCCTGATACAAACCAATCCAACCTCTAAAATTACCCATTTCAGCTACTGCATTATTTTCTTCTATCGTTTGATGAGATGACAAGTATGCACCCAAACTTAGAGCATCAGATTTTGCTGAATCCCAATCTAAACTTTGTGGATTTTTAAAATAACTATGTCCATTGTATTGNCCAAGAAATTCATAATTTCCTAAAGAATTTATAAGACCATTATATTCAACATAAGACGGATTTAATGAATTTGCAGAAGCATCATTCCATTGACCAACTAATATTGTTGTNTTCCCAAACATTTCAACAACATCTTCAGGTTGAGGATTGTTATTNGGTTCACCACTTTTCCAATTACTATACGCCAGATCAAAATAAGGTCCATTATTGACAGAACCACTAATATTTATAGTCCCTTGATTTGTTGATAAGTCTCTAGCTATCAACTGTTTATTTTCAGGAAGTGAAGAAAAATTAANCTGTCCAAAAGTGGTAAAGCTTAAAATAAAGGTGAAAAATAATAGAATAAATTTTATCATTAAATGTAATTTAAATACAAATTATACAAAAAAAAAAATAACCCTGCTTTTAATAGCAGGGTTATCATTCAACAGTTAATTAATAAACTATTTATTAATTAAAGCTTTCAAGACATTTATTTGTTCTTGTTGTTCTTTGATTGCGTTGATTAAAACNGGAATCAATCCNTGATAGTTAACAGAAAGAGTTCCATCTTCATCACCACCTTTTTTTACNAATTCTGGGAATGCAGCTAAAACATCTTGTGCAAGTAATCCAATCTTTTCAACATTTTCATTTGATTTCATGGTATAACTTTTTCCNTCAATTAATAAAAGTTTTGAAAGAGTGCTNCCTAAAGTGACAATATTTGACTTTAATCTAGCATCAGAATTTACAGTAAGATCTCCAGCAAGAGTTGCACTACCATCATAATTTACAATAAAAGCATTAGAAGAATTAGAACCAGCTAATCCNTTTGAAGAATCTATATCTCCATTTCCAACTACAAAAGCAACACCTGGGTTACTACCAGTNTATTGACCATCAACATAAAAATATTGCTCAGCAGTATCTCCNATACCAGCAGCATTATTTACTCCTACAGCTACCATACCTACATTATCAGCAGTAGTNCCTAATCCCATTGAAGTAGCAGCTTGATTTGTTGCGCTAGTTCCTCTGTTAAGAGCCATTGAAGCATCAGCAGATGCAGTATTGTATTTACCCATTGCTGTTGCACTTCCACCAGCACCAACACCTTGACTAGTATCTCCAGCAGTATTTTGGTATCCAGTAGTAAAGTTTGTTGTTCCCCAAGCTACNTTTTCTTGACCAAGAGATACTGAACCTGCACCAGCTGCATGATTTTTAAAACCAATTGCTATTGTACTAGCTCCTTCAGCCCAATTTTCTTTTCCAAGAGCAATTGAAGAATCACCTGTTGCATAATTATAGTTACCCATAGAAACAGATGTAGAGCCTGAGGCAGTATTTCTAAATCCTGTTGCGGTTGAAATATTTCCAATTGCTCTAGCTCCCCAACCTGCAGAAAATTGACCAACATTTCCGCCATCAATTCCACCAGCTGCACCTACCTGTGGNCCAGCAATAGTANTAAATCCNAAAGCTACAGAACCAAGACCAGATGATCTATTATACGCATTTGCAGCAAAAGATCCCCAACCAATAGCGCCCATACCTTCATGGATAAGAGACAAGTTCCCATCACCATTTGTATAAAGAGGGTGACCTGATTCCGTAAATCCACCATGATCATTTGCAGCTTGTTCAGGAGACTTTTCAGAAACAACTAAGTCAACACTCCAGTCACCTGGATTTCCAAAAGCTCCATTTGAATTTCCATTTCCATTTCTTGATGCTCCTCTAACAGATGAAGCATAAATTTTACCATTGTATACATTTCCGTCGCCATCTTCAACGAAAACGATTGCCGGCTTTTTATCTTGATCAGCCGCTTGTCCATAAATATTAGTCGCTGTAAAAGCAAATACAACAACTAAAAGTAAAGTAATTTTTTTCATAGTTTATTTTTTATNTTATTNTTTTATTTATTATTCTTTTATTATTTTAAAATTTGTTGAATTATTAGATTCAAGATTTTGAACGATTAAAATATANGTTCCTGTTTCAANCCCTGAAATATCAATTTGTTTACTNTTTGTTTCTAGTACTTGTTGTCCTAGCATATTAAAAATTGAAAGATTTAAATCTCCATCAAAATTTATATTTAAAATTGATGATGTTGGGTTTGGAAAAACAGATATTGACATTTCACCATCAAGCGTTTCAACACTTAAAGTTGCATCTCCAGCTGTAACAATTGCAAAAGTAGTTGGGTCTTGAAATTNTGAAGTTACTTGATAGTCTAAATCATCTGAATCTTCATATTCCATAGTATTTCCACCNTCGTGGTCAACAACCATTTTTGCATTGTGTGTTATCCCGTTCATATCAGCATCTTCATAATTATATACAANGGTAGCACTTAANTTTTCAAGNGTTTGATCCATGTAATATGATCTTAACATACTTTCGCCATTAGGCAAAGCAATAGATGTNTTAGATTTTTGAATNGTTACTCCCGCACTAAAATTATAATCACTNATAGGGGTAATTTCTAAACCTGCTACATCGAGTGTTGCTCCTGCTTTAACTTCNATATTTCCATTTTCTCCAACCACTAATTGGGCATTTAAAGAATATGAAAAGAAAAAAACAAAGAGAAGNATCATTGTAGTTTTGTTCATAATTATTAATTTTTGTTANTATTTAAATTCAATGTAATAAAAAATAATGATAAGTTTCGCAAACGATGTAGATAATATTATTATATTTAGAATTCGNCAGAAAAATAAATATTTAAAACTTCAATTTTGAATTTGAAAATTAGCTATTTAAATTTTGCCTTTTTTTGTTTCTTATTTTTAACNGTGATNTTAAATTCTTATTCTCAAGATGAAATCATCACCGGGACNGTNGTTGATTCTAATGAAACNCCGATTCCTGGTGTAAATATATTTGAGGATTCTGAAAACTATAACGGATCAGTTACTGATTTTGACGGAAATTTCATAATTAAAACCAAGCCAAATTCAACAATAATAGTTAGTTATGTAGGTTTTATAACTCAAGAAATTCAAATTGGAAATGAAAAAAATCTAAAGATTATTTTGGAGGAAGACTTATTTGGTTTAGAGGAAGTTACTGTTGTGGCTTACGGAAAACAAAAAAAAGAAAGTGTAATCGCTGCGGTAACATCTGTTAACCCAAGTGAGCTCAGAGTGCCATCAAGTAATTTAACCACTTCTCTAGCTGGTAGAGTTGCCGGTTTAATTTCATATCAAAGGAGTGGAGAACCTGGCAGAGATAATGCTGAGTTTTTTATAAGAGGTGTTAGTACTTTTGGGTACGCTAGATCTCCTCTAATTCTTATTGATGGGATTGAAACTACTTCAACAGACCTTGCCAGGTTACAACCTGATGATATTGCCAGTTTTTCCATAATGAAAGATGCAACTGCGACCGCCTTATACGGGGCTAGAGGTGCTAATGGAGTTATAATGGTTACTACAAAAGAAGGTAAACAAGGTAAAGTAAAACTTAATATTAGGTATGAAAAGGCATATTCAACCGCTACCAAGAGGGTATCCATTGCTGATCCTATCACTTACATGAGACTGCATAATGAAGCTTTGGCAACAAGAGATCCTTTGGGAGGTAGAATATACTCGTTAGAAAAAATCTTAATCTCACAAGATCCAAATAGAAATAAAATGGCCTATCCAACCGTGAATTGGTTTGATGAACTTTTACAAGATTATACGTTAAATAGCAGATTTAATTTTAATGTAAGTGGTGGTGGGAAAATTGCAAGGTATTATTTAGCAGCAACCGTTAACACAGATAACGGTAATCTTAAAATTGAACCTCAAAATAATTTTAATAATAATATTAATTTTAATAGAATATCCTTACGATCAAATGTTAATATTAATCTTACACCTACTACAGAAGTTGCTGTAAGGTTTAACGGAAATTTTGACGATTATAATGGCCCCTTAAACGGTGGTGAAGAGATTTATAAGCAAGCTATGCAAACCAACCCAGTATTGTATCCAAAATATTATAATCCTGATGCAAATTATTTTAATACAACACATATTTTATTTGGAAATTATGGCCAATTTGGAGATTATCTTAACCCTTATGCTAATATGGTAAGAGGATACAAAGATGAGAGTTACAATAATGTTTTAGCTACTGTAGAAATTAAACAAAATTTGGATTTTATTACTAGTGGTCTAAAAGCTCGAGCATTGATAAATACTTCCAGATACTCATTTTATAATCTAGAAAGAAAGTATAATCCGTTTTATTATACTTTAGCAAATTATGATTTTCAAAGTGATATTTATTCGTTAATTGCCCTAAACCCTAATCAAGGAACAGAATATTTGGAATATAATGAAGGGGCTAAAACTATTTCAAATTCTGTATACTTTGAAGGATCCTTAAATTATAATAGAATATTAAATGAAAAGCATAACGTTAGCGGAATGTTAGTAGGCATAATAAGAGAGTTAAAATATGCTAATAATGGAAATTTACAAACATCTCTGCCGTACAGAAATCTAGGTTTGTCCGGAAGATTTACATATGCATTTGACAGTAAATATTTTGCAGAAGTAAACTTTGGATTAAATGGTTCAGAAAGATTTGCGAAAAGTGAAAGATTTGGGTTTTTCCCTTCGTTTGGTTTTGGATGGTATTTATCCAATGAAAGCTTTATGGAAAAGTTTGAAAATACTATTACAAAATTGAAATTAAAAGGTACATATGGTTTAGTAGGTAATGATCAAATCGGTAGTGCTTCTGATAGATTTTTTTATATTTCTCAGGTAAATCTTAATGATGGATCAATGGGGTCAATGTTTGGTCAAGAATTTAGTAATTGGATCAACGGAGTGAGTATTGACAGATATGCAAACGATCAAATTACATGGGAAAAAGCAAAAATGACAAATATTGGATTTGAATTAGGCTTGTTTGATAAAATTGATTTACAAGCTGATTATTTCACTGAGTACAGATCAAATATTTTAATGGACAGAGCACAAACACCTTCAACATTAGGCCTACAAGCTCCGATCAGGGCAAATGTTGGGGAAGCTTCTTCTAAAGGATTTGAATTTACAATCGATTATAAGGAATCTTTTAAAAATGATTTTTTTATTTCTGCAAGGGCAAATTTTTCATACGCAACCAGCAAATTTGAGGTATATGATGAATTAGATTATATTTCTGCTGGATTGCCATGGCGATCAAGAATTGGACTAAATCTATCACAACCTTTTGGATATATTGCTGAAAGACTATTTATAGACGAAGCTGATATTGCAAATTCTCCATTACAAACCTTTGGGGAATACATGCCTGGAGATATTAAATATAAGGATATTAATAACGATGGTATTATTGATATAAACGATGAAGTACCTATTGGATATCCAACTACACCAGAAATAATTTATGGATTTGGAATATCTAGCAGTTATAAAAATTTTGATTTTTCCTTTTTCTTTCAGGGATCTGCAAGATCATCGTTTTTTATCGATGCATTCAGAACTTCACCATTCATAGATACAAGTGGAAGTGCTATTGGGAATAATGCTTTACTTACAGCCTGGGCTAATGATTATTGGTCGGAAAATGACAGAAATCTTTATGCAGCATGGCCAAGGCTTTCTGATCAAGTAATTGATAATAATAACCGGAATAGTACTTGGTGGCTAAGAGATGGTGGTTTTTTAAGGTTAAAATCTTTAGAAATTGGATATTCCATAAATTCTAAAGACATAGAAAAGTATAAACTTGAATCAATGAGAATATACGTAAGTGGAACAAATTTATTAACATTTAGTAAATTTAAAATCTGGGATGTTGAAATGGGCGGAAATGGATTAGGCTATCCAATTCAAAAAGGAATTAATTTAGGACTTAATATGAACTTTTAAATGATAAATAGAAAATATTACATATTGATAATCTTATGCTGCTTTACTTCTTGTGAAAAAGATTTTTTAAATGTTGTACCTGATAATATAGCGACTATAGATCTTGCCTTTAATAATAGAGCAACGGCAGAAAGATTTTTATCAACCTGCTACACTTATATTCCTGAACATGCACATATTGAGCAAAATTTCTCCTTGATTGCAGGAGATGAGATATGGTATTATGCAGAAAATGATTTTTATATGAATAATGAAACAAGTTTCAGGATTGCCAAAGGTTTACAAAACTCATCATCCCCATACCTAAATTACTGGGAAGGAGGTAGAGGAGCTCCACATAGTTTATTTGTTGGATTAAGAGACTGTAATATATTTTTAGAAAATTTAATATCTGTTCCTGGTTTAGAAGAAGAAGAAAGGCAAAGATGGCTTGCGGAGGTCAAAGTTTTAAAGGCTTTTTATCATTTTTGGCTACTTAGGATGTATGGCCCCATTCCAATAATTAGAGACAACCTTTACGTGGGTGCGTCCTTGGAAGAAAGTCAGGTTGCCAGAAATTCGGTTGATGAAGTCGTAGATTATATTGTTGAGCTTATAGATGAAGTTATTGCCAGCGAAGCATTACCTGGGATTATTAACTATATATATACCGAACAGGGAAGAATTACCTTACCTGCTGCAAAAGCTATAAAAGCCAAAGCACTTGTTTTAGCTGCCAGTCCAATATTTAACGGTAATACAGATTTTAGTGAATTAATTGATTCTGAAGGAAACCATTTAGTTAATCAAACATACGATGAAAATAAGTGGGTAAAAGCAAAAGATGCTTTATTTGACGCAATAAACGAGGCACATTCAAATGGGCATGGTCTATATGAATTCACTGATCAAGTTCCAATAAACGGAGATATCAATGATGTTATTAGACAAGAATTAACCCAAAGAGCTGGAATCACTGATCCTTTTAATAAAGGTATAATTTGGGCTTTTGAACCTGCCTGGACTGGAGACTTACAGCAATGGAGCCAGCCCAGATGGACAGCTGATCATCAAGCTCTTTTTAATTATACAAAGAAATCTCATGCTCCAACCCTTAATATGGTTGAAACATTTTATACAAAAAACGGAGTTCCTATCAATGAAGATATTTCATGGGATTATGATAATCGATTTAATATAACCTCTACAAATGAAAATGATGAATATCATAAATATTATATAGAAAACGATTACAGTACTGCTAAACTTCATCTCAATAGGGAGCCTAGATTTTACTCAACGATTGGCTTCGATGGAGGAAAATGGTTTTCATTAGAAACTACAAATGTTGAGCAAATTCCTCATTTGAACGCAAAAGCTGGAGCTCCATCTGGGAAAAATGGTTTTGAAATTTATTCTATTACAGGATACTTTGCTAAAAAATTAGTACACTTTGAAAATATAATATCCTTACAAGGTTCAACAATAAAAGGCTATTCTTTTCCCATAATAAGAATGTCAGATTTATACTTAAATTATGCTGAAGCATTAAACGAAATAAAAAGCGCCCCAGACAATGAAGTTTATGAGTTTATTCAAGCTGTTAGATATAATGCAGGTCTTGATGATGGAGGAGACATATTGAATACATGGGCACAGTTTTCAAATAATCCGAATAAACCGACTACAAAAGAAGGTATGAGAGCGATAATTCAACAAGAAAGAATGGTTGAATTAGCACTAGAAGGATACAGATATTGGGATCTGAGAAGATGGAAATTAGCAGAAGATTATTTTAGCAGGCCAATTAGAGGATGGAATATTTTTAGATCCGATGTTGAAGGATTCTATGAAGTTGAAAATATTTATTATCGAAATTTTTTAAAGAAAGATTATTTATGGCCAATTAGTCAAAATGAACTTTTAAGGAATCCTAACTTAATTCAAAACCCAGGTTGGTAAAATATTATTATGAAAAATAAAATTTATATAAAATTCTTTAATGTATTTATATTGTCATTATTAATAGCATGTATAGATGACTCAGAGCATGGACCATATGGTAGTGATAATATAGCTCCAGGCATTGTAATAGTCGATGAAATTATAAATACAGCTGGTGGAGCAATAATTTATTTTACACCTCCTTCAGACGAAGATCTGTTATATGTGAAAGCTTCTTTTGAGGACGAAAATGAAATCGAAAGAGAAGTTATTGTTTCGTCTGTAATAGACTCTTTAAGTATAGTTGGATTTGCAGAACAAGGTACGTACCCAGTTGATGTAATAGCTGTTGATAGAGGAGAAAATGAATCTTTACCAACTACAATTAATATATCTCCACTTGAAGCTCCAATTCATGCAATTTTAAATTCAATGATTGGAAATGATGATTTTGGAGGAATAAATATTTCATATGAAAATCCAACAAGAGCAGAGGTTTCATTAAATCTGTCAACTCTAGATGACGATGGGAATTTAGTATTCAGAGAGTCATTTTATACAAGTCAAGCAAATAGTTCATATAGCTTTAGAGGTTATGATTCAGTCCCAACAACATTTATTATTTATGTTGAAGACAAATGGGGTAATCAAACAACGACTAGAAGTTTTGAAGCTACCCCTTTAGAAGACATATTTTTAGATAAAGCATATTGGGCTATTGAATCAATGCCAGGGGATGAAAGCTTTAGTGAGTATGGATTTTCTGCTAATCAAATATGGGACGGATATTGGAGTAATCAATGGAATTGTGGGCATACTAATTTTCTTCCTTTACCTCATCAATTAACCTTAGATTTGGGCCAAACAGCAAAATTAAATAGATTTAAATTGTATCAAAGAGGAGGTTCTGAGCTTTATAAACACGGAAATCCCAAAATATTTAAAATCTATGGGAGAGAAAATTTAGAAGGATTACCCATTTATGATCCAGATGATCCTGGTGATGGCTGGATATCACTTGGAACATTTGAATCTTTCAAACCATCAGGACTTCCGCCTGGGTCAAATACTGCTGAAGATTATGAATATCAAGATAATGGTGAAGATTTTGTCTTTGGATATGACGCAAGACAATATGATATTCGATATATTAGATTAGTAAATATTGAATCATGGAATAATCAGATGGTTTCTGTAATCGGAGAATTATCATTTTGGGGAAGTATAATTAATTGAAGTTATGTGTAAAAAGTTTAATTTTTTAATATTTAAATCATTTTTGATATTGATGTTAATAATTTCATGTGGAGATATTGATTCTATACATGAAGATTATCTACAAGGTGAACAAGTATATGCAGGGAGACTTGATACCTTAAAGATAAGGCCAGGATATTATAGAGCTCAACTTGAAGGTCAAACACAATTTCTTGGAAATTCTAATCAAATCTTAATTGAGTATGATGATCAGACTGATATCTATGATATTGACACAAATAATATTAATGACGGTATATATACCATGATACTTCCAAATTTAGAAGAAAAATCTTATGAATTTACAATTTCTACTCAAGATGAACTTGGTAATCTTTCTGTTTCGCAAGTTGTGGCTGGAAGTTCAGTAGGTGATGTATTTGTGTCCGACCAAGATCCTCGTGAAATAATTGACTTTTCATTTGAAGACGATGGAACATATGCAAATTTTTTTGGAAATGCTCAGTCTGAAAACGTGATATTTACCTTAGTAGATTATGAAAACGAATTTGATCAGATTTCAAGAGACACATTATTTTACGAAGATAGCAGGGTTAAAATTGAGCAATATAAACCTACCGGTAACCTTCAAACAACATCTGTTATTCAATCAGGATTAAATGGAATTGATTCTATATCTCTTACCCCAGTAAGTTATAATATGCCAGAACTTCCTTATGATCGTCTTAATAAAGATTATATAAGATTAGTAAATATGCCAAGTGATGATCCTGGTACTTATAATGGCGCAAATCCTGAAGAATTTCTTTTTGATGATAATACTTCTTGGGGTGGTGATGACACCCATACTTACTTTACAGAGCCTGGAAATATACCCGGACATTTTACTGTTGATCTTGGCATGAACACTATTTTAAGAAGGGTTGATATTGATATGATTGATCCGGAAATTGATCCGTCGTTTAATCCTACAAGTGTACAAGTTTGGGGAAGAGAAAATTTAGAATTTGCAGAAACTTCTTCAAGTGAAGAAAGTTTATTAATTGATGCTGGTTGGGTTTTATTACACGAGCAGCAAATAGATGGAGAAAATTTAAGCAGGGCAAGTTTTATAATCAATCCTAACATATCCTCTAAAAGATATATAAGAATCCGAACAACTTCATCTGTTGGAAATGAAAGTGTTAAGCTAACAGAATTAACATTTTATGGTGAAGATATTGAGCCTGTTGATTTAGATAAGTCAATGTATCTGATTCAAAATATGCCAAGTGATAATCCTGGAACATCTTACGGTGCCGATCCTTCAAATTATTTATTTGACAATAATTCTTTGTATTCTGGAGATATCTATGGTTATCATTCGGGTGAAAATGCTATTCCAGGTCATTTCACAATAGATCTAGGAGTATCATCATATTTAAGTAGTGCAAGGTTAGATTTTAGACCTAATTGGAGTTTTAATGGAAACACCCCAAACGAAGTTGAAATATGGGGAAGAATTGATCTTACAGGCGCAGAAACATTACCGATATTTCAAAGTTCTGGAAATTCGGTTATTTCTGAACCTGTATCAACAGAATCATTTGAAAATGCCGGATGGATTTTACTACACACACAAATTATTGATGGTCAAAACACAAATAATATTGAATTTGACATAAGTAGTCTAATAAAATCTAGATTTATAAGAATAAGATATATAAATACTGTTCAAAACAATGCTTGTCAATTCATTGAAATGAGTTTTTTCGGTTATGGTTCATTCCCAATAGATTAAATAAAATTAAGCTTGAAAAAAATATTAATTTTTCATTTATTGTTGTTAATCTCAGTGCAAATTAATGCACAAGAGTACTCAAGATTAGTTGATACAAAAATTGGATCAAAAGGAGAAGGTTTAGCTTGTGGATATAATTTTATAGGAGCAGCCTATCCCTTTGGAATGGTTCAATTTACTCCAACCTTTTTCTCAGCTCACAAAGGTTTTGTTATAACTCAATTGAACGGAGCCGGTTGTTCAAATTTAGGGGATTTCCCAATATTACCAATAAGTGGAATTATTGAAAAGTCTCCAAATAATATGAATTCGTATAAAAAATTTGAAGAAATTAAAACATCACAAGCTGGTTATCTTTCGTTAAAAATGAATGAAAAGATTGATGTTGACTTAACGGTAACAAAAAGATCTGGAATTGGTAAGTTTAATTTTAATAATTCAGATTATGGAACGTTAATAATTGGAACTGGAATAAATTCCTCTCCCTCTGAAAAAATTAAAGATGCATTTGTCAAAGTCACATCTCCTTCAAGCTGTGAGGGTTTTACAAGGGGTGGCGATTTCTGTGGAACTGAGGTAGATTATAAAATTTATTTTGCGGCAGAATTTGACAGAGCATCAGAATTTAACGGTACTTGGAAAGGAAAGAAACTTTCAACAAAAAAAAGTAGTACAGGAAAAAATAGCGGAGCCTACTTCACTTTTAATACAGATGATATAAGCAAAGTAAACTATAGAATTGCTATTTCTTATGTTTCTATCGAAAATGCAAAGGAAAATCTAAAATCCGAAAATAAATATATCTCCTTTGAAGATTATAAAAAACAAACTTCCCAAGTTTGGGATAAATATCTTTCTACCATTAAGATTAAGTCAGATAATAAAGATAGATTAAAACAGTTTTATACTCATTTTTATCATTCGTTAATTCACCCAAATATTGTTAGTGATATTAATGGTAATTATATGGGTTCAGATTTTAAAGTTCACAGTGTAGAAGAAGGTCGTGAACAGTATAGCTCATTTAGTGTCTGGGATACATATAGAACACAGGGGCAGCTTTTAGCAATGTTATTCCCAAAAAAGAGTAGTGATATGATGCAATCTTTAGTTGATTTCGCCGAGCAGTCAGGAGGATATGGAAGGTGGATATTAGCAAATATTGAAACAGGAATAATGCAAGGTGATCCAACACCAATTTTAATTTCTAATTCGTATGCATTTGGGGGGGATGACTTTGATATTAATAAAGCTTATCATTATATGAGAAAAGGAGCTCTAATTCCTAGGGTATACTCTCAAAAGCAAGAAATTAGGCCTTACCTTGAAGAATATATTAATCATGGACATACATTTGCTTCCATGTCTCTTGAATATGCGTCTTCAGATTTTGCTATTGCCCAATTTGCATTAAATGCCTTATCAAATGAAATTGATTATAATTTTTTTAAAAAAAGATCTCAAAACTGGAAAAACAATTATAACCCAAAAACAAAGTGGTTAAATTCAAAGTTTCCAAATGGCATATGGAAGGATAGAACACATGACTGGAGAGAAGGAACATATAAAAATTATTTCTGGATGGTTCCTCACAATTTAAATAAATTAATTGATACTATAGGTGGGGCTAAATTTGCTGAAAAAAGACTTGATTCATTGTTTGTAAAGCTAGATGCTGAATACGAAGAAGACTGGTTTGCTGCTGGAAATGAACCTGACTTCCAAGTACCTTGGATTTATAACTGGATTAATAAACCCGAAAAAACCTCAAAAACCATTGACAGAATATTAACCGAAATGTATAGTAGTAAGGAAAATGGTCTTCCAGGAAATGATGATTTAGGCACAATGGGTTCATGGTATGTTTTTGCCTCTATTGGAATGTATCCAATGATACCTGGTGTTGGGGGCTTTTCAATCAATATTCCTCAATTTAATTCAATTGATATAAAACTTTCTGATGATAAAATTTTAAAAATCAGAAAAAATAAATCTAAAAAGTATTTCATAAATTCATTAAAATTTAATGAAATAGAACAAAATTCAACATGGATATGGTGGCATAAAATAAAAGATGGAGGGACTATTGAATTTAATGTTTCAGACAATAATTTTTATAATTTGAATAAGAAAAAACCACCTAGTTTTAATTAAAAAATGAAAAAATGAAAAAAAATATCTACCTAATATTTGCAATTATTTTCATCTATAGTGCAGCGTTTTACACTAATGATGGAAAACTAATAAATTATGTTGATCCATTTATTGGGTCTGGCGGCCATGGCCATGTATTTGTTGGAGCTAATGTGCCTTTTGGAGGAGTACAGGTTGGGCCAACTAACTTTAATAAGGGATGGGATTGGTCTTCATCTTATCATCATACTGATAGTATAGTTAAGGGATTTTGTCATATAAATGTTAGTGGGACAGGGATGTCTGACCTTGGAGAACTAACAATAATGCCAGCAACTGGAAAATTAATGACAGGGGCGGGCACACAAAATAATCATATGGCTGGCTATTCGTCCCTTTACAGAAAAAATAAAGAACATGCAAGTGTAGGATATTACAAAGTGTATTTAGAGAGATATGATATTGATGTTGAGCTAACAGCAACTGAGAGAGTTGGGCTACATAAATATAGATTTCCAAAGTCTGATCAATCCAGAGTTATTATCGATCTAGGGGAAGGAAGTGCTGATAGACCCACTGAAACATATTTAAAAAAAATTAATGATACTCTTTTTGAGGGTCATAGATTTTCAACCGGATGGGCTAAAGACCAAAGAGAATATTTTAGTCTTATTATTTCAAAGCCTGTAGATGATTTTATTATTTATGATAGACATAAAAAATTTAAAGGCACTGAAAGAAAAGGGGATTACGTTAAAGGATTTTTAGAATTTTCAACAAAAACTAATGAAGATATTATGATTAAAATGGGGATCTCTACCGTAAGTTCTAAAAATGCTTTAGAAAATATGATGATTGAGCTGCCTCACTGGAATTTTTCAAAGGTTAAAAAAGATGCAGAAAAAAAGTGGGAAAAAGAACTTTCTAAAATCAAAATTAAAACTGATGATATAAAGAAAAAAAGAGTTTTTTATACAGCAATGTATCACACAATGATTGCTCCAAATCTTTATCATGATTTAAACGGTGAATATAGAGGAACAGATAAAATAGTTTACAAGGACTCTTCCTTCACAAATTATACATTATTTTCTCTTTGGGATACATATAGGGCAGCTCATCCTCTATACACGATAACCCATCCTGAGAGGGTAAGTGATTTTATTAATTCTATGGTTAAAATCTATGAGCATCAAGGAAAACTTCCAGTATGGCATTTAAGAGGAAATGAAACCAATACGATGCCTGGATATAGTGGAATTCCAGTAGTAATTGATGCTGCGCTAAAAGGATTTGACAATATTGATCTAGAAAAAGTTTTTGAAGCTGCAAAAGTTAGTGCTACTGGTGATTTTGAGCCAGGTGTTAAAGATTTAATGGAAAGAGGATATATTCCTGCTGACTTTATGGTTGAATCAGTTGCTAGTAGTATGGAATATGCTATCGGAGATTGGGGTATTGCACAGTTAGCAAAAAAACTTGGGAAAACAGAAGATTATAAATATTTCTTAAATAGGTCTAAAGCATACAAAAATTATTTTGACGAAGAAACTAGATTTATGAGAGGTAGACTATCTGATGGTAGCTGGAGAACTCCGTTCAATCCTATTTCTGCTGAACACCGTGTTAATGATTATTGTGAAGGAAATGCATGGCAATACCTTTGGCTTGTTCCTCAAGATCCAGAAGGTTTGATCGAATTATTAGGTGGAGATGAAGCGTACAATAGAAAATTAGATGAGCTGTTTAGTATGTCTTCAGAATTAGGAGAGGAAGCTTCAATGGATATAACAGGTTTAATTGGTCAGTACGCACATGGAAATGAACCAAGTCATCATACTACTTATATGTACGCATATTCTGGGCAACCGTATAAAATTGCGGATAAAGTAAGGTACATTAATAATGAATTATATAGCGATGAGCCTGACGGGCTTTCCGGTAATGAAGATTGTGGTCAAATGTCAGCTTGGTATATATTTTCATCAATTGGATTTTATCCGGTAAACCCTTCAAACGGAGCTTATATTTTTGGATCTCCTTTATTTGATAAAGTTGAAATCAATATTCCAGGAAAGAAAAAATTCAAAGTAGTTGCAGAAAATAATAATGATAAAAATATTTATATACAATCAGTTTCCTTGAATGGAAAGGATTATAAATATTCTTATATCACTCATAAACAAATTTTAGAAGGCGGGGAATTAAAATTTGTGATGGGGCCAAATCCAAACAAGAAATTTGGGAAAGATAAAAAATATAGACCTGCTTCAATAGTCTACTAATATGAAAAAAACCTTTATACTATTTTTTTACTTTATATTTAGCACTCATCTTTTAGTAGCTGATAATGAAACTGACTTTGTCAAGTATGTAAATCCTCTCATCGGTACAGATACTTCATTTGAGCTATCCAATGGAAATACATATCCTGCGATAGCAAGGCCATGGGGAATGAATTTTTGGACTCCTCAAACAGGAAAAATGGGAGATGGTTGGGGATACACCTATAAGTCTGAATATTTAGTTGGATTTAAACAAACTCATCAGCCAAGTCCATGGATTAATGATTATGGTGCATTTTCTTTAATGCCTTCTGTAGGAAAATTATCGGTTCTTGAAGAAGAAAGAAAAGCAAAATTTATACACTCTAATGAAATAGCAGAGCCTCACTTCTATTCTGTATTATTGGATGAAATCAAAACTAAAGTAGAATTTACGGTAACAGATAGATCTTCTTTTTTTAAATTTAATTTTCCTAAAACTCAAAAAGCTAATATTATTATTGATGCTTTTTTTAAAAATTCTGAAATAAAAATATTTCCAGATGAAAATAAGATAATAGGTATTGCAAAGAATAATTCTGGAGGAGTCCCTAAAAATTTTGCAAATTATTTTGTTATAAAATTTAGTCACCCGTTTAAAACTTCTGGTGTTTGGGATGGAAGAGGAAATATAAGCTTAAACCAGAGTCTAAAGGGAAATCATGTTGGAGCATATGTGATTTTTGACACACAAAATGATCAAGTTGTTGAAGCTAGAGTATCGTCATCATTTATAAGCCATGAACAAGCTTGGATAAACTTAAATAGAGAATTACCTGATTCTAAAGATTTCGATGATATTAAAAATGAAGGTAGAAAAGCATGGAATAATGAATTGTCTAAAATCAAAGTAGAATCAGAAGACAGTGATTATGGAATTTCTAATAAAATTAAATTTTACTCTTGTTTTTACAGAACGTTATTGTTTCCAAGACAATTTCATGAATATGATAAAAATGGAAGACAAATTCATTACAGCCCTTACAACGGGAAAATATTAGATGGTCCATTATATACAGATAATGGTTTCTGGGATACGTTTAGAGCCGTTTTTCCTTTTTATTCGATATTATATCCTGAGAAATTAGGAGAAATAATGCAAGGCATTATGGTTAACCCTTATCTTGAAAGTGGATGGTTACCCGAATGGTCAAGCCCAGGTCATCGTGATTGTATGATTGGCTCAAATTCTGCATCAATTATTGCAGAAGCATATATAAAAGGAATAAGAAATTTTGATATTAATATTGCCTACAAAGGAATCTTAAATAATTCAGAAAATGAAGGCCCACTAAGCTCTGTTGGAAGAAAGGGAGTTAAAGATTATAATAAACTTGGCTATATTCCGTTTGACTCGTCAGTAAATGAAAATGTAGCGAGAACTCTTGAATATGCTTATAATGACTATTCAATTTGGAAATTGGCAGAAGAGTTAGATAGACCTCAAAAAGAATTAGATGTTTTTAAAAAAAGAGCTGAATATTATAAAAATGTTTTTGATCCTGAAACAAATTTTATGAGAGGAAAATTAAAAAATGGAGAATTTCAATCTCCATTTATTCCGGATGCTTGGGGTGGTGCGTTTACAGAGGGAAGTTCGTGGCACTATACATGGTCTGTTCTTCATGATCCTCAAGGTCTTATTAATTTAATGGGGGGTAGAGAAAATTTTATAACAAAATTAGATGAAGTATTTTCAACCGAAGCCACATCTGACTTTTCATATTATGGATTTAAAATACATGAAATAGTAGAAATGGAACTACTTAATATGGGGCAATATGCTCATGGAAATCAACCTATTCAACATGCAATATATTTTTACAATTATGCACAACAGCCTTGGAAAACTCAAGAAAAAATTAGATATGTATTAGATAATTTATACAGTGCTAAACCAGACGGCTATTGCGGAGATGAGGATAATGGACAAACATCAGCATGGTTTTTATTTTCTGCAATGGGATTTTATCCAGTAGCGCCAGTAACAATGCAATATGTTATAGGAAGTCCACTATTTAACTCAATTGAGATAGCTTTACCCAATGGAAATAATCTTAAAATTGAAAGTAAAAACAACAACAAAAATAATGTATACATAAATAGCCTTAAGTATAACGATACAAAATACAGTCAAAATTGGCTAGATCATAGAGATTTGGTTAAGGGAGGGGCAATCAAGTTTCAAATGTCTGATCAACCTAATTACGATTGGGGATCAACAGAAAAAGATATTCCTTATTCAATGAGTAAAAAATAAAAAATTAGTCGGGATGACAGGATTTGAACCTGCGACCCCACGGCCCCCAGCCGTGTGCGCTAACCGGACTGCGCCACATCCCGTACCGGCAAATATAAATTATATGCTATGAATAAAAAGGTAAATATTAATAATTTAAAATCTAAAGAAATAGTTTCTGGATTTCACGGTAAATTTATAAATGGTAAACAAATAACATGGGCTTTTTGGGAGATTGAAAAAAATGCCTCGATACCATCGCATTCACATATTCATGAACAAATAATGCATGTTGTAAGCGGAAAATTTAGCTTCACAATTAATGACGAAACAAGCACTTTTTGCGAAGGTGACACAATTGTAATCCCCTCAAATCTACCTCACTATGGAACTGCAATAACCAATTGTAAAATTATGGATGTATTTAGTCCAAAAAGAGAAGAATATAAATGAAAATAAATTTAAAAGATAAAAAAGCACTTATCGGTGGAAGTAGTAAAGGCTTAGGCTATGCAGTTGCTAAACAACTTGCTGTTTGTGGGGCTATGGTAACACTAGTTTCAAGAAATGAATCTTTATTAAAAAAAAATATGATTGAACTAAAAAAGTTGACTGGGTTTGATCATAATTATATCGTAGTAGATTATAATGACTCTGAGGGGTACAATAAAATAATTACTGGATTTTTTAAAACAAATTCTGTAGATATTTTGATTAACAATACACAGGGGCCAAGTGCTGGAGATGTCTTAAGTGTTTCTGAATCAGATTATAAAAATGCTTTTAATCTTTTATTTCAAAATACTGTTAATACATCAATGGCTGCAATAAAAGGAATGAAAAAAAATAATTGGGGTAGAATTATCAATATGGCGTCAGTTTCTGTAAAAGAACCCCTATCCTATCTTGCACTTTCAAACACTATTAGATCTGCAGTAACTAGCTGGGGAAAAACTTTATCAATCGAATCTGGAAAACACAATGTAACAGTTAATAATATCCTAACTGGATTTTTTAACACTGAAAGATTAAATCAACTAAACTTGGAAAAGGCAAAAAAATTTAATGTAAGTACTGAAAAGGTCTTTGATAAAATGTCTGAAATGGTACCTCTAAAAAGAATTGGAAAACCCAAAGAATTTGGATATTTAGTCGCCTTTTTATCTTCTGATTATGCAGACTATATAAATGGCACTAACATTCCAATTGACGGAGGTTTACTTAAATCAATGTAAAAATTACTCCAAAATTACCGTTCTATTGGAAGGATTAAATGGGGAATCAATTAAATTACCTGAAGCATCAATTAACTCTAGTTTAATTTTAATTTCACCTTTCGGTAAACCTTCAATATAATAGGGAGCCCATTCTTCAATGATAAATTCTGTTTCTTGAATCGTAGCCCTAACTTTATTACCATTCGATGACAGTTTGGTGTTTACAAGGTAAAAATCTAAAAGTAGTTTTTCTGTCTCAATGCCTTTATAAGTACCTTTTGGTCTACTGTAAAATAGAAATTTGTCGTCTAAATCAATTTGTTCATTTCCGGTCTGTGTCAAAACATATGCATTTAAATTTTTTACAGATTCATGATATGATCTTGACAAAAATGCAAGAATGACATTATTTTCTTTTTCTAAATTCTTAGTAAAATTATCTTCATAGTGGGCCGAATATGGGCCATTATTCACAATAAAATGAATATGCTGTCCTTTCGCAGAATTTGCTAATTGATAATCGAATTCTTTTAGTGTCTGAATACCAAGTTCATATTGATTCACATCAAAAGAAAATTTATAGCCTTCATCAAGAATTATTGGTTCGTTCATTTTAAGTACTGAATTAGAATATTCAGGTGATCCTTCGACCTTAGTTATAGAAATTTTATTAGGATTATTACAAGAAACCAATAACATGGCAGCAATAAAAAAATAGAGTTTATTCATGGTATAAATCTAAAAATATTAAACAAAAAAAGCACCTATTAGGGTGCTTTTTTTGAAACTTTAAAAATTACTCGGCTGGAGGAGCCGGGGGCACATCCATTTGATAGACGTAAAATAATTGAACTTTGCCATCTTTTATTTGACCGTCAATCATTTGATTCTTTTTGACCTCAACCTCGCCTTCCTTTAAGGTTACAGAATGACCAGCAATTACCCATTCTTCACCACCGGTAACACCCTTATAAGGCATTGACCAGTAGATTTCCCATTTTGGATCTGCCGTTGAAAACCACATGTCTAGAAAGTTAATATGCTCGTCAGTTCCTTTGATTCTTGCACCGTCTGGGCTAACTACTAAAATTGAATCGGAATTCATACTTCTTATTGCGTCCAGATCTCTGTTATTATGAGCTTCAATGTACTTTACCCATACATCATTAACCTCGTCAGAGGCAACAACAAATTTTTCGCCGGGCTGAGGCACAAAAAAACCAGCCCCCGCTTGCTCAGCAGGTGCATTGCACGCTGTAAATGTTACAGCAAAAATTAAAATAAATAGTTTTCTCATAGTTTTTGTATTTGGTTAGTTATTTAATTATTTTTTATTATCTCTTCCAATTATTTTGTTGAAAGTTTCAACATCAAATTCATTTCCATAAAGTAATGTAGAAAATCTTTGAATCTCAGCTGCAATTTGAATTGCCGCTTTTATTTCGTCGTCAGTAGCTCCCGCTTTTTTTGCAAATTCAATCTGAGCTGCTATGCAGTATTCACATCTGATTGCAGCTGAAACAGCAATAGCAACTAATCTACCTTCTTTAACATCTATTGGGCTTTCATCAGACCAAAGCATATTAAACTCATCGAAATATTCTGCTGCCTCTTCAGTCATAAATTCTGGGTACATTACATTCCAGGGCGCTTCTTTTTTTTCTTGTTCTTGACTAAAGCTCAAGCTAGTAATCAAGAAACATATTAAAGTTAATTTTTTCATATTCAAAGTATTAAGTTAGAACTACAATATAATAAAATTGATCAAATAATTTTAAAAAAAACACCCCATATAGGGGTGTTTCAAATTAAAATGGAAATATTAAATAGTTTTATGGTAAAACAACCTTATCAATTGCATGAATAATTCCATTATCCGCCTGTACATCAACGGCAATAATATTACTTATTCTAGCATTGTTATCCAATAATGTTCCCTGACCACTATCACTTACAGAATAGGTGAGAACCGATCCACTTGCTGTATTAAACTCCATACCGTCAGATAAATTAATAGATGTCTGATTAGCACCAACAACTACATGATATGATAAAACAGCAGATAAAGTTGGCTCATCAATATCATTTAAACTATTTACACCTAATTCGTCTAATAAATCTACAAAAGCATTATTGACAGGTGCAAATACAGTGAATGGAGATGGTGGGGAGTTAGCAGGTATGCTAAGTAAACCTACAAAATCTTGAGTAAGGTCATCTCTGGTTAAAGCTTGTACTAAGACATCAAAATTAGGATCTGCCAAAGCAAAAGTAACCACAGTAGGTAAGCCTATCACAGAGTCTACAATATGAACTACTCCATTACTTGCAACTACATCAGCTGTAAGTACATTAGAAACTCCATTAAAAGAAACTCCGTTATCTATATTAATGTATAAGGACATGTTTGTGTCAGAAGCACTGCTAATTGCTTGAGTATTAACATATCCATTAGTTAATGAACTTGACTGTGCTTCTCCTAGTATTACATGATTCAGCAATACATTTGTTAATACTTCAACAGGTATATCTTCTAAGCTTGTCGCATTAATGCTTGTTAAAAAAGCATCAAAAGCATCATTATTTGGTGCTAATACTGTAAAAGATCCTTCATTGGATAAAACCTGGTCTAATCCTGTAGCTTGCAAAGCAGATACTAAAGTGCTTAAATTATCTTCTTGTGAAGCTATATCAACAATTGAGGATCCATGACAGCAAGTATCATTACCGTCATTGTTATCATCACAAGAGATTACAAAAAGCGATAATAATGCAATCGCTAAAATTTGAATTTGTTTTTTCATAATTGTTTTTAAATGTTTGAATAGTACACTAGACAAACGACGTGCCAAAAAAAAATAAAAAAGATATAACTATGACTAAGTTATATGGAAATATCTTGTATCTGTTTTTGGATAATTAATCTATTTATTTTCCCGTTAGTCGTTGGGAATGAGTCTATTGAGAAAATATTTTTTGGTATTTCATATTGATTTAAGTCAACAAAAAATTCTTTGTAATTTCTTGGAATATTTTTTTCAAATACTAAAACCACCTTCTGCCCCAAAACCTCATCACTAATTGATGAAACAATTAATCTATTTGAAAAAAACTTCGCTAATTTAGTTTCAATCTCTTCTGGATTAATCTTAATACCACCAGAATTTATTATGAAATCTTTTCTGCCTAACCAGCTAAATTGTTTAGATGAATGGAGCGTTACAACATCATTTGTTTTTATTAATTCTGAAGACAAGTGTTGAGTATTAATAGCCAAACAACTATTAAATTCAAAAAACTCAATACCCGGTAAAGCAGAAAATTTGTGCTCATTCTTAGACAGACATCTAGCGGCAATGTGTGTAATTGTTTCAGTCATTCCATAGGTTTCAAAAACATTTGATTCTGATTTTAAAATTTTTTCTCTCAAATCAGAGCTAACAGGACTACCCCCGACGATAACTGTTTTAACATACTTTATTTTGTCTAAAGATTTTTCTAATTGCATTGGGGTTAGGGCAACAAAATCATAGACAGAAGATATTTTTTTAATTGGCTCTGAAGAAACAGGAAAAAGATTTAGATCCCATCCAATTACCATCGACCTCACAAACATCATTTTACCGGCAATATACTGCAGGGGGAGGCAATTTATAACTTTTGACCCTTGCGGTAATTTAAAGTATTTAGCTGTTAACTTTGCGGAGGAAATCATATCTTTCTTTTTGAGGCTTATAAATTTAGGAGAGCCTGTTGAACCAGATGTTTTAACAATTATAAAGTCATTACCATCGAACCACGAGGTTAAAAATTCATGATAAGGTTTGTTATTTTTAAAATGCAAAACTAAATTCTTTTGAGAATAAGAAATTCCGTCGAGTTTAAAATTTATATTTATTAAATCTGTTGTCAAATGTTCTTATTGAAAAAATTTAAATTCCAGTTTTTATCATTTTTTAGAAACAATTCATCTCCTTCTATTTCCAACGGAGACTGAATGTTATTGGAAAATAACATTCCAGTTCCTAAGCCTTGCCTTAGATTATTTTCTTTTGTTGAAACCCATTGAGCAATAGCGTTTAACCCTACATTACTTTCTAGAGCACTGGTTGCCCACCATTTGATATTTCTTTTTTCAGCAAAATGAATCCACTCATTTGAATCCTTAAACCCACCAAGTAAGCTTGGTTTTAATATTAAAAAATGAGGGTTGATTGTGTCTAATAATTTTTCTCTTTCTAAGCTCAAATTAACACCAATAAGTTCTTCATCAAGGGCAATTGGTAAAGGAGATAATTCACAAATTTTTGCCATCTCACTGAATTGTTTTGGTTTTATTGGCTGTTCGATAGAGTGAATTGAAAAATCACTTAATCTTTTTAATTTTTCTAATGCAGTCTCTTTACTAAAGGTGCCGTTAGCATCCAATCTTATCTCTAAATCTTTTTTAGAAAATTCTTTTCTTAAATTTTTAAGCAAGTTGATTTCACTTTCAAATTCAAGTGATCCAACTTTTAATTTTAAACAATTAAAGCCATTATTTAATTTGTTTTTTATTTGTTTTTGCATAAACGAGATTTCACCCATCCATATCAGTCCGTTAATTGGGATCCCTTTTTCGTTATTGGTAAAATCTGAATTAAATAAATGGAACGGTGGGTTAAATCCTTCTAAACTTTGATGAGCAGTTTCTATTGCAAATTTAAGGGCTGGGAATTGACTGTAGCTTTCGTAATTTATCTGCTTACCATTTAAAATATCATTACAGACTTGTTTTAGTTTTGATTCAATTTTATGAATATTGTCTAAACTTAATCCTGGAATTATACTACATTCTCCAACACCAAAATTTTTTACATCCTTTAAAACTATAAACCAGCTATCTTTTTTTGAAAGAACATCCCTGGATGTTTTTCCAGGTATTATAAAATTTAAAGTATGTTTAAAAAAACTTGCTTTCATTTATAAGAAAAATAGAAATTAGAATTGAATATAAAAATACAGATAATGCAAGTTGTTTTAACAAAGGCCTAAATTCGTCTGGTGCTTTTGCAAAATGAACTTTAATTAGGTGAAATATGAAAGGGATTAGGGCTAAAATAATTAGAAAATAATTATATGATATTTCAAAATTTTCCGTAACATTATCACTTTCATAAATCGCATAATCATAGATCGAAAATTGATAACTCCAAAAAATGGTTAACAAAAAAGGCAGTATAATTAAAAGATTATGATAATATTTTGAAAGCTTAAAACCAATTCGAGTTGGAATTGTTTTCTTCTTCATCTTTTTGTCATTTTCAATATCTCTTATATTATTTAGGTTCAGCACTCCCACACAAAGAAATCCTAAAGAAATTGCAATAGGCAGTAGGATAAAATCTAGTTTAAGGGTATATAAAAAAGATGAACCCATTACACTAATTAATCCGAAAAAAATAAAGACAAAAAAATCCCCAAATCCTTTATACCCATAGGGAGATTTCCCCATGGTATATTTAATAGCAGCAACTACTGAAAAAATTGAAAGAATTAAAAAAATAAGTAGTAAATAATAATTTGTTCCAAAAGAATATTTGATTAAAAAATAAGAAAGTGAAACGGAAATAAATATATTAATTAGTATTGCTTTTTTTAATTCTGAGGGTAAAATTTCACCAGAAGCAATAGATCTCTTTGGACCAATTCTATTATCGTCAGTTCCTAAAATCCCATCGCCATAATCATTTGCAAAATTTGATAAAACCTGATAAGAAATTGCTGTAAGTAGTGCTAATATAAAAATTACAATATCAAATTTTTGTATAAAAAAAGAGTAAAAAGAGCCTATAATAATTCCTGAAGTTGACAAGGGAATAGTTTCGAGCCTAGCAGCACTAATCCAGCTTTTTAATTTCTTTTTTGAGTTAATTTCCAAATAAAATGATTTTATAGGTTTACGGGAATTTTGGATATTTTTTAAAATTCGGATCTCTTTTTTCAAGAAATGCTTCTTTTCCTTCCTGAGCCTCTTCAGTTAAATAATATAATAAAGTAGCATCACCTGCCAACTGCATAAGCCCATGTTGCCCGTCAAGCTCTGCATTAAGGCTTCTCTTAATCATTCTTAGTGCTAAAGGACTTCTTTTTTGCATTATTAAACACCATTCCAACACCGTTTCTTCTAATTTTTCAAAAGGGACTACTTTATTTACCATACCCATTTTTAAGGCTTCATCAGCAGAATATTGTTGACATAAAAACCAAATTTCTCTAGCTTTCTTTTGACCTACATGTCTTGCTAAATAAGATGAGCCGAACCCCCCATCAAAACTACCAACTTTAGGTCCAGTTTGTCCAAATATTGCATTATCACTTGCAATTGTTAAATCACAAACCACATGTAAAACATGTCCACCGCCAATTGCATAGCCATTTACCATTGCAATAACAGGTTTTGGTAATTCTCTAATTTTTTTGTGAAGATCGAGTACATTTAACCTTGGGACACCGTCGTTACCGATATAGCCTCCTGTACCTTTAACATTTTGATCTCCTCCGCTACAAAAAGCCTTATTTCCAATTCCTGTAATAACAACTATATCAATGTCATTTCTTTCTCTACAAATATCAAATGCATCAAGCATGTCATTATTGGTTTCTGGCCTAAAAGCATTATAAACATTTGGTCTGTTTATAGTAACTTTTGCTACTCCGTTATAAAACTCAAATTTTATATCTGTATATTTTTTTATTTCACTCCAAGATACATTCATATTCATTATGTGTTTAGTTATGATTTAGACAAATATCTAAAATAATCCTTTAAAATTTTTGCACTTTTTATCCCAGAAGTTTTTATTTCTAAAATCTTTGGTTTTTTAGATTTTCTAAAAAATGTTCTCATCGCAATATTAAGTCCAAATTTGGTTGATACTCTATTATAATTACAATTAAACATTTTAGAAATAAATTTTGCAGATAAATTATGTTTAGTTTCTATAAATTCAGAAAAAATATGATTTTCCTTATGTCCTGGAAGTATTTTAAATATCCCTCCTCCTCCATTATTTACTATTATTATTCTAAAATCTGATTTAATATACTTATTCCATAAAGCATTCATGTCATAGAAAAAACTCAAATCACCCGTAACAAGCAAAACAGGAGAATTGTTATTTATTGAATTTCCTATAGCAGTTGATGTGCTTCCGTCTATTCCGCTAGTCCCTCTATTGGCAAACATATTGTTTTGATTTCTTAAATCAAATAATTGAAAATATCTTATCGGAGTACTGTTAGCAACTTGAATATCATATTTTTTTGGGATCCATTCTGACAAAATCTCAAATACTTTTAAATCTGAATAATTGGCAATTTTGGTGAATCTTTCGTGTAAGTTTTTTTTACTCAAATTTTGTCTATTCCATAAAACTGAATAATTTGATTTTTGAAATTTAATACTCATGTTTTCAAAGAATTCATCAGGTCTCATCTTTAAATGCTCAACACCCAAATAAAAAGAATCCTTACTAGAATTTTTACCAATATGGAAATGTTTTTTTGCTTTAAAATTCCTTAAGAATAATTTTATTTTTTTTGAAATTATCATTCCACCCATTGTAATAATTATATCTGGTGATAACTCTTCAAAAATCTCATGTGAATTTTGTTGTAATTCTATTGGCCCAATTATACGATCAATATTTGAAATGAAATACTCATTATGAATATTTGAGGTGTGCTCCTTTAAAACTACCATAGAATTTATTGAATTAATTAATTCAATAGATTTATCGGATAAAATATCATTTTCAGAAACACCAACTAAAATCAATATTTTTTTTTCTATTTCAATTTCTTTATAAACATCTACTATTTTATTTTCAGAAATTAAAGGCTCTGATAATTTTTTGCTAAAATTAATTTTTATTGATGGTGTATTAACAAAATCATATAAAGGCTCCTCCATAGGTATATTTAGGTGTATAGGCTTATTATTATTTACACATAAATTAAAGGCCTCTTGAATTATTAATTCATTATCGTTTTGTATTGATTTTTGTTTTCTTAAAATTGATGAACTAGTTGATTTACTATCGATAATTTCTTGTTTGTTACTTTTAATAATTTCCTCGGTTGAATGCGTACAATCTTGTTTTAATGTTTTTGAGTAAAGTATGTTTTTTTCAAAAACATTGTTTTGATTTATAGTTTGGCCATCACCAATATTTAATTTATATGCAGGTCTATCAGCAGATAAAATAATTAAAGGGATTTCACTATAATAAGCTTCTACTATTGCAGGATAATAATTTAATAAAGCAGATCCTGAAGTGCATACTAAAATTGTTGGTTTTTTTGACCTTTGTGACAATCCCAAAGCGAAAAAAGCAGCCGATCTTTCATCTACAATACTAAAACAATTAAAATTATTATTGGAGGCAAATCCAATTGCCAAAGGCACATTTCTAGAGCCTGGAGAAATTACTATATTAAAAAAATTGAAATTTAAACAGGATAAAATAAGCGATTGAGCAATAGGTATTACGGAGTACTTCATTTTATACAAATTTACTAAATAAATAGCTTAGGTTTTGTGAAATACGTTAAGCATTATTTGTGATTTATTAATGATTTCGTTCCATTCATCGATCGGATTACTATCTTTAGTTATTCCTCCGCCAACGTAAAGAGTTAGATCATTATTAAGAATTTTAGCACATCTTATATTAACATAAATATCACAATCATAATTATCAATAAAACCAAGATATCCAGTATAATATGATCTGTCATAATCTTCAAAATCATTTATATACTTTATTGCTAAATCCTTTGGGGTTCCCGCAACAGCTGGAGTTGGATGAAGCTTATTAATTAAAACTGTGGAATGATGATTTGTTTTGGCTTTTAGCAATGTTTTCAAGTGATATAAAGTACCTGCCTTTACGGTTTGTAATACTCCAATTTCTAAATCATTACATGATCCTTTTAAATCTTTAATTATTTGTTCCTCAACTATTGTTTGCTCTCTAAACTCTTTGTCACTCCATGTCTGGTTAAGATCCTTTTTTGTTGCTGCAAGCGCACATGTTGTTAGGGAACCATTTTCTGTAGAGATTAATTTTTCTGGAGATGCCCCTGTCCAAATGCCGATGTTAGGGTCGTAAAAAAAATAACAAAAAGCATCATGGTTTAACTGAATTAACTTTTTAAAATAATCCACATATTTTTTAGAATCTATGCTTAAATTAAAAGTTGATGAGCAGACTACTTTTTCTAAATCTGTAGAATTA
Organism: Flavobacteriaceae bacterium; assembly: GCA_002697255.1. Classification (GTDB taxonomy): domain Bacteria; phylum Bacteroidota; class Bacteroidia; order Flavobacteriales; family Flavobacteriaceae; genus MED-G13. Next base: position 3,046 of record NZUH01000008.1, on the reverse strand, counting down.
ATTTGATTTATTGCATTCTCAATGGATTCAATATGTGATTTTCTTTTTTTCAAAAAATTATCAATTTTGATTTTTGAATTCATTTCAAATCTTCTGTCTAAATAAAATTCTGTTTCTGTTATTTTAGAGGGCGTTAAAATTAAACCTTTAGAATCGTGATTAAAGGGCATAAATAAAAAACCCTTTTCCTTATTTATTNCATTTAANGATAAATAGGAAACNTTTCCCTGCCAGCAAATTATTTTATTATGACTAGGTTTTTTAAAAACGACAAAGGGGTCTTTATTTTTGAATAAAAAATTAAATTCACTAAAAAAATTGAATTCAGAAATCATTTTGTTGCAATATAAATTGTGGAAGAACCAAATAATTTAGGATTTATTTGAACCTTTTTAAAACCAACTGATTTTAATATTTTTCCGAATGCCTGTCCGCACGGAAAAGCTTCAGCAGAATTTAACAAATAGTTGTATGCTGAGATATCCTTCGAAAATAAACGTGCCATTAAAGGAATATAAGTCCTGGTAAATATGGAATAGAACAATTTCATAATTTTATTTTCTGGTACTGAAGTCTCAAGTATAATAAGTGTGCCTTTTTCATTTAAGATCCTAAAGCTTTCCTTTAATCCATTTTGTAAATCTTGAAAATTTCTTACGCCGAATCCAATTGTTACTAGGTCAAAGTAATTGTCTTTGAAATTTAAATTTTCAGCATCTCCCGTTTCTAAACTCACGGATTCACTTAGTTTCATTTTTGATATTTTTTTTCTACCAACATTAAGCATTTTTTCAGATATGTCTACTCCGGTAACTTTACAATCTGAAATACTTCCCAAATTAATTGCAATATCTGCAGTTCCAGTTGCAATATCAAGTGCATTTTTAGGCTTTAGCTTTTTGGCAATATTCAAAATATTTTTCTTCCATCTCTTATGATTATTAAATGTCATAATCCCGTTGAGCAAATCATATTCAAAGGATATTGAGTCGAACATTTTTTCAACTTGATTTTTTTTTGAGCTATTGGATTTTTGATTGGGTTTCAATATCGATAATTTGGATCAGTAAATTTAAGAATTAATGTAGACTAAGATTAATATTTATTTAACAAAATTATTTAAATCGATTCTAAATCAATTTATATATTTACGACATCAAAATTTNAACCAAAATAATACTATGAAATGCCATTNTACAATATTATGTTTATTCTTTTTTAATATTANTTTTAGTCAAGATGTTCAACAAGTCGAAGTTTTAAAAAATGANAAACAAGTCAAAGAACTATTTGATGAACTTGGAGATTCTGAAATGAAATTGGATGTTATAGATTTATTAACGCAGCCTGCTTTAAATATTGGATATGAAAAAATAAACGATTCTTATTCATCTTATGGGGCAGATATATTTCTAAATTTTAATGATAATAATGCTTCAAGATCTTGGTCTGAAAAATTTTCCTTGAATCCTTTTTACAGATTTTATTTTTTAAATAAGACAGATTTTGGTGGGGAAGGATATTTTGCTGAACTATTCATAAAATTTTCAAATGTAGAATACAATAGAGTAACGTACTATTATGATCCAATGCCTAACGAGCCCTATTCAACAACTGAAGAAATAAAAGTATGGGATATAGCCCCTGGCTTTGGAGTAGGAAGGAAATGGGTAAACAAAAAAGGGTGGACTTTTGAATACATGGTTGGAGTAGGAAGATTCTTATTTACTAAAAATGAAAATGATGATTGTACAAACTGTGGGTATAGCGTGAGCAACAATAGACCTGAAGCCACATTTAAAGGAGGTGTTTCAATCGGNAAAAGATTCTGATTTTTCTTTGTTGAGNACTACTGACAATCAGAAATTAATCTCCATAGTTTACCNCCATTTTCATTAAGCATTACGCCCCCATCACATTCAAAGGTAACTATCTCTTGTATTCCATCTATAATCAAAGAATACCCGTCATATTCATAAGAGTCTGTTCCCGGTATTCTATCTGATTCTTCTAATGCGTTAAAATGATCATCAGTACATAGATCTGGCCAACAATCAGGGTAATATGTGTAAATAGTACCATCTACATATTCGTACATAGTGTTTGCATAGGATCTGTCATCAGGATCTGGTGACCATAACCATTTACCTTCAATCGGATAATATGGCGCTGGTAAATTGGTATCATCCTCATCACATGATACTAATGCAAAAACAGCAAATAATATTATATATAAATTTCTCATGACTAATAGCTTTTAGGTTTTAATTAGCAAATATAAAAAAACTATGCGTGCATAGCAAATGATCAAAAAACTAAACTAATAGTTTTTAGGTTTTAATTAGCAAATATTAATTAGATTAATTGCTATAGAGATATCTATGCAAGTTCTACTTTTGTAGCAGCTTTTCCTTTTCTACCTTCACCTTCTTCATATTCTACTTTATCACCTTCTTTAAGAGTAAGGTTACCAATTGCCGAATAATGAACGAAAAGGTCTTCTCCTGTTTCGTCGTTTGTAATGAANCCATAACCTTTAGATTCATTGAAAAATTTTACTGTTCCTTTCATTGTAAATTATAAATTTCAGCAAATGTAATNTATAATTATTAAAGAAAAAGAGTTTTTNANGTANTANTTTTTANTTTTTATANTTATCNTANAAATANAANGGCATTGATAANGAAAATCCNACNAAAAANAGNGATAACAATATANTTTANAAANNANNTNNTNTNAATTTTTTTATTNTAAANNTTGATAAATNANNAAAACNAANNANGANNTTGCNGCAACNGTGATATCCATNGTAATCATTGAAATTGCATGATTGGANTANATTTCNGACCAAAATCCCTCCATTGACCAATTATTTCCTTCTAAAAAATAATACAANTGGTAATATGGNAATACAACTCCTAATACACACAAAACAAAAAATATTTTTTTCATAGTCTTCTATTAATTTAATTATGAATTTAATAAATCATACGAATCTTTATCATATCATTGTAATATAAAAATTAAATAATTTTGTTAGAATCTT
>NZUH01000006.1 GCA_002697255.1 Flavobacteriaceae bacterium | reverse complement strand
TTATCCGGTGGATCTCATCCTCTGATTTTGTGGAGATCCCATGGTCAACCAAAAGGGCGGCTGAAGCATTCAAGGTTGAGGAGGAGGAGGTTTACCAAGCTCTGGCATCACTCACGGCAAAGGTACCAGAGAATATCCAGATTTTCTACGAGGATGGTTCTATTAGGATAGTCGCAGATTTACCTTCTTAGGATATCAGGGATGAAAATATCAAGCCAAGAAGGCCTCCTTGAGTCGCCCTCCTCATTGAAGAATGAACGAGCATAAATCGAGAAGAAGTCGATTATCACCACCACTACGAGAATTATGATTAAGTAAGCAATTACTTTGTCATACTGAAGAAATTTCAGATACAGGTTGATGTAATAGCCAATTCCACCAGCACCAACGATTCCAATAACAGTACCATGTCTGAAATTGTATTCAAACATGAAAATCATCTGTGAGATTAGTTCGTTAGCAGATTCAGGGATTACCACACCAAGAGCAGTTTCGATTTTTGACAGGCCCATTGCCCTCGAAGCGTCCAGAGGAGTCCTACTGAGTCCCTCGATTGCTTCATATTGTAGCTTTCCGAGATATCCCACGGTGTAAACTGTCATTGCGAGGACACCTGAAAAAGGTCCGAATCCAACTAGAATAACAAAGAAAATAGCCCAAATAATACTTGGGAGGCTTCTACAAACGGAGAGGGCCAGTCTTGCTGGGAGGCTGACCCATGTAGGATTTAGATTTCTTGCCGCCAGAAGTGAGATAGGTAGGGAGATAATCATACCAAAAACTGTGGATGCGAAAGCAATTTTGATTGTCTCTACCATGCCAATCCAGGCCGTTGAGCAGGTGAAATCGAAGAGGGGGTACACAGTACAAACAGGGTATGCTTGAGGCTCGATTACACTCCAATCGGGAGGCCAAAGTGATTCGTTGATGAATATGATCAGATTGCTGGGACCATCCGATAGCCTCCCCCAATCTTCTACCATGCTACTAACAAGGAGTAGTGACAATACCAAAGTCGCTACCAGAGTCCCGATGATACGTTGTTTTGTCAATCTCAAGTACTGACCTCCAAGGCAGTTGTCTCGGTGATGAATGGATTAACTCTTCCATCATCGATTACTAGTAACCTGTCGGCAACTGATTTTGCTCTGGAAATATCATGCTCGACGAATAGGAGGGCGCTCTTTGATTTTCTAACGAATTCAGTGACCTTGTTCAAAACTACTTTCATGGTCTCCTCGTCCAACTCACTGAGGAATTCATCTGCCATGATGAGTGATGGCGACTGTGCCAAGGTTCGGGCAGTAGCAACTCTTCTTTGTTGTCCGCCCGAAAGTCTCCTGACTGGTTCATTGATTTTTTCCTCTAGACCCATTGAAATAATCGCTGATTTAGCTTCATTCTTGGCTTTTCTAGATGAGAATATGCCTAATCTTGGGCTATGACTTGCATTCGATCCCAGAAGTACGTTATGCATAACAGTAGCGTGTCTAACCAATCCCAGTCTTTGAGGGATATATCCAACCTGACCTCTTTTCGGCAAAGAGGGGCTGGTAAATCCACAAACATGGACATCTCCAGATATTGGCCTTACAATACCTGCAATGGTCCTCAGAAGTGTCGTTTTTCCGATACCTGATGGACCTGCAATGGCTACGATCTCTCCTGGAAAGATATCTAGACTCGGAATCTCTGCTAATGGATCTTTTGAGGAATATCCTATCACGAGGTTCCTGAGACTCACAACAGGTGATTGGCTATTGGCCTCGAGATCCCACCACTCGGACTCGGGCCGATTATGCTCAATCCCCTTGGGAATACTCTCGTCGCCCATATTCTCAATTTTCGAGAGTTTTTGTGCTGATAGCATCTTACTAGACATCTTCATCTTTAGGGGACCCTAAACGAGTATATGGTTCTAGTGGAGGGGAATCATCAGACACCAAAACGGGTAAACCATCCAATTAGATACTAACTGATCTCGAATTTATCTCCAAAATATGCTGATATTCCGGGAATATTGCTAATTAGGTCTGAATAGCTTCCTAAGTGGTTTTGGGATGTTGTTCTAACAAGACCGTCTGTGTTCAGAACATTTTGAAGAATTTCCGAAGCACATGTATTACGAGGGGATTCTTCATCGAGAACATGGACTGTAATATCGTAGCATCCGGTGAAGGTTTCGCCCCTTGTTGTGTAGTTGACGTAGTACGTCTCGTAATTCATTGACATGAGTGCATTCAATACTGCTGTTCTGGTCTGGACATCCAATACTGTTGGATTGTACATAACTGGGTGGCTGGGAGCTCTTCCAAATGCGGGGAGAGCGACGTACTCATCCATCTCCAGGCACCATTCTTCATTCTCCACGGGATCGTCATTGTTGCAGTACGAGTCAACTGTACTGTCCTTGGCGAAGGCCACGTCTCCTGCTCCCTCTGAGAGACACTTCAGTGCTCCAGAGTAGCCGTAGTAAGGAGTTCCTGAGTCTGGGATTGACGAGTCCTCGCTGAAGAAGTTGTATATTGTGTCCCTCAATGAGGAAATATCATCCGTATCCCCTATTACGTCCGCATATTCATTGCCTATCAAATAGCCCATCGGAAGAAGCATACCAGCGGATTTCAGCCAGCCAGTGTGGCAAGAGGTCTTTCCTGAAAGCAATGAAAACGGATCGGTAGTACTGTCTTCATCCGTGTACGCATGAGCAATCTCACTGTCTGCCCTCACCCACGCATGTGCCTCGTAATAGGCCCTACCATCGGACTTCTGGTCAGCGGCCATTGTTGCCAATCCATATTCCTTCCATCCGACCCATGCTGCTCCTCCGTCCATGAATGCCAAATCGGCTGTTCCAAACCTAAGTGCCTCAATAATGGCCCCTTCTGAGCTTATCGGGTAAATCTCAACATCTATTCCAAGTTTTTCAGAGAGATAGTCAGCGAGGAGCTGGGGATTCTCATCGATGTTATCATAATCTGATTTCACCTCGAATGCCAACCTTATCCTATCGACACTGGGCGATACAGTTTCATTGATATCATACTTCTCAGAGTAATATGCAGAGATTCCTGGTATATTTGATAGCATGGTGGAGTAGCTCCCAAGATGGTCTTGTGCGTTAGTCTCGACAATCGCGCCTGTGTTGAGGACATTTTCTAAAATTAGAGCACCCTCTGAATCGCCACTCATTCCGACAAGGCTCTCGGTCAGTAATTCCAACGTACTGTTATCCATAATTTCTGGATTGTACATAACTGGGTGGCTGGGAGCTCTTCCAAATGCGGGGAGAGCGACGTACTCATCCATCTCCAGGCACCATTCTTCATTCTCCACGGGATCGTCATTGTTGCAGTACGAGTCAACTGTACTGTCCTTGGCGAAGGCCACGTCTCCTGCTCCCTCTGAGAGACACTTCAGTGCTCCAGAGTAGCCGTAGTAAGGAGTTCCTGAGTCTGGGATTGACGAGTCCTCGCTGAAGTAACCATATACTGTGTTTCTGAGTGTCTCAATATCATCCGGATCGCCTATCACATTTGTATATCCAAGGCCAATTAGATAGCCCATTGGCATTAGCATACCAGCGGATTTCAGCCAGCCAGTGTGGCAAGAGGTCTTTCCTGAAAGCAATGAAAAAGGATCAGTATATCTGTTGTCGTCTAAGTGAGCATCTGCCATCTCACTGTCTGCCCTCACCCACGCATGTGCCTCGTAATAGGTCCTACCGTCGGACTTCTGATCAGCTCCGAGGACTCCTAGGTCATACTGTTGCCAGCCAACCCATGCTGATCCCCCGTCCATGATTGCGACATCTGCATTTCCGAATCTCAGAGCCTCAATCATTGCTCCCTCTGAACTAACACTGTAGAGGGTGACATCATAATTCATTTTTTCAGATAGATAATCGGCTAATATTTGCGGGTTTTCATCTATATTTTCGTAGTCTGCTTGTACTTCAAAGGCGATAACTAAGCTTCCTTGAGTTTCCTCTTGGTTTTCACCACCCATGCATCCCGATAATACACAGGTGATTAAGAGTAAATTAATNANTANTGCTTTTGATTTNNATNNCATNTTTAGGTCTCCCTAAANTNTGCGATAGNANATANGTATATGAAATTTAGGGNTTCCTAAAATCATCTTTGGTTACGATACAATCATCACCTTAATNCTCTTACAAGTGCCATGGGCGAACCNAGTAGGAATGAGTNCCTGTCCGTGCTGATTGCTATTCTGGTAGTATCAATGCCTTTCGCAATAAATCAAGAGTCCTCAGAAATTGATGAGGAGCCAAAGAGAATGGAGCAGTTCGGAGGAGGTGGAGGGAGTCTGGAAGAGCAATGTGGCTCTATCACATTTGAGAATATGTTCGAGTACTCGCATGCCTCTTTTGATATCATAATCAGCGATGATTGGAAGACTGCTGAGGTCAAGGCTGATGCATGGGTGAATGGTACCTTAGCTGATGAGTTACGAACAACGATGGACGAGTTCATGGAATTACTAGATCCGAATAAAGGAGGAGATGGTTGGTTCTCTACGGACGAACGTGAGTTCTTCAGGGCGCTTGCTAGCGAGTGTATTGAACATACTCTGACTAGGATAGGTTTCAGAGATGGTCCGGCCCATAGGGGGGGCGTGGGCACTGATTGGAAGAACACCAGCTGGGAAGAAGATGGTGTCGAAATTGAAGAATGGAATATTGTCCCTCTCCATCACTCAGAAATAAGAGGATGTACCTCATCCATTGGAGGGGATTGCAAGGAGGTTCCTGTCGTTCCCGATCAGAATAGAGACTGTGATACCAATACTGCTCAGTCATTAGTTGAAGATGAGTGTAGAGTACAACTCTGGCTGAATGCAACCATGTCGATTACAGGGGTTGATGATCCCAGTGAATTTACTTTCTCATTGAACGCATCAAATCTATCTGGTGCTAGATTCGACTTCACATTCCCGCCTGTTCCAGACCTGCGTCTCTCGATGTCGGATGAGTGCGAAGGCAGGGATGTCGGCCTCAATGAGTCCACTGCTGGTGGCCTCGCCCCCACTGTTGGGAGTTGCATTGGCGATGGATCATCCAGCTTTGTCATTAGGAANAATACTGATGGAAGTATTATCCTCGAGCTTAGTCCTAACGGATATCGGGAGGATTGGCCTATAGGGGAAGACCTATTCTTCGACTTTACTACTGAACCGATTGGAGAACCAGTTCCACCGACATGGACGGATGAGTCCCCTCCTGATGGAACGTGGATACCAGTTCCATTCCCTGGAGAGATTGTTTGGGCCGACTGGGAAGAAGATGTTTCCAGATGGTTCGAAGATGACTTGGGAGTAGGTAATTTGGATATCTCCTGCCAAGGGGACCAGGACTACCTCGTACAAGAAACCGATAACAGAGGCATCCAAGCAAGTGTTCCTGAAACAGGAGTTGTAGAGGTTTCTTGTTCCGCTTCAGACGAAGATGGCTATGTTACAGACAATAGAACATGGTTCATAGGAGTCCCTTTCACTGTCTCATCTACTTCGACCACACTAGCCAATCCACATCAGATTACTTTGGAGCCAAATGGGAACTGGCCGGCCCTCACTGCTCGAATTATTCTTGTCCAAGATGGGAACTTTCAAGAGCTTGGAATTATAGATATTCTTGATTCACAACCTGTTTCCGTCGAAGGAGATTCATCCAATATGCTACCAGGATCTGTAGATGTAAGAGTTATGGCATCAGGAAATGGGGTTTATACTTTCGAGAATAAATATGATTTGGGCATCATCAAAGAAAGCTCTCCTCCCGCAATTTCAATTACAGAATTCGGATGGGATGGAAACTTTTGGTCTATGAACGGACAATTTAGCGATCCTGATGGAGAGGAAGTTGACTTCTCCATGGAGGTAGATGGGATTCCAAGTGGCAATATTGCCGTATCTGGGAACTCATGGAATACCCCTGATATCAATTTCATATTGTGGGAGAAGGGGGAGCATCAAGTTAGAATTGTAGGTTGTGATATCTCTGGAAAGTGCTCTGAGGTTTCTCAACAGGTGAATAATTCACTCCTGTTTGACCAAGTCCCGAGCGAGCCAGATTTCATTGATGATGACGATGATTCTGATGGACTTCTTCCTGCAAGTAGCGCGTTGTTTACCATAATTTCTTTATTTGTTGGGTTGATGTATGTGCGAGGGAGAGAATGACTTTCTCTGGAAGAGTAACTGAGATATCCCATATGGGCGGATTATTGATCTCATTTGAAGGAAGGTCACCCAATCTAGGAGACGTATTGAGGATCAATGGTGGTAAGATTCTTGGGAGAGTGGACACTGTACTGGGGCCGGTAGATTCTGGTTTTGTTCATGTTCATCCAGTATACAATAACGTTGACGTAAAAAGGGCCATAGGCTCTCCGGTAGAAATTGCTCCTAAGAAAGCCAAGGGCCCTAGAAACCAGAAAGGTGCAGGTAAGAGACATGGGAGAAGAGGCACTCATGATGATAGAAGGAGCGGAGGGAGGTCAAATTTCTCAGGGAGCAGGGGCAGAGGCGGAGGTAATTCCTCCGGCCGATATTCGAAACCCGGAAAGAGAGGCGGCCGTCCTTCGAGAGGAAGAGATAGAAGACGATCTAGATGATTGAACTATGAGATGTTAATTATGTCTGATGATGTAGCAATAGGTTCTGACTTGTGGATGGATGCTATTGAATCTGAGGAGAGGGGAGATAGGGACTCTACTCTAAGGATATGTAGAGAGTTAGTTGCCAAAGAGCCCGATAACTCAGATGCTTGGATGACCATAGCCAGAATGGAGCTCCCTGCCCCCACCAAAGGTAAGCAAGAGATGCCGAGCTTGGTCCAGACAGCTAAATCCGTAACAGCCCTGAGGAGGGTAGTCAAATTAGATCCAGAGAATCGTCGAGCATGGGACCTCGGGGGAACTTTACTGGTAGATCACTTAGGGATGATGGATGATGCCTTAGAGTGGTGGGAGAGTCGTAGAGAGAACGCCCCAACAGAAGTCACACCACTGATTGAACAGATTTCGATATTGGTNCGGATGGGGTATTATGAGGAGTGNGCGGATTTACTCGAAGAGATGTTCTCCTCNGAAATGGATTCTGTCGACGGAGGATTGAAGATGAGGATGGGTAGAGTCAGCCAGACTGTTTCGAAGGCCTCGAAGATGGAGTCTGATGAGATATTTAGGCCGAANCAACCTAAGCACCCCAGGTGGGAAATAATAGAGAAGCTGAAGAAGAANAAGCCGATTTCACAGGGACTATTCCTGATGCTCTTTGTCGCGCCCATGGCATTTTTCGTAGGTAGTGCGAGCATGATATTCATCGGGGACTCGGGTTGGTCCCTCCCTATTGTTTTCATCATACTGCTACTGACAGTCGTGGCCATCAGCAGACTTAGTATGAACCTCTTACAGTCAATTAACAGGCATGCCTTAGATCTTGAGAGGGCAATTGACTATGAGACAACTACTGGGCAGGTATGTATCCCGGAAAGCATTAGAGAGAGCCCTCTTTACTCTTCCTTGATGAAAAGTAAGATGCCTGCGATAAAGGAGAGAATCTACCTGATAGTTGAATCTGGCGAGAGGATGCCTAAGAAATGGGAGCTCAATCTCCCTTAATACCGTCCTAGGTCCCGGCTGAGAAGTCAAGAAGATACGATTTCTGATCCTCAGTCAGCTCATCGATAACAATTCCCGAGGATGANAGTTTCAGTGCGGCCAGTTGCCTGTCCTGATCTGGGTGTATATCGTACACAGTGTTGTCATAAGTGGATCCTTCACGCGCTAATCTACAGAGTGCCAGGAACTGATTTGCGAATGACATATCCATCACCTCACTGGGGTGGCCTTCTGCCGAAGCGAGATTAACTAGTCTGCCCCTGGCAAGCAGATGGATCCTCCTGCCATCGGGCATTGTGAATGCCTCGTTATTGTCCCTAATCGTAAAGACCTCGGTAGCTCTCTCTTCCAAGTCAGAAATACTGACCTCGCAATCATAGTGTCCGGTATTACACACAATAGCGCCATCCTTCATTGAGTCGTAATGCCTTCCAACTATGACGTCCTTCATACCAGTGGCTGTNCAGAATAGATCCCCTATCGAGGCCGCCTCATCCATCTTCATTACTCTGAATCCGTCCATTGTCGCCTTTAGTGCGGGGATCGGGTCAATCTCTGTGATGATGACATTGGCCCCCATCCCCCTCGCCCTCATTGCCAGCCCCTTGCCGCAGTGTCCATAACCGGCGATTACAAAGTTCTTACCTGCCAAGAGAACACTAGTTGCTCTGAGTATCCCGTCTATTGTAGACTGGCCTGTTCCATGGACATTATCGAAATCCCACTTTGTCTCCGCATCATTGACTGCAATGACTGGATATAGTAGCTCACCGGCATCTGCCATCGCCCTCAGACGGTGTACTCCAGTAGTCGTTTCCTCTGTCCCGCCNATTATTCCCTGTGCGAGATCCTTGAATTGAGAATGGACCCTGTAGATCAGGTCTGCACCATCATCCAATGTAAGTGTAGGATCAAATTCCAAGGTCTTATCTATGCATTCATAGAATCCCGAATTATCCTGTCCATACCATGCATGTATTGAGTATCCCTCCGAGGCTAGCCATGCGGCGACTTCGTCTTGAGTCGAAAGTGGGTTGCACCCAGACCATGATATCTCTGCTCCTGCNGACTCTAGAGTCTCTATTAGGACCGCGGTTTCCTTGGTGACATGTAGGCAACCGGCTATTCTTTGACCCTCTAGTGGCCTTTCAATCTCCGCTTTTGCCCTCAAGGAGGCCAATGCTGGCATCCTACTCCTTGCCCATTCGACCTTCAGCCTACCGGCCTCGGACATACTCAAGTCTGCGACGGTGTACCTATCGGAAGAGTCCATTGAGNTCCCCTANCGTTAGGCTCCGCCTTGCCTTTGCTGTTCGTAATAACTTGCGTAATACTGTTCAGCATAGGCTCTGGCTTGTTGTTCGTCATATCCTGAGGCGACCATTTGCTGAACGTAGGCCTCCACTGGATCCATGGTCTCCACTCCNCCAAACTGTTCGACTGTNTCACTAACAACAGTATCCTTCGATCTACCTCGGACAACTAGGGTCACTACGACTACAAGTATCAGNAGGATGGCCGCACCTATGCCTGCTAGAATTGTTGTGCTGAGTCCCCCGCCGGCAGAAATACCGCCATCGGAATCGCCTCCACGTGGGACCAGGCTGATATCGATTGTCTCCGATATGACATACCTNGAGCCGTCTCCTTCTGTGATACGTATGTATACGGTAGCNGCTACACCAGTCTCGACTTGGTAGATATCGGAAATATCCAAAGTGAGGGAGAATGTATCTCCATCACTATTCATCTCGGACAGATTGAATTTTCCAATTTGCTTCTGGGTAATCTTCTGGGAGGTAGAGTAGTCGAGGACTGCTGGATCTAATGCTACTTCGATTTTCACATCTCCATTTTCGGCACCTGATATCAGGTTACCAGTGACTAGTACCAAGTCCTCTCTCTGAGAATCTGTTGGCCTAGGGGCAGTGAACTGGACCAAAGGTGGTTCGTCNCCGAAGTCCTCNCCTACCACTATGAANTACATCCTGTGCTTCTCACTCTGCTTTCCTGCNTTATCGTANACAATGAGCTCTACACGGATCTCATTTTCTAGAGTCCCGTCTGGGTTGCTCGTGAGATTTCTGAACGTGTATGTCCACTCATCAGTAGCAGAAGCTGGAATCTGGAACTCATGGCCCTCCAAAGTTGGACTCTGGCTGTCCCATGGGTAGTCGAAGAATACCTTCCACTCGAATAGCTCTATTCCAGACTCGCCCTCAGGTGCGTCTGGATCAGTACTATTTTCAGCTGAGAATGACAGGCTAATNTCTCCCGTCTCAGTGAGNCTTACTCGGTATATCGGCCAGTCAGTCCCTGCTACTGTCTTNGTCCCATCCAATGCGATGAACTCCGAGATTGCAGAATTGGAGATGATTGAGGCAGACGCGAGTGGNCTGAACTCATCTGCNAGNGTGTCGTCCGTCACGAGTCTGATGTAGGTGATCCTAGTGTGTCCATCTTCATCGTGAAGATACAAGGTCAGTATCCATTCTGCCCCTATTCTGCAACCGGTGTTCGATGAAGTATTTGCGACACAGAAAGAGCCGAGGGTCGGAATCTCTGGAGCTGTCTGCTGAGTATGGCTGGTCTCTCCAGCATCAATGATTGCACCATCCCAACCAGTCACAGAATCATTATTGCCTGAGGAGAGTGTCCAATCAGCGAAAACTCCTGGAACATTTGTAACATAGTCGAAAGATAGGTCTGAGTTACTCTTGATGTACATCGTAGAGTAAGCCCCGGTTATCGAGTCTATCGAAGGGGATTGGCCGTTTACCGTTAGGTCGTAACCCTCTCCGGCAATTCCGAAGTCCGTGGGATATGGAGTAAGTCTGTATTCCAGTAGATTGGATAGAATAGGGATCTGCTCTCCACCGAATTCTTGAGTCACGCTGGGATTCTCAACATCTATCGTAGTTACGATCATCCCTCCAGCACCTCGGTTGCATACCGACAGAAGGGACTGAGACTCGTATGTATTATCTCTGATCAATGTATGGAAGGTTCCAGTTGGATCACTAATTCTTCCACCGCATACCTGAGGAATCTGGGTTCCCTGAACCTGTGCGGTATCAAGGCCTGATAGGGCTACGTGACTCCCTCCGTTTATGGCGCCGAATGCTGACATATCGACATCGTCCATAAGAGGGTGGAATGGGTCCACGATAGTGATATCTTCACTCAGAATTCTATTGTCCTCGGTGAGATTGACTTGATTTCTCATAGCAATATCCATTCCAAACGGTAGGTTGGCTGGCTGATATGCATCTCTGTAAGGGCCTAGGTGTATTTGTGTAGTACCGCCCTGCACCATGAACTGTTCCAAGGTCTCGACGACGGATAGGCCATCAGTGACCCGAGTAGAAGCTAGCTTGTCATAGTAGTCCCCATAGTAGACGTTGTAGTCAGTCTGCCATGGAAGTAGGACCTTGTCATAGTGCTCTAGCCATGAGGGAGTAGCATAGTCGTCCCAGTTATCCAGTTTCATCTGAGTGTAGCTCATACCCATAGATTCCAAGTCAGATTTGACCATTTGGAGACGGTTCTGGTCTGTCGGATTGGAAAGA
>NZUH01000033.1 GCA_002697255.1 Flavobacteriaceae bacterium | reverse complement strand
ATCAATATTTCCAAAGTCCGTATAAATTCTAACCTTATTCTCTTTGTTATTTTTATCATATTCTAAAAAGAACTCCATCACATTTTTATCATTTAATTTAAAAGTGTCTTTTTTCGTTGCAGCTTCACCAGTCAACTCAATTTCAATATTTTCTTTTTTAATTACTGTTTTTTCTTTGGTTGGTTTCTGAGAACAACTACTTAAAATAAATAAGATTATTATAAAGTGTATATTATTCATATTTTTTTTATAATTAGCATAAAAATTAATTAGTTATTTGAATTAATTCTTGCTGTTCAACAATGAAGTTGAATGCTAATTCTTCTAATCTAATATTTTCAACTGTTGCGTTCCATGGTCCATGACCTTCGCCTATCAATTCGTAAAAAATATAAGGGACTTGATTTTGTTCATATATATCTCTTAGTTGTTCTGCCTTACTAAACAATACGGTAGTGTCTTCTGTACCATGTGCAATATATATTGGAGGATTATTTGAATCAAAACATTGTTTTCCATAAATATACTCTAATATTTCAATCGAATTATTTGAGCCCCAAAAATCTAATATTGTGTGTACCTCAAATGGTTGATCAAGATTTGTTGATAAAAGTGTATTGTCTTCATAAATACTAATTTCATTTTTATAATCTTCTAAATCAGACACACTTATACCTATTGATGCAACTGCACCAGCTGAGCCTCCACCAACAGTTATATAATCTGAGTTAATATTATATGTATTTTTATTTGCTACAATCCATCTCAAAGCAGCTTTGGCATCTCTATGAGCAGGATATATGGCAAAAAATTTAGCAAGACTAGAAGGATCTACATTTACAGAGAAATCAATCCATTCTTGAGGGACAGTTCCATAATCATTCTTTAGTCTATAATCAATAGAAAATACAACCCAACCTCGCTCAGCAAAATAATTAGCAATGTTAACAATAGCTTGTTGTTGTTTAGATCCTCCAAAAAATCCACCCCCATGAATTAACATCATAACTGGTCTATTTTCTGAGTCATTTTCGGGAACATATGAATCCATAAATAAAGGCATAGTTGTAATGCTTTCACTGTTTACAGATTCATGACTTAATCCGTAACTATATGTAATATTTTCTGTAAATATGACATTAAAAGTTGGTTCAGTTTGAATTTCTGGTGTGTTAACTTGGGGATTTTCTATGTTATCAGAAATATCCTTATTACAAGAAATTAAAAATAATGATACAAATAATGATTTAACCAAAATTCTAATCATCTTTTAAAATTAGTGAGGGTAATTAATCAAATATAAAAAAAATTATTCCCAAAAATAATTTTTTATTTTCGGGAATAATGCTGTGGAGTCGCCGAGAATCGAACTCGGGTCCAAACAAGAAAACTAATAAATTTCTACATGTTTAGTTTTTAATTAATTTTCGATGACATACTGACTAAAAACATTCCATATATCACTTAGTTTCTTAGTTTCAAAAATATGTCGAAACTCATATTTTCTATGTTAACATTTACGATGTTTCTTATTGAACGCCGTTAACAAAGGCTTTCGTGAAACATTTAGCTTTTCCACCTGGTGGAACGAGGCTAATCCTACTATAATTCAGATTATGCAGCTAAAGCGTATTTATTTTCGCCGTTTAAAGTTTAAAATAGATTATTACGCGTACTATTTTATTGCGCGACATGCTTAGTATTAACCTTGACTTGCTGTCAAATCCAGTCGACCCCATATTTTCAATGAACAAAAATGAATTGCAAATATATAAAAAACTTGTACAAGGAATTTTAAGGGGTTATTTTTGAATTATGAAAATTGGCATAATTAAGGAATATAAAAGTCCTCCAGATAAAAGAGTTGTTTTTTCACCTAATAAATGTGTAGAAATAATTAAAAAATTTCCTGATATTAAATTTCTAGTTGAGAGTAGTGACATTCGTTGTTTTTCTGATTTTGAATACGAGTCATTAGGTATTGAGGTTGGATCAGATCTTTCAGCTTGTGATATCTTGATAGGAGTAAAAGAAGTTCCAATTAATAAATTAATTTCTGATAAGAAATATTTCTTTTTTTCACATACAATAAAGAAACAGCCATACAATAAAAAGTTGCTTCAGGAGATTTTAAAAAGAAATATTGAATTATATGATCATGAGACTATAGTTGACAAGTCCAATAATAGATTGATTGGTTTTGGTTATTATGCAGGTGTTATTGGTGCATATAATGGCTTACGAGCATACGGATTAAAAAAAAATATTTTTTCCATTCCTAAAGCAATTGAATTAAAAGATAGAATAAATTTTGATAAGGTTCTTAAAGAAATATCTATTCCAAAAATTAAAATTTTGCTTTCTGGAAAAGGTAGAGTAGGTAGCGGTACAAAAGAAGTTTTAGACTTTTTAAAAATTAAAGAAGTTTCTCCAAAAGATTTTATNGATAAAAATTTTGATGAGCCAGTTTATACAAATATTGATGTACTTGATTATAATTATTCAAANTCTATAGATAATACNGTTTCTAATTTTTATAAATTTCCTGAGCAATTTNTATCNTCATTCTCTAAATTTTCATCAGTAGCAGATATTTATTTTGCTGGTCATTACCATAATCCTAAAGCACCTAAATTAATTACTCTGGATAACATAAAAAATAACAGCTTTAAAATTGATGTTATTGCTGATATTAGTTGTGATATTGACGGGCCAATTGCTTCTACAATTAGGCCNTCAAGCATTGATGATCCTATTTATGGTTTTAATAAAACAAACTTTAAAGAATGCGATTTTCATGAATCAAATGCGATAGCTGTTATGGCTGTTGATAATTTACCTTGTGAACTCCCAAGAAATTCAAGTGAGATGTTTGGTGAAATGTTTTTAGCACACGTAATCCCCTCTTTTTTTAATAACGATAATCGTGATATTCTTAAAAATTCCANGATAACATCAAACAGACAATTAACCGCTAGATTTAAGTATCTTTCAGATTATATTTTATAGAGTTTATTTATCTTTTCAGGCTAAAGTGCGCTCTAAAAGTTTTAATAATTTCTGTTCCTGGTTCTTCGTATTTCACTGTAAACCAATAATCAGTTGCAGGTAGCGGTTTACCGTTAAAAGTACCATCCCATCCACTTCCCAGTGGGCTTAATTGCTTAAGCAGCTTTCCGTATCTATCAAAGATATATATTGTTGAAAGAGGTCTTGTATTTATACCTATAATCTGCCATGTATCATTATACCCGTCTCCATTTGGAGTAAAGAATCTTGGATAGTCGATAACAAGCACTGATTTAGTTCCTATACCACAACCATTTAAATCTCTAACAGTTACTATGTGTTCACCTGGACTAACGTCTATAAATGTACCATCTAGTTGCCACGGTCCATCATCTAAACGATATTCGTAATCACCACTTCCAACAGCGTTTGCTTCGATCACATGCTCTTCTGCAAAGGCAAGTGTAGTAACTACGGCTTCTACGATAGCCGGTGAGCTAGGTATTACTTCTGTAGTAACTTCTCTTCTACATCCCGTTATTATATCTGTAGCTACAGCTATGTATGTTCCTCCCATAAGTGGAGTATGTGTTGCTGTGGTGGCAGCTAATGATCCTGTTGGGTCTATCCATTCAAAAGTGTATTGACTAGCTGGGAGATTTATCTCCATCACTGTTTCTTCTATTAATTCTGTTCCATTTACATCTACACATGCTAAATAGCTTTCTTCCAGTGTAAATTCAGGAAGTAAATTGACCAATAGGGTTGCTTCTGCGGTATCATAACATTGATATTCTGGAGCGGTATCATTATCTACTCTTGCATAAATTATTTGAGGATTAGAGGTGTTTTCAAAAATTATAGGTAGAGCATTAATACCGTCTCGAGCATCTTCTAAAGTATTATAGTATGTTACTGTAAAATTAGTAGGATCTTGCCCATCTAAGATTTGTTCGTCTAAATCGGTTAAGTTAAATTGATCAAAACCATCATTAGCTTCTTCTGGATTATCACATATTGTAAGTCCTGCAGGTACTCCATCGCCATTTGCTATTGCTCCTTCTTGTACCTCTATATTAAATCCAGCTCCTGTGATATTACATCCTGTCAAGTCATTGGTTATATTTACAAACAGTTGTTGTGGATTTGTAAGATTTGTATAAGGACTAATCAATGCATTTTCTCCGTTATCTGCATCTTCTTGTGTTTCATGATAAGTAACCGTAAAATTAGCAGGGTCTTGAGATCCTAAAAGTTCACTAGTTACATTTTCTAAATCAAAATCATAAAAATCATCTGTATTTATTTCACAGGCAATTACATCAGGCACAGCGGATATGTCTGGTAAAGGATTTACTATTAGGTCAAAAGTCACAATGGTGAAGCATCCTGTACTGTCATTGGTTACCCTTACATAAATAGTTTGTTGTCCGGGTTCTATATTACTATAATTGGTAGGATCTATAATAGGGTTTGTTTGCGTTACAGCATCCTCCAAAGACTCGTAATAAGCTACGCTCACCCCGGGTTCACCATTAATGATGTATGCTTCGTTAACGGTAATATCAAAAATTTCTGTCTGATCACCAGGCTTATCATAATCACATAGTTCAATATCTGAAGGGTCTGTACTAGGTGTTGGATTAGGAAGTACTCTTATGGTAAGAGTAGTATAAGCAATACATCCTGATTCGTTTGTAACAGACACATATAATGTCTGTGGATTAGCAGCATTTCCTAATACAGAAGTATTTGTATAAGCTTCAGGGTTTTCAATAGCATTTACTCCGTCTAAAGCATCCTGTTCAGTTTCATAATAAATAACTTCCCATCCTAAATTACCTGCGGTTATCTCATCGTCTTTAATTGTTAAATCAAATTCTGTAGTTTCATCTGCAATTTCATCATCACATTCTTCTAATGCTGTAGGTTGTACAATAACCGGAGGAAGTGTAACAATAAGATTAAATTCTCCTATGCTAACACAACTGTTATTAAGATCTTCTAATCTTACATAAATAGTTTGTGGATTAGATAAGTTTTGATAACTAGTTGTATTGACAATAGGGTTATCTCCTGTCTCAGCATCTATTAGTGTCTCATGATAACTTAAAGCAAAATCAGAAGTATTTTGATCTCCTAAAATATCTTCATCTCTTTGTGTTAAATCAAAGACTGTAGTTTCGTCATAGTCATCATCACAAACAACAATATCTTCTATGATTAGTGGTAATTCTGGCGAAGGAAGTGTTGTTAATTCTTGTTCAACAATAGTGAAGCAACCTGTAATGATATTTTCTGCTCTAACAAATATAATTTGACTATCGCCAACAATATTGTAATAAGGACTATCGATAGGGTCCACAGCATTTTCTGCATTAGTCATTGTTTCATAGTAGGAAAGTGCAATATCTAACTCTCCGTTAATAATATCTATTTCATTTTGTTCTACGATAAAAAATGTAAATCCATCATTATCTTCATCACATTCTTCGATAGGTTCAGGAGATACCGGACTTGGAATAGGATTTACTCTTAGATCTAAAGTAATAGTAGAATAACAACCTGTAATTTCATTTTCTCCTCTTAAATATATTGTTTGTGCATTGCTTGTATTGGTGTAAGGACTAACGATTGGATTTGTATCATTATTTGCGTCTTCTTGCGTTTCATAAAAAGTAATATTAATACCTGTTTGACCTTGTAATACCTGTTCAACACTATCTTCTAGTGTAAATTCTTCTACTTCATCTCCTGTATTGTTATAATCGCAAAGATTAAGTGGAGTGGGCTGTGTAAGTACAGGTAACTCGTTTACGGTTAACTCTATACTGCTTGTGTTATAACAATCGGTTGTATTATTCTCAACACGAACCCAAACAACCTGATTGAATGGTGTGATATTGGTGTAAGCGAATGGAGTAATAATTGGATTCTCTGCATTCTCTGCGTTCTCTGGAGTTTCATAATAGGTAATATTGAACTCAGAAGGATTTAAACCATTTAAAACTTCCTCATTACTTAAACTTAAATCAAATAAACCAAAACCATCTGTGTTGTCATCACAAATCTCTAAAGAAGAAGATTCCGTATTTATCTGTGGAACATCATTTACAACAATTAAAAGTTCTACATAGCTAAAGCAATCTGTAGTGATG
This sequence comes from Flavobacteriaceae bacterium, assembly GCA_002697255.1. GTDB lineage: Bacteria > Bacteroidota > Bacteroidia > Flavobacteriales > Flavobacteriaceae > MED-G13. The sequence goes on along the minus strand of NZUH01000033.1, from coordinate 2,706 downwards.
GTAGTATCTTCAACACGAACATATATAGTCTGCTGATATGCTACAATATTATTATAATCTCCAACAATGGCATTTAGATTATTTTCTGCATCAGCTTGTGTCTCGTGATAGCTAATAATTAGGTTTGGTAAACCGTTAGCAATAGATGCATCAGAGTCTGTTAAGTTAAATACTCCAAAACCATCTGCATCTGCATCACAATATTCTAAATCAGGAGGATTACTTACAGGAGGTGGGATTTGTACAAATAGCTCAAGTGTAGTATCTGAGTAACAGCCAGTTACTTCAGTCATATCATCTTCTATTCTTACATACAATATTTGTGGATTTTCAGTATTTGTATAAGCTTCAGTATTTTCTATAGCGTTTATACCTGCGTTCATTTCTTCTTCAGTTTCATGATATGTAACTACATTCTCGACAATACCAGCCATTATTCCTTCCGTTTTAACAGAAATATCTATAACCGTGATTCCGTCAATATCATCATCATCACAAACAATCAATGGAGTAGGTGCCACAAAAACAGGTTTTGGTTCAACAGTTAGAGTAAAGTTTATATTAGAGATAAAACAACCTGTTATAAAAGGATCACTGTTATCCACTTCTACACGTGCATAAATTGTTTCTTCTTCATTTACCGTGTAGGGGCTTTCTAGAGCATTAAATCCTGTATCTGCATCCAGCTGAGAACTATGATAAGTTACTATATATAAATTAGGATCTTGTAATCCTAATACTTGATTATCATAATCTGTAAGATTTATATCTATTACACCAGGTGTATCAGTACATAAAATTTCGTCAGGAACTTCATTGTATTGTGGTACTGGTAGTACTTCCAATAGCATAGAATTAATTCCAAAACAATCATTATCTCTTTCCACCCTAAGATATACTGTCTGTGCGTTAGGCACCTCACTTGTATATTCGTTGGGTAGTTGATTCAACTCCAATAAGGCATCTTGTTCGCTAGCATAGTATGCGATAGATAATTGACTAGCATCTGTTATATCGTTGTCTGGGTTAGCTACAATTAACGATAATACATATTCGTCAGCATCACTTAATGTAAATAATCCTAATCCGTTATAATCATTGCCATTTCCTTCACTATTATCACAAACAATTAACCCTGCATCTTCAGGTATAGGGTTGAAAATAGTTTCTAAATAGAAGAAAGAAGTGGTATAACATGTTGTATTTATATTTTCTACTCTACAATAGATATTTTGCAAAGGTGTTAAGTTTACATATGCTGTAGGATCTTCAATAGCGTTTACTCCTGCATCTAAATCTTCTTGAGATAAATGGAAGGTAAGCACGTAATTATTAGGGTCATCTCCTATAACAAGATTTTCAGCAGCTTCTTCCAGGTTATAAATAGAGATACCATCTTGTACATCATCAATATCACATTGAACTAAATCAGTGTTTTCAATAACATTTGGTAAAGGGTTTACTGTGATATTAAACGAGCCAAAACTAAGACAACCTGTTACATTTTGCTCTAATCTAATATAGATTGTCTCACTAGCAGAACTGGTATTAGAATAGTTTGTCAATGCCGCAGTAGAAAGAGCATTAATATTATCTTGAGAATCGCTAAATGATGTAAAATAAGATAAGCTAACATCTTGCCCGTTAATTATTTCATTGTCTTTGGTAGTTATGTCAAATACTTCTGTTAGATCTCCTGGGTTTGTATAATCACACTGTTCATAATCATTAACTTCTATAACTCCAGGTATATTCACTACTATTCCCTGAACAGTAGTTGAATAACATCCGGTTACATTATCCTCTAAACGTACAATAAGTTCTTGTGTATTAGGGTTCGTGTTTTGATACTCAACAGGAAGCACATTTGTAGCGTTATCGGCGTCTTGTTGGGTTTCATAATAAGTAATACTAATTCCTGTTTGACCGTTTAAAATAGTAGTATCTAAAGAGCTTAAATCCATTGTAGTTATTCCATCATAATTAGCGTCACATAATTCAAGAACAGGAGGGGTAATTATTTCAGGAATAGGATTAACTATAAGCTGTAGTGTAGTTGTTGTAGAACATCCGGTTTCATTATCTTCTAATCTGATATAAATGGTTTGAGTATCCGGGTTAGTATTTGTGTAAATATTAACAATATCATTTTCGTTATTCTCAGCGTCATCAATAGACTCATGATAAGAGACAATAACACCTGTTTGACCATTTAAGACTTCATCAGTTTTTTGAGATAAATCAAAATATGAAACAATACCATCATAATCATCATCACACTCTTCTAAAGGAGTAGGAATAATAACTTCGGGGGGATTTATTGTTTCTAATAAGAAAGTACTAACGGAAAAACATGTCGGGTTTGAATCTGGTACAATCCTGACAAAAATAGATTGAGAAAATGGTATAGTATTATCATATGATGTTGGATTTAAAATACTGTTAATATCATTAATAGCATCTTCTTCCGATTCATAATAGGTTATTGTAAATTCATCTGAAGTTAATTGATCTGTAATATTATTATTTTGTTCATTTAAATCAAAAATACCATCTCCATCAATATCAAAATTATCACAAGAATTTAGGGTTGGCAGATTATCAACCTCTTCAGGAATAAAAAATTCAACAAAAATTTCATCTGTGGTTGTACAATTTTCAGAAATTATCACATCTACAGAGTAGGTTCCGGCTTCAGAAATATTT